>JBHEMK010000132.1:0-16798 GCA_046262635.1 Gaiellaceae bacterium
GCAGCCTCGCTCGCCTACGGACTCGACAAGGAGTCCGATCAGACGATCCTCGTCTTCGACCTCGGCGGCGGCACTTTCGACGTGTCGGTGCTCGAGCTCGGTGAGGGCGTCTTCGAGGTCAAGTCGACCGCCGGCGACAACCACCTCGGTGGCGACAACTTCGACAAGGCGATCGTCGACTGGATGGTCTCGCAGTTCAAGAAGGACCAGGGCATCGACCTGGCCGCGGACAAGATGGCGCTCCAGCGGCTCTACGAGGCCGCCGAGAAGGCGAAGATCGAGTTGTCCTCGACTATGACGACCCAGATCAACCTGCCGTTCATCACGGCGACCCAGGAGGGTCCGAAGCACCTCGACCTGCAGCTCACCCGGGCGAAGCTCGAGGAGCTCGTCGCCGACCTGATCGAGCGCACGGTCGGCCCGACCAAGCAGGCGCTGAAGGACGCCGAGCTCGACGCCTCCGGGATCGACCACGTCGTGCTCGTCGGCGGCATGACCCGCATGCCGTCCGTGCAGGCGAAGGTCAAGGAGATCGTCGGAAAGGACCCGCACAAGGGCGTCAACCCGGACGAGGTCGTCGCCGTCGGCGCCGCGCTCCAGGCCGGGGTGCTGAAGGGCGAGGTCAAGGACATCCTGCTCCTCGACGTCACGCCGCTCAGCCTGGGCATCGAGACCCGCGGGGGCGTCATGACGAAGCTGATCGAGCGCAACACCACCATCCCGACCAAGCGCTCGGAGACGTTCACGACCGCGGAGGACAACCAGCCCTCCGTCGAGGTGCACGTGCTCCAGGGCGAGTCGGAGATGGCGGTCTACAACAAGACGCTCGGCAAGTTCCACCTGACCGGCATCCCGCCGGCGCCCCGGAGCGTGCCGCAGATCGAGGTCACGTTCGACATCGACGCGAACGGGATCATCAACGTCTCGGCCAAGGACCTCGGCACGGGCAACGAGCAGCAGATCCAGATCACCGGCGGCTCGGGCCTGAAGGAGGACGAGGTGCAGCAGATGATCCGTGACGCCGAGGCGCACGCGGACGAGGCGCGCAAGCTGCGCGAGGTGGTCGACGCGAAAAACCTCGCCGAGACGCTCGCCTACCAGACCGAGCGCTCGCTCAAGGAGCACCGCGACAAGCTGGACGAGTCCGAGGCCTCGACGATCGAGGGCCGGATCATGGAGCTGCGCCAGGCGCTCGAGGGCGACGACGTGGCCGACATCCGCGCCAAGACCGACGCGCTGCAGGAGGCCTCGCACAAGCTCGCGGAGGCCGTCTACGCGCAGGCGACGGCGCAGGCGCAGGCAGGCGCCCAGCAGTCCGACGGCAGCCCCGGCTCCGACGACGAGGTCGTCGAAGAGGCCGACTACGAGGTGATCGACGAGGAGGCGAAGACGTCCTAATGGCGGACGAGCCTCGCATCGAGGAGGAGACTCCGGTCGAGGAGGGCGGCGAGGATCGTCTCGCCGCCCTCGAGGCCGAGCGCGACCAGGCGGTCGACCAGCTCAAGCGGGTTGCGGCCGACTTCGACAATTTCCGCAAGCGCGCGGCGCGCGAGCGCGGGGAGTACGTCGCGCTCGCGAACGAGCGGCTGGTCAAGGAGCTGCTTCCGATCCTCGACGACCTCGAGCGGACACTCGCTGCAGCGGCCGAGCACGAGGAAGGGACCCTCGAAGAAGGTGTCCGCCTGGTCTTCCGCTCGCTCGAGCAGCTGCTCGAGCGACAGGGCCTCCGGGAGATCGGGACCGAGGGCCGGTTCGATCCCCACGTGCACGAGGCGCTGCTGTCGCAGCCCTCCGAGCGGGAGGAGGGAGCTGTCATCGACGTCCTCCAGAAGGGGTACCGGCTCGGCGACCGCGTGCTGCGACCGGCGCGTGTCGTCATCGCGGGGCCGCGGCAGGAGACCGATGGCTAGGACGCTGTACGACACGCTCGGGGTCGCCAAGGGCGCCTCCGCCGACGAGATCAAGAAGGCCTACCGGAAGCTCGCCCGCCAGCATCACCCGGACAAGAACCCGGGCGACCAGGCGGCGGAGGAGCGGTTCAAGGAGGTGCAGGGCGCCTACGACGTCCTCTCCGATCCGGAGAAGCGGAAGCAGTACGACCGGATCGGCACGACGAACGGCCGTCCCGGCCCCGGCGGGCCGAACGTCGACTTCGGCGACTTCGACATCGGCGATCTCGGCGACATCTTCGGGGGCCTGTTCGGCAGCGGTACGCGAGGCGGCAGGCAGGCGCGGCCCCAGCCAGAGCGCGGCGCTGACCTCGAGGTACCGGTGAACCTCTCCTTCGAGGACTCGCTGCACGGTCTCGAGGCGAAGATCCCCGTCGAGGTCGACTCGGCCTGCCGCGAGTGCGGCGGAACTGGCGCCCGGCCGGGGACGGCGCCGGTGATCTGCCCGGAGTGCGCCGGTCGCGGAGTCATCTCGCAGAGCCAGGGCCTCTTCGCCCTCTCGCAGCCCTGCCCGCGGTGCCGCGGCAACGGCACGGTGATCGAGCAGCCGTGCCCGAGGTGCCACGGCTCCGGTCGCGAACGGCGACTGAAGACCTACACCGTCAAGATCAAGGCCGGCGTCAAGGACGGCACCCGCATCCGGCTCAAGGGCAAGGGTGAGCCGGGCGCGAACGGCGGCCCCGCGGGGGACCTCCACGTCGTCACCCGTGTCGCCGGTTCGACGCTGTTCGAGCGCCGCGGCGAGGCCGACCTGCTGATCGACGTTCCGGTCACCTACGCCGAGGCCGCCCTCGGGACGACGGTAGAAGTGCCGACCCCTGACGGGCCCCGCGTCTCGCTGAAGATCCCCGCGGGCTCTGCCGACGGGAAGCTGCTGCGGATCAAGGGCCGCGGCGCGCCGAAGCTGAAGGGCGGCGGCAAGGGCGACCTGATCGCGCGCGTCCGGGTCACGGTCCCGAAGAAGCTGACGAAGGCCGAGAAGGAGGCGCTCCAGGCGCTCCACAAGGTCTCACGCGAGAATCCGCGGGAGGCGCTGTACGGCTGATGCACGACCGCGCGCACTACATGATCAGCGTCGCCGCGGAGATCGTCGGCGTGCATCCGCAGACGCTGCGGATCTACGAGAACAAGGGGCTGGTCCAGCCCAAGCGTACGGCCGGCGGAACGCGGCTCTACTCCGATCGCGACCTCCAGCGGGTGCAGCTGATCCAGCAGCTCACGACCGAGCTCGGGCTCAACCTCGCCGGCGTCGAGCACGTCCTCCGACTCCGGGACGAGCTGCAGAGGATGCAGGCCCGCCTGGAACGCCTCGAGGGCGAGATGCGGCGCGCGATCGAGGACGTCCACAGAACCTACCGGCGTGACCTGGTGCTCTACCGGCCGCCGACCGAACTCATACCGCGAAGGAAGTAGCAGATGGATTTCAACAAACTCACGATCAAATCCCAGGAGGCCGTGGCGGCCGCGCTCGAGCGTGCGCGCCGCGATGGCAACCCCGAGGTCTATCCAGAGCAGCTGCTCCTCGCGCTGCTCGACCAGGAGCTTCCGCGGCAGCTCGTCGCCGACGTGGACGCGCTGCGCGCGGAGTCCGAGGCGAAACTCTCGCAGAAGCCCCGCATCCAGGGCGCCGCGCAGGAGCCGCGCGTGTCGGCTGCGCTCAACCGGGTCCTCGACCGGGCGGCCGACGAGGCGAAGCGGATGGAGGACGAGTACGTCTCCTCCGATCACCTGCTGCTCGCGCTCGACGTCGTGCCGCGCGAAGAGCTGCTCGCCAAGATCCGGGAGATCCGCGGTGGCCAGCGCGTCGCCTCGCAGGATCCCGAGGGCACCTATCAGGCGCTCTCGAAGTTCGGCCGCGATCTGACCGAGGCCGCAGAGAGCGGGAAGCTCGACCCGGTGATCGGCCGAGACGAGGAGATCCGGCGCGTGATCCAGGTGCTTTCGCGCCGGACGAAGAACAACCCGGTTCTGATCGGCGAGCCCGGCGTCGGTAAGACGGCGATCGTCGAGGGTCTCGCCCAGCGCATCGTGACCGGCGACGTCCCCGAGAGCCTCAAGGAGAAGCGCGTCTGGGCGCTCGACATCGGCGCGCTGCTCGCCGGGTCGAAATACCGCGGCGAGTTCGAGGAGCGGCTGAAAGCCGTCCTCAACGAGATCAAGAACGCTGCCGGAGAGCTGATCCTCTTCATCGACGAGCTGCACACGATCGTCGGGGCCGGCGCGGCCGAGGGAGCGATCGACGCCGCGAACCTGCTCAAGCCGATGCTGGCGCGCGGCGAGCTGCGCTGCGTCGGTGCGACGACGCTCGACGAGTACCGCAAGCACATCGAAAAGGACGCGGCGCTCGAGCGGCGGTTCCAGCCGGTCTTCGTCGGCGAGCCGTCGGTCGAGGACACAATCGCGATCCTGAGGGGCCTGAAGGAGAAGTACGAGTCGCACCATGGCGTCGAGATCCGCGATGCCGCGCTCGTCGCCGCGGCCGTGCTGTCCGACCGCTATATCCCGGACCGCCAGCTCCCCGACAAGGCGATCGACCTCGTCGACGAGGCCGCGTCGCGACTGAAGATGGAGATCGAGTCGTCCCCAGTCGAGCTCGACGAAGCGAACCGCCGCGTCATCCAGCTCGAGATCGAACTCGCGGCGATGGGGAACGAGCGCGGCGAGGTGCGCGCGCCGATCGAGGCGCAGTTGGCCGAGGCGAAGGAACGGCGCAACGAGCTCGCGGCACGCTGGGCGCGAGAACAGGAGGCGCTGAAGCGCGTCGGCGAGATCAAGTTGCGGATCGACGAGCTGAGGATGGAGGCCGAGCGCGCCGAGCGGTCCGGCGAGCTGCAACGGGTCGCCGAGATCCGCTACGGCGAGCTGCCCGCGCTCGAGAAGGAGCTGGCCGAGCGCGACGGCAAACCGCTTGCCAGCCCGATGGTCAAGGAGGAGGTCGACGAGGACGACATCGCCGCGGTCGTCGGCAGCTGGACGGGTATTCCGGTCCAGAGGCTGCTCGAGGGCGAGACGGAGAAGCTCGTCCACATGGAGGAGCGGCTCCACCAGCGGCTCGTCGGCCAGGAGGAGGCTGCCGCCGCAGTGGCGAACGCCCTGCGCCGTGCCCGCACCGGTCTCCAGGATCCGAACCGGCCGATCGGCTCGTTCGTCTTCCTCGGCCCGACGGGTGTCGGCAAGACCGAGCTCGCGAGGGCTCTCGCCGAGTTCATGTTCGACGACGAACGCGCGATGGTGCGGCTCGACATGTCCGAGTACCAGGAGCGGCACACCGTCGCGCGGCTGATCGGCGCCCCGCCCGGCTACATCGGCTACGACGAGGGGGGGCAGCTGACCGAGGCCGTCCGGCGGCGGCCGTACTCGGTCGTCCTGCTCGACGAGATCGAGAAAGCGCACGCGGAGGTCTTCGACGTGCTGCTGCAGATCCTCGACGACGGGCGGTTGACAGACGGCCAGGGCCGGACGGTCGACTTTCGCAACACCGTGATCATCATGACGTCCAACATCCGCTCGGCCGAGGCGCTGCGCGATTTCTTCCGGCCGGAGTTCCTGAACCGGATCGACGAGATCGTCCAGTTCGAGGCGCTGACCCGTGAGCAGCTCAGCGAGATCGTCGAGCTGCAGCTCGCGCGGCTGCGGGAGCGGCTCGCCGAGCGCCGGCTCGGCCTCGAGCTCACGGAGGCTGCGAGGGAGGCCGTGGCCGAGGCCGGCTGGGATCCGGCGTACGGCGCACGCCCGCTGAAGCGGGCGATCCAGCGCCTGGTTGAGAATCCCCTGGCGCTGCGGCTGCTGGAGGGCGACTTCGCCGAGGGTGACGCGATCCTTGTCGATGCCCACGGCGTCGAGCTCTCCTTCCAGAAGATCGAGTCGGCGGAGCCGGCGATCGCGTAGAGCCGTACGGGAACGGACGCGTGCCTCCGATCGAGCAGCACGCGTCCGTTCTGATCGTTGCTCTGCCGCTCGCCCAGCAGGCGGGCTCCCCCGTGGCCGGCGTCAGCGCCCGGCCGAAACCGCATGGAGCCCGCGTGCGAACTCCGCCTACTCGGCGCCGCTCCGGACGCGGCGGCTGACGGGGAGCGGAGCGGGCGCGGCTCGCCCCGGACTGATTTCCGGGTACCGTCCCGACATGCTGCTTGTCGTGGCGGCGACCGAGGCCGAGCTGCGCGGTGCCTTCGGCGCGGAGTCGCTCGTCTGCGGGATCGGACCGGTCGATGCCGCGGCGGCAACCGCGCGGGCGCTCGCCGAGCAGCCTCCCGCGGCGGTTCTGCAGGTTGGCATCGCCGGCTGCCGCGGCGGCCGCGGGCTCCAACCGGGACAGCTCGTGATCGGCTCCGAGTCGCTCTACTGCGACCCGGACTCACGGCTCGTGGCAGCGCATCTCGAGCCGCCGTCGCGGCTGCTCGGTGCGGCTGAGGCGGCGCTGCCGTCGGCCGCCGTACGCCCGATCGGCACGAGCGCGCGGGTGGGGGGTACGAGCGGCTGCGACGTCGAGGGGATGGAGGGGTTCGCCGTGCTGCGCGCCGCGAGGCTCGCCGGCATCCCCGCCCTCGAGGTGCGCGCAGTCTCGAACGAGATCGACGAGCCCGACCGCCGCAGCTGGCGCTTCGAGGACGCGCTCGCTGCGCTGGAGCGCGCCGTCCCGCTCCTCGTCGCTGCACTCGATGACGGGGCCGGCGCACCGTGACCGATCCGGCACATCTCGCCGGAGACGCGTGCCAGCTTGCGCCGGAGGCTCGACCCCCAGAGGAGAGGGAGGATCGGAACGCGGTCGACTCGCGCACAGCGCCAACATCGGCCCGTGGGGCGTGGCACCCTCGGGCACAATGCCGGCGCAGCGTCTAGCGTGACACGCGATGGCGAGGACGAGCTACCCGAAGGCGGCCGAGCCTCTTCCGGCGCCGCTGCCGCCGGAGACCCGGACCGTCGGGCAGCTCGTCGCCGAGTCGATCCGGCTCTACGGCCAGCGCTTCTGGGCGGCACTCGCGCTCGGTATCCTGCCAGCCGCGCTCACGCTGCTCGCGGCCCAGTTGCCGCGGACGGCGCGGCTCGTCGTCACTCCGACCGTGGGCGCCGCCGTCCTGAGCGTGTCCTTCGTCGGTGCCTCGTGCATCGTCCTCGGGCAGCGGCCGCCGTTGCGCATGCTCGCCGTCCCCTTCGGAGCCGGCCTCGTCGCGTTCGTGCCGGTTCCGTTTCTCGTCTTTCTCTTCGTGCTGCCGGCGCTCGCCTGGCTCGCGTTTGTCGGGCTCGCCGTCCCGGCGGCAATCGCGGAGCAGCTTGGTCTTCGCGCCGCACTCGTCCGGGGAATGACGCTCGCACGCGTCGACTTCGTCCACGCGCTCGGCTCACTCGCAACGCTCGCGATCGTCGCGTTCCTGACCCAGTCGGTGCTCTTCTTCCTGCTGCGCGGCACCGGCAAGGCGACTCTCTGGACCGCGTCGTTTCTCGCGGACCTCGTGATCGCACCGCTTGTCTTCCTCGGCTTTGCACTGCTCTACGTTGACCAGGCGGCTCGCTCGGCCGCCGGGCCGTCCGTCTAGACTCGGGCACCCGACGAACGGAGGCCCATGCCCACGTACATCCTGCTCTCCTCACTCAGCTCGCAGGGCGTCCAGACGCTGAAGTCGAATCCCGATCGGCTCCGTGAGGTCAACCGCGACGTTGAGGAGCTCGGCGCGAAGGTGCTCCATCAGTGGGCCTGTCTCGGCCCGTTCGATTTTGTCAGCGTCGTCGAGGCTCCTGATACGGAGACGATGGCCCGCGTCTCGGTCGCACTCGGCGCGCGCGGCAGCACGAAGATCCAGACTCTGCCGGCGCTGACGATCGACGAGTTCCTGGCCACGCTGAGCTAGCCGCTAGCCCGGGTCGGCCACCCGGCGGATGGCGATCCCCCAGGCGCGGCCGCTCGCGAAGAGCACGTCCGGGTCCACCTCGCCCGCCCAGCCGAGAAAGTGCGGCTCGCCGTCTTCCTCGGTCGAGCCGTAGACGGCAAGGCGATCCGGAGGCCGCGCAGGCTCCGGCCCGCGCGCGAGCTCCTCGGCCCGGCGCTCCGCCTCCTCGGAGGCAGGGCCCTCCATGTAGCCGCGGGGCATGCGACGAGCCTAGCGCGCACGCCTGCCCCGTGGTCTGTGCCGGCCGCACTCCTTCCGTGCGTAGACTCGCCGCGTGGCCGCCGCCCTCGCCGTCAGCGGACTCCTGAAGCGCTACGGCGCGATCGAGGCGCTCGGCGGTGTCGACCTCGAGGTTCGAGAAGGGGAGCTTGTGGGCCTGCTCGGCCCGAACGGCGCAGGGAAGTCGACCCTCGTGAAGATTGCCTGCGGGCTGGTGCGCCCGACGAAGGGCAGCGCCGAGATCTGCGGTTCCCCCGCCGGCTCCGCGGCTGCGCGGCGCGTGCTCGGGTACCTCGCGGAGTTCTTCCGCTTCCCCGGCTGGTACAGCGCAGACGAGGTGCTCGAGCTCCACCAGCGTCTCGCCGGCTCGGCCGGTGGGCCGGAGGAGCGGCGCGAGCTGCTGAGGCTCGTCGCCCTCGCGGACGCACGCGATCGCCGCGTTGAGGACATGTCCAAGGGCATGCAGCAGCGGCTCGGGATCGCGCAGGCGCTCGTCGGCGAGCCGAAGCTCTTGCTCCTCGACGAGCCGACGAGCGCGCTCGACCCGGTCGGCCGCCGGACCGTCCGCCTCTTGCTCGAGGAGCTGCAAGGCCGCGGCGTTGCGGTTCTCCTCAACTCCCACCTGCTCAGCGAGATCGAGCTCGTCTGCGACCGCGTCGCGATCCTGCTCGGAGGCAAGGTCGTGGCGGCCGGCACCCCGGGCCAGCTCTCCCGGCCCCGTGGCGTCGAGATCGAGACCGAGGAGGGTGTCGAGACGATCGCGGGCGCCGGCCGTGAGGACGCGCCTCGGCTCGTCGCCGAGCGTCTCGCCGCGGGGCGCAGGATCTACAGCGTCCGCGTCCTCACCTCGACGCTGGAAGAGACGTATCTGGAGGCGGTCGAGGGGACGACGTCCTGATCACGATCGTCCGGTACGGGATGCAGGAAGCCTTGCGGCGAAAGGTCTTTCTCGTCGTGCTCGTCCTGACGCTCGTCTTCCTCTTTCTCTTCTGGCTCGTCAACCACTACACCTTCCGCGACCTCTCCTCGATCTCGCCTCCCGCCGACGCGAACGTCGACACGCGGACGTTCGCGGGAGCATTCCTCTTCGGGCTCGCGATGTTCGCGACGCTCTTCCTCGGCGTCGTGCTCGCGGTTTTCCTCACGCTCGGCGCCGTCTCCGGGGACGCTGAGCGGGGACTCCTACAGCCGCTCGTCGTCCGGCCGATCGGCCGTTCGCCGCTGCTCGTCGCCCGGTTTCTCGGGGCGGCGGCGGTCTGCACCGTCTACGTGCTGGCCGTCTACTTCGCCTCGATGGCGATCACCGGGGCGACCGGACACTGGTGGCCCGACCGGGTCGTCACGCCCGGGATCGAGCTCGCCGCGGCGGTCGTGATCGTGACCGCGATCTCGCTGCTCGGCTCGGTTGTGCTCTCCGCGACGGCAAACGGGATCGCCGTCTTCATGCTCTTCGGCGCCGGGCTCGTCGCTGGCCTGCTCGGCTCGATCGGCCACGCCCTCAACTCCCACGCGGTCAAGCACGCGGCGACGATCGCCTCGTGGGTGCTGCCCTTCGAGGCGCTCTACCAGGATGCCTTGCGGCAGATCACCGCGCACGCGTCGGGGTTGACCGGCTTCCTGCTCCAGCTCGGGCCCTTCGGCGGCGCCTATGTCCACGGCTGGGGGATCCGTCTCTGGGCGGCCGGTTACCTCGCGGCGGTCGGGGGGATCGCACTGCGCGCCTTCTCGGGCCGGGATCTGTAGGGATGAGCTAGGGACGTGCCTCAACAGGTCGTGGACGCCGCGGCGACCTCGGCGGCGAGACCCGCGTTCGCCGCGACGAGCTCCTTGTTCGCCCGCAGCGTACGGCCGCCGCTCTCCCGGTGGAGGAACGAGAGGACGAAGGGCGTCACCGCCTGGCCGCTGACGCCCTCCTTGTACGCGCGCGCGAGCGCCCGCTCGATCAGCGGCTCGACGTCGTCAAGCGAATCGGCCGGGGGCCGCCCGAGCAGCAGACCCGCTCCGCCGAGGCCCCAGTGGGCTGCCGCGATCCGGGCGGCCTCGCCCGCAGACTCGACCCGCGCGGACACCGACGGCCCGCCGCGCGCGGCGTAGAAGAGCGGCAGCTCGTCGGTGCCGAACCCGAGCACCGGTACGCCGAGCGACTCCAGCACCTCTGCGGTCGCAGGCACGTCGAGCAGCGACTTGACCCCGGCAGACACGATCAGGACCTGAGTCCGGGCCAGCTGAGCCAGGTCGGCCGAGACGTCCGGCGGCGCGGGGAAGCCCCTGTGGACGCCGCCCAGCCCACCGGTGCCCATGAAGCGGATCCCGGCCACGCGGGCGACGGCGAGCGTGCCGCCCACGGTCGTCGCTCCGACGGCCCCCTGGATCGCCGCGGCAGCGAGGTCGCGCGGGCCGCACTTGCGTGCGTCGGCCCCGAAGCGTTCGAGCTCCGCCTGGTCGACCCCAACGCGGATCGCTCCGTCGAGGACCCCGACCGTGGCCGGGACTGAGCCGCCTGCCCGCACGCGCCGCTCCGACTCGAGTCCCACCTCGATCCCGTCGCCCGCCGGGAAGCCGTGCGCGATCAACGTCGTCTCGAGTGCGACGACAGCGCCGCCGGCCGCGAGCGCCTCCCGCACCTCCGCGGAGAGGACGATCACGGCATCGCCCCGAGCGAGGCGACGCAGCGCGCCGCCGCCTCGAGCCCCCGCCGGCCCGCTTCCTCGAGCGAGCCGCCGAGCAGGAAGCCGGCGGCGAGCGCGTCGCCCGCGCCGGTCGCGTCGACCGCCTCCGTCTCGACGGCGGCCAGGTCGAGGCGGGCCTCCGCAGAGAGCACCGTAATCCCCCGCGCCCCGCGCTTGCGTACGGCAAGCGGCGCCGCGAGGTAGGAGCCGCCGAGGATCTCCCATTCGGCTTCCGTTGCGAAGAGCACGTCTGGCGCGAGCGAATCGAGCAGCTCGCGGAAGGCAACCGGCCCGTACGCGCGGATCTCCGTCCAGGCGGCGAGGTCGACGCTGATCTGCGCGCCCGTGCCTCGCGCGAGCCGGGTCGCGAGCAGCGCCGCCTCGCGGATGGGCGTCCGCAGCAGGGCGTAGCCGGAGACGTGCAGGACGTCGCAGCCCTTGAACCAGACGGCGTCAAGGTCGTCTGCTGCGAGCTCGGGGGCGACGCCGCGGTCGGACGCCAGCGATCGCTCTCCGTCCGGGCCGACGACGGAGACCACGACTCCGGTCGCGCCCGGGCCGACCGGGCCGAGAAGCTCGACGCCGCGGCCCGCGAGCTCCGCGCACACGACCTCGGCGGCCGGGTCGGTGCCGCGCTTGCCGACGAAGCGGGCCTCGGCCCCGAGCGCCGCTGCCCAGGCGGCCACGTTGGCAGCCTGACCGCCCGCGCCCGTGCGGGTCTGGGCGCGGACGTCGGAGCCGGGAGCGAGAGGCTCCTCGAGCCGGACGATCACGTCGAGCAGGAGGTCGCCGAGCGCGCAGATCCGCATGGCCTACAATCGTCTCTCATGGACGGCGAGGACCGAGGCGGACGCGCCCGCTCATTCGTGCTCGGCAGCCTCGTCGGTGCCTCCGCGGCGATGGCGACGGTGCGGCGCCGGCGCGAATTGACGAGACGCCGCCGGGCGCGCCGCGCGACGCCGCTCGGCCTGGCAGCGTTCGACGGGGCGCCGTGCCATCGCGAGCTGATCGCCGAAGAGGAACGCCAGGCTCAGGCGTGACCGGCAGGGCCCGGCAGCGGCGCTAGGCGGCTGATCCGAAGCGCTCGTCCGCACGCGCCTGGCGCCGCTTGGCCTCGACCTCGCGGTCACGCGGCGGCGCAGACGTGACCAGCCCCTCGAGCAGTCGTTCGGTCGCGCTCGCGACGGCTTCCACTGCCTGGTCGAAGGCAGCCTCGTTCGCCCGGGAAGGCTTCTGCATGCCACTCACCTTGCGCACGTACTGCAGCGCGGCAGAGCGGATCTCGTCTCGCGTCGTCGGAGGCTCGAAGTTGTGAAGGCTGCGGATATTCCGGCACATCCCTCAAGTCTACGCCAGCCGGCTCGGCCGACGGTCGGCCACCGCGCCGCTGGGCGCGGATCGGTCGCTCGCGTCGGCGACGTGCCGCTCCTAGCCCTAGTAGCCGGTCTCGCGACGGCCGGGGACGTCCAGCTCGGCGATCGCTTCGGCGCTGGCGCCGCCGGCCGTCGCCTGCCCGGCGCTCACCTCGGCTGCCCGATGGAGCGTCGTACGCAGCGGGACCTCCTTCAGGAGCCAGGAGAGGGCGAAGGCGATGACAGCGATCGCGGTGCCCCAGAGAAAGACACCGTGAAGTGCGTGGGCGAACGCTTGGAGGAAATCCGCGTGGACGGCGGCCGGCAGGTGCTTGGCCTGCTCCGGGTTGAGGTGGATGCCGCTGCCGAGCCTGGCGGTTGCGCGTGGTGGAAGCCGCGCGAGCTGCCGTGCGAGGCTGGAGGCGAAGATCGCGCCGAAGATCGCGACGCCGAAAGAGCCTCCCACCGAGCGGAAAAAGGTCGCGGTCGACGTGGCGACGCCGATGTCTTTCGGTTGTGCGTCGTTTTGCACGACGAGCACGAGCACCTGCATGACGAGGCCGATGCCGACCCCGACGGTCAGCATGTAGGCCGACGCGAGCCACGGCGCTGTTGCGACTCCGAGCCGCGAGAGGAGATACATGCCGGCGGCGAGCACGGCAGTGCCGGCGATCGGGAACCATCGATACCGGCCGATCCGGCTGATCACGCGGCCCGATGCGATTGAGGCGACGAGCAGGCCGGCCATCAGCGGGAGCATGCGCAGCCCCGAGCCGGTTGCGGTGGCACCGTAGACAAGCTGGAGGAACAGCGGGATGAAGATGATCGCGCCGAACATCGCCATCCCGATCGTGAAACCCATCGCGCTCGAGACGTTGAACACGCTCGAGCGGAAGAGCGTGAGCGGCACGATCGGCTCGGCGGCGCGGCGCTCTTGCCAGACGAACGCGGCGAGCAGCGCGACGCCGGCGATTCCGAGCCCGACGATCGTCGCCGAGCCCCAGGCGTACTGGTTTCCGCCCCACGTCGTCAGCAGGATCAGCGCGGCGACACCGCCGGTCAAAAGCCCGGCACCGAGGTAGTCGATCCGGTGGCGCGTCGGCGGCGTGTGCAGCTTCAGCCGGAACACGACGATCGCGACCGCGAGCGCCCCGACCGGCATGTTGACGTAGAACACCCAGCGCCACGAGAGATTGTCGACGAGGAAGCCGCCGAGCAGCGGCCCGGCGACCGACGCGAGGGCGAAGACCGAGCCGATCAGGCCCATGTAGCGGCCCCGGTCCCTGGGAGGGACGATGTCGGCGATGATCGCCTGAGCGCCGACCATGAGGCCGCCGGCGCCCACGCCCTGCAGTGCCCGGAAGCCGATCAGCTCGCTCAGCGACTGACTGAGCCCGGCGAGCATCGAGCCGGCGAGGAAGATCAGGATTGCTGCCAGAAAGACGGGCTTGCGCCCGTACATGTCGCCGAGCTTGCCGTAGATGGGCGTAGAGACGGTCGAGGCGAGCAGGTAGGAGGTGACGACCCAGGAGAGGTGGCTGAGGCCGCCGAGGTCGCCGACGATTGTCGGCAGCGCCGTCGAGACGATCGTCTGGTCGAGCGCAGCCAGGAACATTCCGAGCATCAGCGCCATGAAGACCGTTCTGAGCGGCCGCCCGCGCAGCGGCTCGTCTGCGGTGGCCGCGCTCAACTCGGCCTCCTTCCGGCCCTCTCGGCGAGTCGAGCCCGGTCGAGCGGCGGGTGGGGCAAGGACGTCGCTCGCTCGGTGGCCGCGGTCCGCCCGGGGTTCGCCTTGGGCTCGCGAGGGCGAGGCCGAGCTTCGTCCAACAGAGGCGCCATCGGAGGAGTATGCCTGAAAGCGGAGCGACCGCTCCGCTTCAGGAGTGGGCACCGCGGCTGCCGCTGCCCAATCTGGGAAGAAACGGCTCCTCGCCTGCTCCGATACCCGAGCGGAGGAGGTTCTGCCCGGGTTGAGTTCGCCACGCTGCACGCGACGACGGCGAGCTCCGTTTCGCGCGCTGCGCCGAGACGGATAAGCCCGGGACGAGCTTCTGGACGGACGTCTCGACGAGTCGGCCCGAGCCGACGGGGGAGCCTGCAGGGCTTCAGCCCTCGGCAACTGCAGGCAGACCTCGCGGATCTCGAGCTCCCGCCGAAACGGCTTGGATACGGGGAGGGGGGATCCCGTTGCTAGCCTCTGCGATCACTGTGCCGATCTACGAGTACCGCTGTCCGAACGACCATACGTTCGAGATCTTCAAGCGGATGGACGACCCGGCGCCGACGGAGTGCGAGGTCTGCGGCGCTGCCCCGCTCGAGCTCGTCCTCTACCCGATCGCGATCCACTACAAGGGCTCGGGGTTCTACTCGACCGACTACGGCAAGGGCAACAAGCGCAAGACCGCGGCCGAATCCGGCGGCTCGTCCGATGCGGGCGCGAGCTCCGGAGATGCGAAGCCGGACAGCTCGCCGCCGGCTGAGCCGAAGAAGGCCGCCGAGGCCTAGCCCCAGGGGCGGCGACGCCGCCCAGTGAGCGCCTCGAGCGCAAACAGCAGCACGATCGAGCCGATCACCGCGAGCGCAAACGGCTGCCAGTCCCAGCCGAAGCGCACCTTGTGGCCGAGCACGGCCTGGCCGATGAGGCCGCCGACGAGCGCGCCGGCGATCCCCGCCGCGAGCGTCGTGATATACAGCCGATCGTCTGCCGGCCGGGCACGGCGATCCGAGCGACGATTCCGGCAGCGAGACCAAATCCGATACACGAGAGCCACCCCACTACTTGAAGTGCTGGTTGCCGACGACGCAGCCGGGACCGAACGGCCCGGAGCCCGGGGGCGGCGGCTGGGGCGCCGAGTTGCCGCGGACCATCTGGATCACGCCGAAGTTGTGCTCGCTCGAGGTCAGGTAGCCGTTGCCGAGCGACTCGCCGCCGAGCCGGCAGTGGAGCGTGCTCCCGGCCGAGGCGCGGAACTTCACCCAGGCGAGCTGCATGAGGTCCCAAGTCGAGAGGTCGGTTGAGAGCGGCTTGACGAGGCTGCCGCCGATGAACGGGAGCCGGAAGAAGGTGCCGGGGCTGACGAGCTTGCTCAGCACGGCCTGCATCACCTGCTGCTGCCGCTCGCCGCGGGTCAAGTCGCTCTCGGCCGGGTTGAGCTGGTTGACGCGAACGCGTGAGTAGATCAGCGCCCGGTGCGCGTCCATGTGCTGCATCCCCTTCCGGAAGCGCCAGCCCCGCCAGCTCTGGCAGCGCGTCGCCGAGTAAGGGCAGTCGAACCTGTCCGAGAGGATCGGCGCGGTGACGTTGATGTCCACGCCGCCGACCGCATCGATCAACTTGACGAAGTCGGTGAAGTCGACAATCACGATGTGGTTGAGGGGCAGCCCGGTGAACTCGTGCACCGTGCGGATCGCGAGGGGGGCGCCGCCGATCTGCATCGCGGCGTTGATCTTGTCGTCGCCTTGCCCCGGGATCGGTACACGCAGGTCACGCGGAATTGACAGGTAGACGAGCCGGTGGCGGGCCGGATCGGTGCGGAGGAGCATCATCGAGTCGGAATGGCGGTCGGTCGCGCGAGCGGAGAGCGTGGAGTGGTCTGTGCCGAGCAGCAGGATGGTGCTGGGGTGCGAGAGCAGCAGCCCGTTCTGTGCCGTCAGCGCCGCATCGGTGCCGGCCGGGAGCCGCCTGTTGGCGTCCTTGACGCCTCCGCGCACGGCGAGGTAGCCGAGTGCGCCCCAGACGATCACGGCAAGGACGAGGACGAGCAGTGTGACGCCGAGCCGACGCTTCCAGCTCCAGCGGCGCCTTCGGCGGGTCCTCACCCTCGGCTCGGCGCCGCGCCCGTCCCCGGGCGGGCCGCCCCGCCCGGACTGGTCGCGCCCCTGCAGGGGGACCTTGCCCTTGGTTCGACCGCCTCGGTAGATGCGGTACGGTTTTTCTCCGGCGGCGGACATCCGGGCGAGTAGGGTACCCGCGGACGATGGGCGGTACGCATGCGATCGGCGTCGACGTCGGCGGAACGAAGATCCTTGCGGGGGTCGTCGGTCGGGACGGCTCGGTGGTGCAGCGACGCGAACGGACGACTCCGACGGGCTCGCAGGAGGAGCTGTTGCTCGCGCTCGAGGGCGCGGTCGAGGAGCTGCTCCGGGACGATGTGGTCGGGATCGGTTTTGGCGTCCCGTCGCCGATCGACCAGAAGCACGGACGGGTCGTCCAGTCGGTGAACATCCCGCTCACGGACGTCGACTTCCGGGACCGCATGGCGAAGCGCTTCGGCCGCCCGGTCGGGCTCGATAACGACGCGAACGCCGCCGCCATCGCCGAGTGGGCCGCGGGCGCCGCCCGCGGGGTCTCCAACATGGTCATGCTCACGCTCGGCACCGGAGTGGGTGGAGGGCTTGTCCTCGGCGGCAAGGCCTACCGCGGCTCGACCGGCGCGGGCGCCGAGCTCGGGCACACGGTCGTCGTCCACGATGGCCCGGCTTGCCAGGGAACATGCACCGGCCGGGGCCATCTCGAGGCCGTCGCCTCCGGCCGGGCCGCGGGCGAGGCGGCGAAGGAGGCGTTCGGCCCGGGCGCCGACGCCCACCGGCTCGTCCGGCTGGCAGACGAAGGCGACGAGACCGCGCGCGGGATCCTGACCCGCGTCGCCCGGTATCTGGGCTCGGGTCTGGGGTCGCTCGTGAACGTCTTCAACCCCGAGCTGATCGTGATCGGCGGCGGCTTC
>JBHEMK010000133.1:0-2907 GCA_046262635.1 Gaiellaceae bacterium
CCGGCGACCGCGGCCACGATTGCGAGGCCGAGGCCCGTGCCGCCGTCAGGCGCGAGATCCGCGGGGCCTGACCCGCGAACGAACCGCGCAAAGATCTGCTCGTCCATCCCCTCGGGAATGCCCGGGCCGTCGTCGGCGACCGCCAGTACGGCCCGCCCGTCACGGCGGCCAACCCGGACCTGGACCTCTGTCCCCGCGGGGGTGTGGCGGACGGCGTTCTCGAGCAGGTTGAGGACGAGCCGGTGGAGCTCGTCCGGGCTTCCCATGACGGGGACGCCTGTGGCCGCATCGAGATCGAAGGTCCGGTCGCCCGCAACGGGCCGGACTTCGGCCAATGCGCCCTCGGCAACCTCGGTGAGATCGCAGAGGGTGCGGGTCGAGGTGCGGCCGGCGTCGGCTCGAGCAAGGAGCAGGAGGTCGGAGACCAGGCGGCCCATCCGCCGGGAGGAGCGAAGCGCGCCGTCGATGATCTCGCCCTCCTCGCCCTGGCGCTCGGTCTCGTCAAGGCGGGCCTGCAGCAGCTCCAGGTTCGCCAGGATGCTCGTCAGCGGGGTGCGCAGCTCGTGCGAGGCGTCGGCCACGAACTCGCGCTGAGCCTGGATCATCTGGTCGGTTTCGGTTCGAGCGGCGTCGAGCTCGCGGAGCATCTGGTCGAGGGTCAGGGCCAGCTCCGCCACCTCGTCGTCGGTGGTTGGCGCCGGGACGCGCCGGGAGGGATCGCGGGTGGCGGCGATGCCGCGCGCCGTCGCGGTGAGGGCTGCGATCGGACGCATTGCGCGACCGGCGACAGCGACGCCAACGAACGCCGCGAGCAGCGTTCCCCCCAAAACACCGGCGGCAAGGAACAGCCAGAGCTTGTTGACGGTGGCGTCGGTGGGCTCGATGCTGCGGGCGTACTGGACGTAGAGCCCGAAGCCGGCTCCCACGAGAACGTTCGCCGTTTCGAGGTCGCCCGTTCGGGTGAAGGGCTGGCTGGGCGGTCCGAGGTTGGGTGCGTTGCGGGGGGCCTCGCGAAACACGCCCCCATCCGCTGAGACAACGCGGACGACGAGGCCGGGCGGTCCGGGACCCACCATCGCCTCCAGATCGGGCACCTTGATCGGAACGCTGTTGAAGCTCTGGCTCGCTGCGGGGACCTGTGCCGCGATCGACTCGGCGGCGTCGGCCAGCTCGGTGTCGAAGTCGTGCTGGATGCGGCTCGAGGTGAGTCGGCCAACCACGAGGGCAAACGTCACCAGGATGAGGAAGGTGAGCACCGCCGAGACGGCGGCCAGCCGCCAGCGCACCGGCCAAAGGCGCGAGTGCCGCCACGCTTGGCGAAACGGCGGCCGCGAGGGCCGCTCAGGCATCGCCCTCGGACGCGCCGACCTTGACGACGTAGCCGGCGCCGCGGCGGGTGTGCAGCAGCCGCGGCTCGCCCGCGGCCTCGAGCTTGCGACGAAGGTTGGAGATGAAGACGTCGATCGTGTTCGTCATCGCCATCGGGTCGTACCCCCAGACCTCCTCGAGCAGGCGCTCGCGGGAGACCACCAGGCGCTCGTTGCGCATGAGGTACTCGAGCAGCTCGAACTCGCGATTCGTCAGCTCGATCTCGCGTTCGCCGCGGTGGACCTCGCGGGTATCAGGGTTGAGGCGAAGATCGCCAACCGCGAGCGACGCGCTTCCGCGGGGAGGCCGCCGGCGGATCAAAGCTCGCATTCTGGCGAGGAGCTCCTTGCGCTCGAACGGCTTGACCAGGTAGTCATCGGCGCCCGAGTCGAGGCCATCGACGCGATCGTCGAGCTCTGAGCGAGCGGTGAGGATCAGGATCGGCACGTCACTTTCGGCGCGCAGGCGCCGCAGCACCTCGGCACCGTCGAGCTTGGGCAGCCCGAGGTCGAGGATGACCAGGTCCGGCGCGAACTCCTCGGCAATCGCCAGACCCTCGACGCCGTCGGCGGCGGAGCGAACCTCGTGCCCCTCCTGGCGTAGCGTGCGCCTGAGGACGTCGGCAATCGCCTCGTCGTCTTCGACGACGAGAACACGCCCGGTGACCTCCTCGGTTTGGAGCATGAGCCAAGGGTAGAGCCGTATGCAGGGGATTCCGCAGATATTTACCGGCGCTTTAGGCATGCGCAGGGGTCGAGCACCAGGCGTCGAAGCACCACAGGATGCTCCTGAGCACCAAACGGCGCACGACTGCGCGTAAGCGCACCGCGGCGCGCAAGCCTGCGCGGTCACGCAAGCCCGCGCCCAGTAAGCGCGCCAAGCCCCGCGAGACCTTCGGAGGGCTCGACCAGCGCCACTATGACCTTGCAGGCCTCGGCCTCATCGCCGTGGGTGTATTTCTGGCGTTCGTCACCTACATGTCTTGGGACGGCGGCCGGGTGGGCTCTCTTCTGGAAGATGGCCTGACCCTCGTCGCCGGGCGGGTTTCCTTAATCGCTCCCGCTGCGCTTGCGGCGTGGGGCGTCGCGCTCGTGATGCGCCCCGTGATCAAGGCGCCGTCTGCGATCAACGCGGGAGCGGTCCTGGTCCTCGCGGGCCTGCTACTGGCGTTCGCGGCGGGAACGGCCGGCGTCGGCTCGACGCACCCCCTGCGCCACGGCTACTTCCAGCATCACTTCATCACCCAGCACGGCGGTGGCGCCGGCGAAGCCCTCTACTGGGCCGCGACCACGCTGTTCCAGCGACTCGGCGCCCACATCCTCGCGGTCCTGATGCTGCTGAGTGGAGCGCTGCTCCTCACGGGCACGACGATCTCCGACATCGTTTCCCGGGCTGCCCGAGGCGCGCAACGAGCCGGCACCGGCACACGCGAGATCGCGCGAAGCGTCCGCACCCAGAGCATGGGCCTCGACCCGCTTTCCGGCCAGGCCGACGAGGAGATCGTGGTCACTCGCGCCAATCCGACCGAGCCCTTGATAA
>JBHEMK010000134.1:0-4278 GCA_046262635.1 Gaiellaceae bacterium
GTGCAGCAGCTGCTCGACGGCGTGCTCGTGCTGATTGGCGTACCCAGCGCCAGCTCGCCGGGGCCGCCAAGCGCCTCTGGTACGAACTTTCAGCACGCGCCAGCGAGTTCGAGTTGATCGCCTTCGGGGAGCGGTGCCTCACGATTGAGCTCACCGACCGCTTTTTCGAGGCGATGAACCTCCAGGCGGGCCGTGCACGCGACAACCGCACGGCGCTCGCCAAGGCCGCTGCCCGCGTCGTAGACGCCGACCAATGAGCACGACGACGTGCGGCTTTGCCGGCAACGTCTTCTACGCGTACTGGAGCAGCCAAGGCGGCGGGTGCTCTCCGGAAGCGCGTTCGAGCGGCCATGCGGCCGCGCAGTCGAGCGCGCAGGACGCTCAAGACCCCTCCGGGGCTCCTCAGTTTGACCCCATCAGCCCGCAGACGGCCCGCTCTGGCTGCTCAGCCCGTTAATGCACCTTTCGGCCTCATCTTGGCTGTAGGTCTGTGTATGCTCGCTCAACGCCGTCCCGGGGCCTCGCGGGCTCTCGACTGAGGCACATGACATGGACCTCCCGATGCGCGCCCAGCCGAACTCACCGTTGGCCGACGAGCGCGTCGACCAGCTGACGAGGGCGCTGGCGTATGCGTCCGAGCAGCAGGCCGCTACCAGCGAGGTGCTCGAGACGATTGGACGCTCCGCATTCGGACTCCAGCCTGTCTTCGAGACCGTGGTTCGTCACGCCGTCCGACTGGGCGCTGCGAATGGCGGATTTGTGTACCAGCTCAAAGGTGACGTCTACCGGCTCGCCGTCGCGGTCGGAGGCTCTGCGGGGTACCGCCATTACCTCTCTGAGCATCCGGTCTCGCTCGGCCCGGGATCACTCGTCGGTCGCACGGCCGGCGAGCGGCGCACGGTGCAGATCGCCGACGCGGTGACGGATCCCGAATATGAGTTGCACGAGGTGCGCGACATGGGCGGGTTCCGGACGATGCTCGGAGTGCCGATGGTGGCGGACGATCGCGTGGTCGGCGTCATCGGTCTCTGGCGCGCGAACGTCGACCCGTTCGACGAGCGCACGGTCGGCCTCGTCACGACCTTCGCCGCCGAAGGCGTGATCGCGATCCAGAACGTACGGCTCGTCCAGGAGCTCGAGCAGCGCAGCCGCGAGCTCGCACGCTCGGTCGACGAGCTGCGCGTTCTCGGTCAGGTCAGCCAGGCTGTCAGCTCGAGCCTCGATCTGGACGAGGTCCTGACGACGATCGTCAGCCGGGCCGTCGAGCTCTCATCGACTGACGGCGGATCGATCTTCGAGTTCGAGCCGGCGACGGGGGAGTTCGCGTTGCGCGCCTGTATCGGCACGAGCGACGCACTGGTGGAGGCGATGCAGGCCGTACGGATCCGGTTGGGCGAGACGTTCGTCGGACGGATGGCGACCGCGGGCGAGGTGCGACAGGCGGTGGACCTCCTCAAGGAGCCGCCCGACCCCCACATCGAGCTGCTGCGGGGGGACGGGTGGCGTTCGATGGTCGTCCTGCCGCTGCGGCGCGAGGATGAGATCATCGGCGCGCTCGTCGTCCGCCGGAAGGCGCCCGGCGCCGTCCCGGCGCAGACGGTCGACCGTCTGGTGACCCTCGCCAACCAGTCGGCCGTCGCCATCCACAACGCCAGGGTCTTTCGCGAGCTCGAGGACAAGACGCGGCAGCTCGAGGTGGCCAGCCGTCACAAATCGGAGTTCCTCGCGAGCATGTCGCACGAGCTGCGCACGCCGCTCAATGCGGTGATCGGGTTCTCGGACGTGCTGCTCGAGCGCATGTTCGGCGAGCTGAACGCACGCCAGGAGGAATACGTCCGTGACATCCGCGACTCGGGGCGCCTGCTGCTCGAGCTGATCAACGAGATCCTCGACCTGTCGAAGGTCGAGGCCGGACGGATGGAGCTCGAGCTTGGCGCCGTCTCCCTCGGCGATCTGCTCGCCGAGGGCGTTGCCATGGTCCGCGCGCGCGCGAACCGCCAGTCCATCTCGCTCCGTCTGGATGTCGCGCCGGACATCGGCAGGGTGGTCGGCGACGAGCTCAGGCTGAGGCAGGTGGTCCTCAACCTGCTGACCAACGCCGTCAAGTTTACGCCGGACCAGGGCTCGGTGGCGGTGACCGCGCGGCTGGTCGGCGCCGAGGCGCACGTCAGCGTGAGCGACACCGGGATCGGGATCGCCGATGCCGAGCACGAGCGGATCTTCGAGGCCTTCCAGCAGGGCGGTCGGGGCGCACGGACGGGCACGGAGGGCACGGGCCTCGGGTTGACGCTCTCGCGGCGGATCATGGAGCTCCACGGCGGGCGCATCTGGATGAAGAGCGCCCTCGGGGTCGGCAGCACCTTCTCCTTCGCGCTTCCACTGGGGCCGTCCCCGGCGCCCGGCGCCGACGAACCGCCCGCGGAGACAGCGGCACTCACTGCCGGTCGAGAGCGCGCCGGGCGAGTCCTGGTGGTGGAAGACGACCGCCACGCAGCCGACCTCCTGCGGATCTACCTCGAGGACGTCGGGTACGACGTGTCGATCGCCCGCGACGGCATGGAGGGTCTCGAGTTGGCACGCCAGCTCAATCCGCGGGCGGTGATCCTCGACGTGCTCCTGCCCGGCCTGAACGGCTGGGAGCTTCTGGCAAGACTCAAGAGCGATCCGGCGACGGCCGCCATCCCGGTCGTGATCGCCTCGATGCTCGACGAGCGGGGGGCGGCGTTCGCCCTCGGCGCCGCCGAATATCTCGTGAAGCCGGTGGGTCGCGACGAGTTGCTCCACGCGCTCGGCGGCTGCGTCGCGCCCCCGGGCGACGGGCGGGTGGTGGTAGTGATCGACGACGACCCCCTCGATCTCGACCTGATCGAGGCGGTCCTCGCGCCCGAGGGTTGGTCCGTCCTGCGTGCGACCGGTGGCGAGGACGGGGTGCGCCTAGTGCGGCGCGAGCGCCCGGCGGTCGTCCTGCTCGACCTGCTCATGCCCGACGTCGACGGGTTCGAGGTCGTCGAGCGGCTGCGCGCGGATCCCCTCGTCGCCGACGTGCCAATCGTCGTCCTGACCTCCAAGGACATGATTCCCGCCGACCAGGAACGACTGGCCGGCCGGATCAGCTTCCTGGCTCAAAAGGGGACGTTCCGCAACAACGAGATCGTCGATCTGCTCGACAGTCTGGCCGGCGCACGACCTGCACGCACCGAGGAGAGGCTGTGACCGGCGAGCAGGTGATCCTGATCGTCGAGGACAACGCGCGGAACCTCAAGCTGGCGCGCGACATCCTCAACCACTCCGGCTACCGAACGCTCGAGGCCCAGAACGCCGAGGACGGTCTCGCTCTGGCGCGCGCCGAGCGGCCCCAGCTCGTTCTGATGGACGTCCAGCTCCCGGGCATCGACGGCGTCGAGGCGCTCAATCGCCTGCGGGCCGACCCGCTGACCGCCAACATCCCGGTCGTCGCGCTCACCGCCTTCGCGATGAAGGACGATCGCGACCGATTCCTCGCGATCGGCTTCGACGCGTACCTCGAGAAGCCGCTCAACGTGCGCGAGTTCCCCGGCCAGATCGCCGACCTACTCGACCGAGCCCGGGCGCCGACATGAGCCGACCGGAGACGATCCTCGTCGTCGATGACCTGCCGCAGAACGTCCGCCTGCTGGAGGCGGTGCTCACCCCCCGGGGCTACGTCGTCGCCACGGCCGCGTCGGGTCGCGAGGCGCTCGAGCGGGTGGGCGCCGGGCCGGTCGACCTCGTCCTGCTCGACATCGTGATGCCGGAGATGGACGGCTACGCGGTCTGCCGCGCGCTGCGCGCCGATCCGAGCACGCAATTCCTCCCCGTGGTCATGATCACCGCCAGCGGCGAGCAGGAGAAGGTCGCCGCGATCGAGGCGGGGGCGGACGACTTCATCGCCAAACCGTTCGATCAGGCCGAGTTGCTCGCGCGCGTGCGCTCGCTACTGCGAATCAAGCAGTACCACGACACGATCGAGGCGCAGGCCGCCGAACTCGCGGCGTGGAACCGGCAGCTCGAGCAGCGGGTGCAGGAGCAGGTCGACGAGCTCGAACGGATCGGGCGGCTACGCCGCTTCCTCTCGCCCCAACTCGCCGAGCTCGTCGTCTCCTCAGGCGACGAATCCTTCCTCGCCAGCCACCGCCGGGAGATCACCGTCGTCTTCTGCGACCTGCGGGGCTTCACGAGCTTCGCCGAGACCGTGGAGCCGGAGGACCTGATGCTCGTGCTCAGCCAGTATCACGCGGCGCTCGGCGACCTCGTCCACCG
>JBHEMK010000135.1:0-3987 GCA_046262635.1 Gaiellaceae bacterium
GATCTCGAGCGAGAGCAGGACGATCAGCGGGTTGCGGCGCAGCAGCACGCCAAGTGCGCCGATCCCAAACAGGAAGCCGCTGACGCCGAGATACCAGGCGATGCTAGGCCCGAGCATCGGTTCCGTCCGCGTGCCGACCGCCGCTCGCACGACGGCCGGAGCCTCGCGCGAAGGCGTGACGATCCGCCCGCATGCAGAGCATCAAGCCGCCTTCTCCTCGCGGCGGGCGTGGGAGCCGAGAATCACGCCCCCGACCGCGGCGACGAGCAGCACGATCGAGGTGATCTCGAACGCGAGCAGGTGATCGGTCAGGAAGAGCCGGCCGATCTGCGCCGGGCTGCCGAACGAGCGCGCGATCTCCTGCGAATGCTTCAGCCGGCCGCCGGCCTTGAGCCCGATCGCGACGATGATCTCCGTCAGGATCGCGCCGGATGCGAGCACCGCTCCGATCGTCTGCCAACTCGGCCCGTCCCCGAGCGGCGTCTCGAAGTTCGTGCCGACGTACGCGATCACGAACAGGAACATCACCATCACCGCCCCGCCGTAGACCAGCACCTGCGCCGCTGCGACGAACTCGGCCGAGAGCAGGAGGTAGAGGACGGCGAGCGAGCCGAGATTCCCGATCAGCGCGAGCGCCGAGTAGAATGGGTTCCTGAAGGTCACGACGGCAACCCCGGACGCAAGGCACGCGAACGCGGCCCCGAGCCAGACGATCCAGACGACGACGTTTCCGGCTGTTGACGCGAGGATCACGAGGAGGTCCGGTAGTACGGGATCGGCGTGTCGTACAGCGCCGGGTCGGCCACCGGCACCCGCTTGACCGGTTGGGCGAGAAGCATGTCCTTCGTGTAGATCTGGTCGTCGCGCTGGTACTCCGAGAGCTCGAACTCGTTGCCGAGCGTGATCGCGTCGAATGGGCATGCGAGCTCGCAGTAGCCGCAGAAGATGCAGCGGCTGAGGTTGATCTCGTAGATGCGGGCGTAGCGCTCGCCCGCCGAGACGCGGTTTTCGGGAGTGTTCTCGGCGGCGACGACTCGGATGCAGTCAGCGGGGCAGGCGGCCGCGCAGAGCGAGCAGCCGACGCACTTCTCGAGGCCGTTCTCGTGGCGCCAGAGGCGGTGGCGGCCCCGGAAGCGCGGGTAGAGCGGCCGCTTGTACTCCGGGTACTGCTGCGTGATCGGCTTCTTGAAGATCTGCTTGAAGGTTACGCCGAAGCCCCTGAAGCTCGTGAGCGGCTGGGGACTCACTTGATTGCCACCACGAGCGCGGCCGTGACGACCGCGTTGAGGGTCGCGACGGGCAGCAGCACCTTCCAGCCGAAGCGCATCAGCTGGTCGTAGCGCAGGCGCGGGAGCGTCGCCTTCAGCCAGATGAAGACCGAGACGCAGCCGAGCAGCTTGAGGAAGAACCAGAGCGGACCGAGCGGCGCATACAGCCCGTGGTAGCCGGAGAAGAAGAGGGTCACCGTCAGCGCCGAGAGGGTGATCATGTTGATGTACTCGGACGTCTGGAAGATGCCCCAGCGCATGCCCGAGTACTCGGTGTGGTAGCCCGCGACGAGCTCGGTGTCGGCCTCCGGCAGGTCGAACGGCGCCCGGCTCGACTCGGCGGTGCCGGCGATGAAGAAGACGAGCAGGCCGACGAGCTGCGGCGCCGCGAAGGGGATCGTCTCGCCCTGCTTGTGGACGATGTCGACGAGCGAGAGCGACTGGCCCATCAGCACGACGCCGAGCACTGCGAGGGCCAGCGAGACCTCGTAGGAGACGAGCTGGGCGCAGGTGCGCATCGAGCCGAGGATCGAGAACTTCGACTCCGAGGCCCAGCCGCCGACGATGAACCCGTACACCCCAACCGAGCCGAGCGCGAAGATCAGGATCAGGCCGATCGGGACGTTTGCCACCTCGCCGTTGATGTGCCAGTGGTAGAGATGCCAGCCGGCACCGAACGGGATCACGCTGAAGGCGGCGAGCGCGGTGAACATCGAGACGATCGGCGCCGTGATGTAGATCAGCCCGCTGCGGACCTCGTTCGGCTGGAACGCCTCCTTGCGGACGAGCTTGACCAGGTCGGCGATCGGCTGCAGCAGACCGAACGGCCCCGCCCGGTTCGGGCCGTAGCGGAGCTGCATGCGGCCGAGCAGCTTGCGCTCGAGCCAGGTCGTGTACGCGAAGGCGGCCATCACGAGATTGATGATCACAAAGGCCTTGATGATCGATATCCACCAGGGTTCGCTCACGCCTTGACCACCTCCACCCGCCCGCTGTGCAGATCGCCCGCGTGCTCGGTCGAGACGCGGACGATCCCCGCCCGAAGCGAACGGTCGACCTTGGCTCGAAGCGAGAGCGACGTGCCGTTGTGACTGACCGTGACCTGGTCGCCCTCGGCGAGCCCGCGCGAGCGCGCGTCCGTCTCGGAGAGCTCGACCTCGGGTCGCGGCCGCTGGAACTGGAGCTCCGCGACTCGCTCAACTGCGGGACCGGCGAAGAGTGGTCGGTAGCAGAGAAGCTGGAGCCCCTCGCCCGGCTCTTCCTGCCTCGCCGCCGATGCGGGCGCTGGGCTCGGCTGGGTATAGCGGCGCAGCGGTGCACGCTCACCGACCTCGCCGAAGGGCAAGCCACCGTAGGCGACCGCCGACAGCTCCTCGAAGATCGACGAGGCGTGGGGCGCCAGCTCGACGCCGAAGCGTCCGGCGAGCTTCGAGATCCAGGCCAGCTCGTCGGGCGCGGGTGGGATCGCCGACCGGCGCAGCCTCTGCAGCCGTCCCTCGAGGTTCACGTAGGTGCCGTCCCGCTCGAGGTAGCTCGTCCCCGGCAGCACGAGGTCGGCCCAGCCGACCGCGAGCCCGTGGAACATCGTGATCGCGATCACCGCGTTTGCCCGTTCGGCCATCGCCCGGACGCTCGGGTCGGAGGCGGCCTCGTCCCCCGAGACGATCAGCAGGCGGATCGAGCCGTCACTCTCTGCCTCCTCGTCCGCCGCCGCAGCCCAGGCATCGGCGATGCCGCGGCCGTTCGGTGTCACCGGCAGGTAGAAGGCCGCGCTCGCACCGAGCCGCTCGGCGTGCGCGGCCACCGTCGCCCCGGCGCCACCGCCCGGGCCGGACCAGATCAGGACCGCGCGCTTCGCCCCGCGCACCGTCTCCTCCTCGAGGCGGTAGAGGATCTGGGCGCCGTTCCGCCGGGCCGCCTTGATCCAGAGCTCGACGATCGGCGCGCGCTCCTCGACCGGCACGTCGCCGAGCACGATGACGACATCGGCCTCCGCGATCGACGAGAGCGGTGCGCGGTAGGCATCGAGCGCCGGCGAGACCTCCTCGGGCAGCACGGCGTCGTGCGCGCCGATGCCCCGGCGAAGCAGTTTGCCCAGGCCGTACGCCAGCTCGATCGTCTCGGAGCCGGACAGCGCGGTCACCACGCGTCCGTTCGCGGCGCGGAGCAGACGTTCGGCTTCGTCGACCGCCTCGTCCCAGGAGATCTGCTCGAAGCCGCGCCGGCGCACGCGGCGCAGCGGGTCTGTGATGCGGTCGTCGGCGTAGAGGTGGGTGAAGGCGAACCGGCCCTTGTCGCAGAGCCAGCCGCCGTCGACCTCGAAATGGTTGCGGGAGAGGATCCGCCTGACCCTCCCCTCGCGGGTGGTCGCGTGCGTGTTGCAGCCGACCGGGCACATGCCGCAGACGGTCGGCACGTTCTGGATCTCCCACGGCCGCCCCCGGAAGCGGTACTGCGTCGGCAGCAGCGCGCCGACCGGACAGAGCTCGGTCACGTTGCCCGAGAAGCGGCCGGTGTACGGCTCGTCCTCGAAGGTGGTGATCATCGACTGGGCACCGCGGTTGACCGCGACGAGCTCGCCGTCTTCTGCCACCGCCTCCGAGAAGCGGGTGCACCGGTAGCAGAGGATGCAGCGCTCGCGGTCGAGCGAGATCGTCGGCGAAATGGGAATCGGCTTTTCGAACGTCCGCTTCGCAAAGCTCATGCGCGTGCTGCCGGG
>JBHEMK010000136.1:0-22797 GCA_046262635.1 Gaiellaceae bacterium
GACGAGGGCGCTCTCCCGGCGGCGGTCAGCCACGAGCCGACGCTACGAACCGCGCCGGTCGACACCCGCGATGACTGCGTGCGGGCGGACTCTCAGATTTCAAAGAACAGGCAAAACCAACAGCAAGGTTGACCAATGAGCTTCGACATGAACAAGATGATGCAGCAGGTGCAGCAGATGCAGACCGAGATGGCCAAGGCGCAGGAGGAGCTCGCTACCGAGGTGGTCGAGGCCTCTGCAGGCGGCGGCATGGTTACCGTCAAGGCGAGCGGAGCGCTCGAGATCGTCGAGGTCAAGGTCGATCCAAGGGCGATCGATCCGGACGACCCTGGCATGCTCGAGGACATGGTGCTCGCGGCGACAAATGAGGCTCTCCGCTCGGCACAGGCCCTCCTCCAGTCCCGCCTTGGCGGACTCGCCGGCGGCCTCGGGCTCCCGGGCCTCTAGCTGCACCCCCGGCTAACCTCGGGGAATGCTATCCCCTTCCGTCGACAATCTTGTCGCCCAGCTAACGCGCCTTCCCGGAATCGGGACGCGTACGGCGCAACGGCTCGCATTCCATCTGCTCCGCGTTCCGAAAGAGGAGGCGCTCGCCCTTGCCGTCGCAATCCAGGAAGTGAAGGAACGTGTGCGCTTCTGCCGCGAATGCGCGAACCTGACCGAGGAGGAGGTCTGCGGGATCTGCCTCGACTCCCGCCGCGACCACACGCTGATCTGCGTCGTCGAGCAGCCCGCCGACCTCATCTCGCTTGAACGCACGGCGGAGTTCCGCGGCCTCTACCATGTCCTAGGCGGCTCGCTCTCACCGCTCGACGGCGTCGAGCCCGAGCACCTGCGCATCGACGAGCTGCTGAACCGCGTCGACCGGAACGGCGTCCGGGAGGTTGTGCTCGCCACCAACCCGAACATGACCGGCGAGGCGACCGCGAGCTACCTCGCCGACCGGCTCCGGGGGCGCGTCAAGGTGACCCGCCTTGCGAGCGGCCTCCCGGTCGGCGGTGACCTCGAGTATGCGGACGAGGTCACGCTCGGACGCGCGCTGTCGGGGCGACGCGAGATGTGACCCCTACACTCGAGACGATGTCCACGACCGAATACGAGGCGGTGCCCGAAGTCGCCGCAGACGCCGTCGCCGCGCATGCGGGGATCATCGTGATGAAGTTCGGTGGGAGCTCGGTCGCCACGACGGAGAGGATCAAGGAGGTCGCGCGTCGCCTCGTCGCCGCGCGCGAGCGCGGTAGCCGCGTCGTCGGCGTCCTGTCCGCGATGGGCGAAAGCACCGACGATCTGATCCGACTCGCCCACGCGATCTCTGAGCAACCGGCACCCCGCGAGTTCGACATGTTGATCTCGGTCGGCGAGCGGATCTCGAACGCCCTCTGCGCGATGGCGGTTCACGACCTCGGCCACGTCGCGACCTCGCTGACAGGCTCACAGGCAGGGATCGTCACGGACACCGTCCACGGCAAGGCGAAGATCATCGAAGTGCGCGCGCGTCGACTCTACGAGGAGCTCGACCGGGACAAGATCGTCCTCGTCGCGGGCTTCCAGGGCGTCTCGACCGGAAACGACGTCACGACGCTCGGCCGCGGTGGCTCCGACACGACCGCGGTCGCGCTCGCCGCCGCGCTCGGCGCGAGCGTCTGTGAGATTTACACCGATGTCGAGGGCGTCTACAGCGCGGATCCGCGAGTCGTACCGAGCGCCCACAAGCTCACGT
This sequence comes from Gaiellaceae bacterium, assembly GCA_046262635.1. Taxonomy (GTDB): domain Bacteria; phylum Actinomycetota; class Thermoleophilia; order Gaiellales; family Gaiellaceae; genus JBHEMK01. The sequence continues at coordinate 1,721 of JBHEMK010000136.1, forward strand.
CGCTCAGCTTCGAGGAGATGCTCGAGATGGCCGCCTCCGGCGCGCGAGTGCTGGCAGCCCGCTCGATCGAGGTAGCGCGCAGTCACACCGTCAACCTCCACGTCCGCTCGACGTTCACCGACGCGGAGGGAACGTGGATCCGGGAGGAGAGCCAGATGCTGGAAAAAGCACTGATCTCGAGCGTCATCCACCAGCGCATTGAGACCGTCTACCGCGTCGGGGGCACGACCCCCGCGCGGCTTTTCGGCGCACTCGCAGAGGCGAGCGTCAACGTCGACACGATCGTCCAGACCGGGCCGGAGATCGTCTTTTCGGCGCCGGTAGGCGACAAGGGCGACGCCGAACGCACGCTGGACTCGCTCGGCGTCACGTGGACGTCCCGCGACGACCTCGGCAAGGTCAGCGTCGTCGGCGCCGGGATGAAGAGCCACCCGGGGGTCGCAGCAAAGACGTTCGCGACGCTCGAGGCAGCGGGAATCGAGTCGCCGGTCGTCAGCACGTCGCCGATCAAGATCGCCTGCCACCTCGCTAGTGAGGACGTCGATCGCGCCGTGCGGGCTCTCCACCAGGCATTTGAACTTGGGTAGATCCGGACACCCCCGCATCGGCGTCGTCGGCGCCACCGGAGCAGTCGGCACCGTCACGCTCGAGTTGCTCGCTGAGCGGGGCTACGAGGACGTGCGCGCTTTCGCCTCCGCGCGCTCGGCGGGCACCTCGGCCCGGTTTGGCGCTATGGGGCTTGTGATCGAGGAGGCGAACCGGGAGGTGCTCTCGGCGGGCGACATCGACCTCTTCCTCTTCTCAGTCGGAACCGACGCCTCAAAGGAGCTCGTTCCGCATGCCGTTCGTGGCGGGGCCGTCGTCGTTGATAAATCGAGTGCGTACCGCCTCCAAAACGGGATCCCGCTCGTCGTGCCGGAGGTGAATGGCAAACGGGCCGCTGAGCACGAGGGGATCGTGGCGAACCCGAACTGCTGCACGATCCCGCTCACCTGCGTGCTGAAGCCGCTGCATGAGGCCGCCGGGCTCCGCCGCGTGCGCATCGCGACCTATCAGTCGGTCTCGGGCGCGGGTGCGAAGGCGATGGAGCTGCTGCGCTGCGAGCCCCCGGGTTCCCACGACCTACGCATGGACTGGGAATTCGACGGCGTCGAGTTCGACGAGGAGTGGAAGCTCCGGGCCGAGACGCGCAAGATCCTGGAGCTGCCAGAGCTACCGATCAGCGCGACCTGCGTGCGCGTACCGGTGATGGTCGGCCACGCCGAATCCGTCTGGATCGAGTTCGAGCGGACGCTCACTGCTGGCGACGCGAAAAGGATCCTGTCCGGCGCACCGAGCCTGCGAATGGACGAGCTTCCTTCTCCCGGCAAGGCTCGTGGGATCGACGAGGTCCTCGTCGGCCGGATCCGTCAGGACTCGACCGAGCCGAACGGCCTGGTGCTCTTCATCGCCTCCGACAACCTGCGCAAGGGCGCTGCGCTCAACGCGATCCAGATCGCCGAGCTGCTGCTCGCGGGCCAGCCCACGCGGGCGTGAGTCGCGCGGGGCGCAATTCCCTTGCTCATGCCTCCGGCGGTCCTCCCGAGACGACGACGCGCGCCGACGCATGCGCTCCGGCGTTCGCACCGGGGTTCCCGGGCCTGGAACGCCGGCGATACCGCTCCGGACGCGCTGCCTCGCTTGACCGAACGGCGTGTCCATCGTGGCGTCCACGGCACCGACGTACACGCGGATGATCGAGAGCGTTCCGCTGCGGCGGACGGTCCGGATGCCGGTGAGAGCCGGTCTCGGGAGCCCGAAACCTGGCCAGATAGCTTTGAGTAGCTGGACAGCGCGACGGCTTTGTCCTCAGTGCGAGCCTGCATCGTTCGCACGGCAAGAAAGAGCCGTGGGCGCCCATAAGGCAGCGATTCCTCTGCCGGTTCAGCCCGAGGTCAGGGCCGCACCGCGCTGGGTTACGTCGCTCTTCCGGAGCGATCTTCCATCCCGACGACGTCGTCCAGATCCCGCGTGGAGACCTTAAGAAAGAGGGTGTCCGTGATCGCACGAAGCCTGTGCGCAGTCCCCGGGATGATACGAAACGAGCGACCGGGCATCGCCTGGTGCAGGTCGTCACCGATCTGGATCTCCGCCGCCCCCTCGTGGACGTAGATGGTTTCGTCCTTCCGCCGGTGATACTGCAGGCTCAACGCCTCGCCCGCCCGCACGAACAGCACCGTGCCGCAGTAACGGTCCGTGACAGCGTAGATGAGCTCGTATCCCCAAGGTTTCTCCACGCGCCGCACGCCATCGTTATTCGTGGCCAAATCCCACACCGCAGTCCCCTTTGCCTTCGCCGCCGCTCGACTCCTTCCCTCGAGCATGGTCGACCTCGGTGCGAGGCGAAATACCTCAGACGGGGGATTCAGTCCAGACAGCGTCCATGCGGCCATGCAGGCCGATTCCCTCGACCATCAAGGCCCGGCCGCAGATCGCCCAAGCGGCCCCGCATGGGCGCCCCCAGGTCTTCTCTGCGCGCGCGAGCCGAACTCGCCGCTGACCGAACTCGCCGCTGACCGACGACTTGAGGTGAGCGCGACACCGCTTCGAACCCCCGCCGACGAGCTCCTGGAAGCGCCTGTAGCGGCGCTTGGAGATACCCACGAGGATCCGCCTCCCACACGGGTCAGGTTCTGCGAACTGCTCAAGCCTCACAACCTGGAGCTTCGTGTGGCTATCGCATTCCCGCCCGCGGACGCTCGACCCGACCGTCGCCCGCCAGTGACCTCTCCACCACCACCCTCGCGACCGTCACGACCGCATCCCGGCCGGACCATGGCGGCCCTTCGGCCCAACAAGCTGCTCGTCGGAGCTCTCGCCCGAGCTCGCTGACGCACCACCGGGCCGTGCCACCTCGCCGCCTGGCGTTGCTCGCATCATGTCGCTTCCCTCGCGACGCCGGGGGGAGGCAGGAGCCACTGCAGCGGCTGGCATCACCGAGGATCGACCTACGCGCGCGGCACCTGCGGTACCGGCGTCGGTGAAAAGGCCTGACGCACGACGCGCAGCGCCTTTTCCCGCTTGCCCTCGACCACGGGCTGCAGGCCGCCAAGCTCAAGGCGCACAAGCTCGACTCGGCCATGCTTCCGTACGGTCAGGAACCCGAAATCCGAGAGGAAGTCGCGCGGAAAGATCGTTTTGTGCACTTGGAACCGCTCGAATGCGCTCTCCCCCTCCGGGAAGCTGTACGCGAACGCTTCGAGTGCCCCGGCACCCTTGTCACGAGCATCGCCGATCGCCGCGAGGAAAAGCGACTGCATGACCCAGGGCTTGCCGGATTCGACGAGGTAGGCGCACGTCACGAGCACCGCGTCGCCGGACGGCGGACCGGCGGGAAGCTCGGCGGCTCGCGGAAAGAACTCGGCAGGACCGTACTGCATCGAGCCCAGCAGCCGTCGGTCGTCGTCGTAGTAGACGGTGCCCCACGCGCCCCAGTCCTCCTCGATCTTGTCGATCCACTTGCGCTTCTCCGGACGCCGCCCCGTCCGCGACTGCCACCAGATGCAGTCGTGGCAGACGGCCGGCGCAGTCTGGAGAGTCGCACCCGTCAGGCCGGCGACGGTCGTCATCGTGGGCCGACCTCGTCGACAACAACATCGACCGCAATCGGCTCGACCTCGGCCATCCGGCCCAAGCACTCGCGCACGCGCCCCTGCACGGCGGTGCAGACGTCCGGAATCGATGCGCCCCATTCGACAACGAGGTGCACCTCCAGTCGGACGCCTCGGTCAACTCCGCCGATCTTGACGCCCCGGCGTCCCGGCAACGGGCTCGCGGCGAGCCCGCGCACGCCCGCGACCTCCTCGGTCGCGTCAGCCGCATAGCGTGCAAGGATGTCGCTTGAGATCGAGGCGTGGCCGTCCATCAGCTCGATTGTAGAAGCAGCTCTGTCGCTTCGGGCCGAGCGGCGAATCGAAAGGGGACAAACGTCGTGCCGAGCCCCGATGACACGTGCAGCACGCCGGCCGGCCGCTCGTAGAGGCCTTGCGTGTACCGCGCACGGACGTGCGCGAGCCGAATCTTGCCGCCTGGATACGGGATGCAGATCTGGCCGTCATGCATGTGCCCGGCGAGGATCAGATCGAAAGCCCCGTGCGGGAGCTCGTCGACGAGCTCAGGGTAATGAACGAGCAAAATCCGGAGGTCGGCCTCATCTCTCGCGAGGGCCAGGTCGCCGGGCGCCACGCGCTCGCGCACGAACTTTGACCGCGGATCGGAGCCAGCCACGTACACGCGGCGCCCGCGCAGTTCGAGCAGGACACCCTCGTCGGAGAGCAGCGTCGCGGGCCCGAGCTCTCGCAGGGGCGTAGCACGCGCGGCGGGGTTGCGGGAGATGGCGAAGTCGTGGTTGCCAAGAATGGCCACTGCTTTGGGTAGACGGGCGAGGAGCTGCCGCAGAAGTGGCTCGCCGGCCGGCCGGGCCAGCAAATCGCCGGTGATGACGACAAGGTCAGGCCGGCGCACCTCAACCCACTCGACCGCGCGCTCGACCGCCGCGGTGCCCCGGGAGGGGGAGCCCAAGTGAAAGTCCGAGAGGTGTGCGATCCGGAGGCCATCGAGCTCTGAGGTCAGATCGGGGATCCGGACTGGCAGCTCGCGCAGCCGCACCCAGCCGGCCTCGAACCACCCCCAGCCAAGCCCGACCGCAACCGCGGCGCCTCCGATCAACCCCTGCAGTGGTCGACTAGTCAGCGTTGAGGTTCCGCCGCCCTCGGACCGCGACGAGGTTCGCGAGCTCAAAGTGCGACCTGAGCTTTCGTTGACGGCGCTCGTCGTCCAGCTTTCCGGATCGGCGACGACCTCCCTGACCCGAGATCGACTGTCTCGATAACCCTTCCCTCCGGTCCGTGGAGGACGCGGCAGGCAGGGCAGAACGCGCGACGCTCAGACCCGAAGCCTCTCCACGATTGGCTCGACCGAGACGACGTGACGTTTGAACTTCAGCTCCGCCTCCGCGAGCCCGGCGGCCACGCCGACGAGCTGCGAGAGGTGCAGGATCGGCATTTGGAAGTCCTTTCCCGTGGATCGCTTCAACTTCGACTGCCAGGCGTCCAGCGAGAGATGGCAGAGCGGGCACGGCGTCACCATCGCGTCCGCGCCGGCCTCCTTCGCCTGCTCGAGCGGCTGGATCAGCTCGCCGAGCGCGGTCTCCTCGCGGGCCTGGATGATCGGGAACCCGCAGCACTTGATCTTCGCCGGGTAGTCGACCGCCAGGCCGCCGCAGGCCTCAATGATCCGCTCGAGCGACCACGGGCGGTCGGGATCCTCGAAGCCCATGATCTTCGACGGCCGCAGGATCTGGCAACCGTAGAACGGTGCGACCTTGAGGCCCTTGAGCCCTCGGTGGGCCGCACCCTTCAGCAGCTCGAAGCCCTCGCCTTCGGCGATCTCCCAGAGCAGGTGCCGAACCTCGACAGCGCCGGTGTAGGCTGGGACGCCGACGGACTTGAGGTTCGCATTCACGCGGGCCCGGAGGGCGTCGTCGATCTGGAGCTGGTAATTCGCCTGGCGCAGGTTGAGTGTGCAAACGTTGCAGATGGTCATCAGCGTCTCTGCTCCGGTCGCCTCGGCGTAGGCGAGAATGCGGGCGTTCAGGTGGAGGTAGTAGTCTGGCTCCGCCTCGTGGATGTCCCCGGCGCCGCAGCAGGTGACCGAGTCGAGTTGGATCAGTTCGAGGCCGACCTTCGGCGCGAGCGCCTGGGTCGACACATCAAGCTCCTTCGCCGACATCGCGGCGAGGCAGCCCGTGTAGTACGCGACCTGCTTCATCATCCCTCCGCATGGGGCGGTTCCACCCCGGGCTGGATCTCGGGCGCGCTCAACCGTGCCCCATGCTCCTCCGCGAACTCGATCCGGCCGAGCGCGTGCTCTCCCTGGACGATCCCGAGCGCGCCGCCGCGCGCCTGCGACTTGACAAGGTCGTACAGCGCTCTCGACTCCCCTACGCGGTCGGCGACGTGCGGGGGAAACTTCAGCCCGGCTTTGTTGCGCCGGATAAGAGTCGCCGCCAGGCGGAACTCCTTGATCGCGCCGATGATTCCCTGGGTGTGCGGCACGAGCTCGGTCTCCCGCAGCCACCCGTTCGTCTTCGCCGAGTGGACGAACCACTTCGCGTGCTTCGCACCCAGATCACGGTCGATCCCGTTCCTGATCGACTCGGCTCCGAGCTTGGCGATCGCATCGCGTGGGTCGACTCCTTTCGGGCAGCGCTCGTTGCAGAAATAGCATCGGGTGCAGTCCCAGATGCCGTGCTCGGAGTTATACGACTCCAGCCGCTCGACGGTGCTCGCGTCTCGCGCATCCCCGACGAAGCGCATCCCCTTGGCGAGCGCCTGTGGGCCGAGGAAATCCGGGTCGGACTCCATCGCGTTGCACTCAGAGACACAGCAGCCGCAGTTGATGCAGAGCGACTCCTTCTGGATGACGTTCATTCGCTCCTGGCTGATCCGATATTCCCTCCCGTCCTCCGGCCGTTCGTAGCCCGGTTGCAGCCACGGCCCCATCGCCCGGAACTTCGACCAGAACGGCGCCATGTCCACGACGAGGTCCTTGACGATCGGCAGATTGCCCATCGCCGAGATCGTCGGCACGTGACCCGACTCGACGATGTCGGCCATCCGCGTCTTGCAGGCGAGCACGGCGGCGCCGTTCATCCGCATGCCGCACGAGCCGCAGATCATCATCCGGCAGCTCTTGCGGTAGGCCAGCGAGCCGTCCACCCTGTCCTTGATGATGTCGAGGACATCGAGCAGCGTCGCCCACTCGGGCGCCTCCACCTCGTACTCTCTCAGCTGCCGGTCGCCGCTCGCGGAGTCGTAGCGCCAGATCTTCAGGCGCACGTCCATCGTCGGCGAGTCGGTGTAGAGGATCGCTTCGCTCAACTCAGTACTTCCTCTCCTGGGGCGTCCATCTCGTCATCGTCACCGGCTTCCACTCGAGCTCGGGCCGGCCATCGCGCCACGCTACGAGCGTGTGCTTCAGATAGTTCTCGTCGTCGCGGTCAGGGAAGTCGTGCAGACGCGAGTGGGCTCCGCGGCTCTCTTTGCGCGCGAGCCCGGCAACGACCATGCAGTCTGCGAGCTCGAGCAGGAAGCCGAGCTCGAGTGCCTGCGTCAGGTCGCTGTTGAAAACAGCGCCCTTGTCCTCGACGACGACGCGCGCGTAGCGCTCGCGCAGCCCCGCGACGATCTCCCCTTGGCGCCGCATCTGATCCTCGCGGCGGAAGACGCCGAAATTCTCGTGCATCGTGGCGGCGAGCTGATCGCGTATCTTCCACGGCCGCTCGCCGTCGGTGCGATTGAGCAACTCCTTCAGCTCGCGCTCGGCATCGCGCTCGACGGACTCGGGCACCTCGACGGTGGTGTGGCTAAGCGCCCAGTCGGCGGCGTGGCCACCGGCCCGCTTCCCGAAGGTGATCGTCTCCATCAGAGCGTTGCCGCCGAGGCGGTTCGCGCCGTGCACGGAGACGCAGGCAACCTCCCCCGCGGCATACAGGCCCTCGAGGTCGGTCCGCCCCCAAACGTCGGTATCCACGCCGCCCATGTGGTAATGGGCGCCGGGCCGCACGGGGATCGGTTCCTGGATTGGGTCGACCCCGGCAAACGTCATCGAGAGCTCGCGCGTCCCGTGCAGACGTTCCAGGATCTTCTCGGCGCCGAGGTGGCGTAGGTCGAGCAGGACGTTCCCCTCGACACCGCGACCCTCGTCGATTTCTGTTTGCTCCGCGCGCGAGATCACGTCGCGCGACGCGAGCTCCATCGCGTTCGGCGCGTACCGCTCGAGGAAACGGTTGCCGTCGGAGTTGAGCAGGTACGCGCCCTCGCCCCGGCAGCCCTCTGTGATGAGCACGCCGGTCGGCGCGAGCGTCGTCGGATGGAACTGCATCATCTCCATATCCTCGAGCGGAACCCCGACGCGGAGCGCCATCGCCATCCCGTCACCCGTGCAGGCGTAGGCGTTCGTCGTGCCGACGTAGAGACGGCCGGCGCCACCCGTGGCGAGGATCAACGTCTTCGCGCCGATCGTCTTCAGGCCGCCATCGAGGAGGTCCCAGCAGATCACCCCCTGGCAGCGGCCGTCGTCGACGACGAGCCGCCACGCGAAGAACTCGTCGTAGACCTTGAGCTCCCTGCGGCAGAGTTGCTCGTAGAGAACCTGGACGAGCACGTGGCCGGTGATGTCGGCCGCGTATGCCGTCCGCGGCGCGCCTGCGGCGCCGAAAGGCCGCTGGGCGATCCGCCCGTCCTCGGTGCGGGAGAAGACCGCGCCCCAGTGCTCGAGCTGATACACGTCGCCGGGCGCCTCACGACAGAGGATCTCGATCGCGTCCTGATCGCCCAGGTAGTCGGAGCCCTTGACCGTGTCGAAGGCGTGCGTCTCGGGGTCATCCTCGGACGCGTTGCCGAGCGCCGCGTTGATGCCACCTTCCGCCGCGCCCGAATGACTGCGGGTCGGGTGGATCTTCGAGACCAGTGCGACGTCTGCACCTGCATCGTGGGCCTCGATCGCTGCGCGCATGCCCGCGCAGCCGGCGCCGATCACGAGCACATCGTGCGTTGCTTCCACGAACTCTGAAGCTATCGGAAACGCCCCGGCAGCCGCGTCAGACCCGGGGACCTGCCGCTGCGACCTCGGGTTCGGCCTCCGGAAACTTCTCGAAGTTATCGAGGAACATCCGGGCCAGTTCCCGGGCCTTGGTGGCGTAGGCGTCCGGATCGGCCCAAGTCGAGCGAGGGTCGAGCAGCGCGGAGTCGACGCCGGGCACGTCGATCGGCACCTCGAAGCCGAAGATGTCGTCGGTCCGAAACTCCACACCTTCGAGTTCCCCCTCGAGCGCCGCGTGCAGGAGAGCACGCGTCGCCGTGATCGGTATTCGCTCGCCTTCGCCGAATGCGCCGCCCGTCCAGCCGGTGTTCACGAGCCAGACGCGGGAACCGTGCTCCGCGAGCTTTTCGCCCAGCATCCGCGAGTAGACCGCTGGCGGTTGCGGGAGGAAGGGCGCTCCGAAGCAGGCCGAGAAAGTCGGCTGGGGCTCGGTCACGCCGATCTCGGTGCCGGCGAGCTTCGCGGTGAAGCCGGAGAGGAAGTAGAAGCGGGCCTGCTGCGGCGTCAGCCTGGCGATCGGCGGCAGGATCCCGAACGCGTCCGCGGTGAGAAAGACCACCGAGCTCGGGTGTCCCCCACGCTTCTCAGGCAATGCGTTGGCGATCTGCTCGAGCTTGTAGGCTGAGCGAGTGTTCTCGGTTTTCGAGTCGTCGTCGAGATCCAGGACACCACGCTCGTCGACGATCACGTTCTCAAGGATCGTGCCGAAGGTGTGCGTGGTCTTGTAGATCTCCGGCTCGGCCTCAGCTGAGAGGCGGATCACCTTCGCATAGCAGCCGCCCTCCAGGTTGAAGACGCCGCTGTCGGCCCAGCCATGCTCGTCGTCGCCGATCAGCAATCGCTCGGGGTCGGCAGAGAGCGTCGTCTTGCCGGTGCCGGAAAGACCGAAGAAGATCGCGACCTTGCCGTCGTCGCCGACGTTGGCCGAACAATGCATCGGAAACACGTTCTCAAGCGGCAGGCGGTCGTTCAAGACCGTGAAGATCGACTTCTTGATCTCACCGGCGTAAAACGTCCCGCCGACGAGCAGTTCCATGCGCCCCGGGTGCAGGACGATGAACGTGCTGCTCCGGACGCCATCCTCGGCCGGGTCGGCCTCGACGGCCGGAGCATGCAGGACGAGCGCCTGCGGGGTGAAGTCTGCGAGCTCCTTTTCGGTCGGGTCGACGAACATCGTTCGTGCGAAGAGCGCGTGGTAGGGCAGGTACGTGATCACGCGCACAGCGATCCGGTGCGCCGGGTCGGCACCTGCAAACGAGTCGACCACGTAGAGATCCTGCTCGCCTAGGTATGCGACCACCTTCTCCCGCAACCCCTCGAACTTGTCCTCGCCGAGCGGATGGTTGACGTCGCCCCACCAAATCCGACCCGCAGAGCCCGGCTCGCGCACGACGAACTTGTCCTTGGGCGAGCGGCCGGTGTAGCGGCCGGTATCGACGACCATCGGCCCGCCTTCGGCAAGGACTGCCTCGTGACGGGCGAGCGCGTCCGTATAGAGCATCGAGGTCGTCGGGTTCCTGATGATCCTGCGGACGGTGTCGATCCCGTGCTCCGAGAGATCGACGCTGCCCGGCAGCTCGGTCGCAGTCATCGGAGCACCTCCTTGACGGGGCATGGACGGCAAACCGGTGCATATCGTATGCACGCGTGGCGCGCAGCCCTGCGGTTCCCCCGGATCCACCGCTCACCGACGGTGTGGTGGAGCTGCGCCCGTGGCGGGCGGACGACGTTCCGGAGTTGGCCCGGAGCTGCGCCGACGAGGAAATCGCGCGGTGGCTCGACTCGGTGCCCCAGCCGTACGGCGAGGCCGAGGCGGCGGCGTACGTCAGCCGCACGATCCGGTGGTGGCACGAAGGCTCCTTCTGGCCCTTCGCAGTGACGGGTGCCGTTGACGGGCCCCTGCTCGGCGCGGTGGGCGTTGGCTGGACGGACGAGCGGGTGCGGGCCGCCGAGGCGGGCTACTGGACCCGACGGGAGGCGCGCGGGCAAGGGGTCGCTGTTCGGGCGTTGCGGCTCGCGTCGGGCTGGGCCTTTGAGTCGGCCGATGTGCGCCGCCTGCAGCTGCGGACCGAGATCGACAACGAGCGATCTCAGCGCGTCGCAAGGAAAGCGGGCTTCACGCGCGAGGGCGTGGTGCGGTCATCCGGCTGGAGCGAGCGTCGTGGACGGCGGCTCGACTTCGTCGTCTGGTCGCTGCTCCCGGTCGATCAGTGAACCTGTCCCCGAGGGACACTCGAGGCCCCCGGCACGCCGCTGGACGTCTGGCTCGAACGAGATCGACCGCTTCGCGATTGGAGTCGATCTCTGGGCGAGGCCCGGCTTCCGTGACGCCGCCTGCCGGACTCGACGGCGGCCCGGCGCGCCGCAAGGAACTTCGCTGCAAATGTCGACTCGGTAGGGCGAACTGGCGACGCTCGTGCACGAACCGGTTCCGCGTTCTCGAGAGACCGCGGGGCAGGAGTCGCCGGCACTCCCGACGAAGGGGACCGTGATGGACTCGGACGCCGCTGCCGAGCGCTTCCTCGCCAGCCCCGGGCTCAGCGAGGCGACGCGCATGGCCTACCGCGTCGACGTGGCCGAGTTCCGTCGGTGGCTCGCGCATCGCGGCGTCGACCTCGAGGACGTTGACGTGGCGGTGCTGGCCGCGTATGTCTCCGAGCTCGGCGCCTCCCGGCCCGGCCGGAAGCCGCGGCGCCTCGCCCCGGCGACGATCTCCCGAAAGCTCGCCGCCGTTCGGGCCTTTCTCCGATTTACCCTCGGACGTGCGCGCGTGCCCGACGCGCCGCTCGCCCCGCGGCGGGGTCGACGGCTTCCGGACGCCCCGAGGACCGGCGAGATCGACGGCATCCTCGCTGCGCTCGAGGCGGCGGGATCGCTCGGCTTGCGCAACCGCGCGCTCTTCGAGCTCGTCTACTCGGCGGGCCTAAGGAGCGCAGAGGCGGTCGGGCTCGATCTCGCCGACGTCGACTTCGAGCAGGAGACCGTCCATGTACGCGGCAAGGGTGGCAAGGAGCGCGTCGTCCCGCTCGGCGAGGAGGCAGCCCACTGGCTCGCCCGCTACCTGCGCGACGCGCGCCCTGAGTTGGCAGTCGGGGCCGAGGACGCCGTCTTCCTCTCGGCGCGCGGGCGTAGACTCGACACGAGCACGCTGCGCCGGCTCGTCCCCCATCCCCACCGGCTGCGCCACGCATTCGCGACCCATCTGCTGGAGGGCGGCGCCGACCTGCGGACGATCCAGGAGCTGCTCGGCCACAGCTCACTCTCGACGACGCAGATCTACAGCCACGTGGACGCCCGGCGGCTCAGGCGCGTGTATGACAACGCCCACCCCCGCTCGTGAGCTGGCTCGTTCCCCTGCGCTTTCGCGCGGAGAGAGAGAAAATTGATCTGAGAATCCTGCGTTGACCTCCGGGCCTGGGGCCGACGCCAAGCAAGGCGCGCAGGCGGTACGACAGGATGCTGTGGATTCTGCGGCCGACTGAACCTCTTGCGAATGGGACGGCGAGACGGGGTACGAGGCGACGAGCGGCGGGGTGTCCGAGGACGGACCCGTGGCTCTGCGGGCCGCCGGGAGCGGGTGCGAAGGGAAGGATCTCGGTCGACCCTGATTGAGGTTCAAGCCCGCGTCTGCGGCCTTCGGGCGCATGCGGTCCGGTCGTTTCGACCGCCGATCCGCAGCGAGGAGCGACCGGTTCGAAGCGATCGCGCCGCGCCGGATCGTCGCAGGTGCGAGCAGGCGTCAGAAGCGGCGCCGCGAATCAGGAGCAGCCGTGAACGGGCAGACACCTGATCCCGCCGTCGAGAGTTTTCTCGCACTGACAGCGGCGCGGCTGGCCCCCCGGACCGTAGACGCCTACCGGCGCGACCTCGCGCACTTCCGGGCACGGCTCGGCGGGCCGCCGGGCTCCGCGACCGTGGAGGATCTTGAGCGCTACCTCGCCGGGCTCCGTGCCGACGGGCTCAGCCCCGCCACGATCGCGCGGCGCACCGCCGCGCTGCGCTCCTTCTTCCGCCACCAGATGCTGATCGGTACGCGTGGCGACAATCCCGCCGCCGAGCTCGAGCTGCCCCGCCGCCGCCGCAAGCTGCCGCGGACGCTTTCGGCCGGCGAGGCAGAACGGCTGATCGAGGCCGCCAACGGAACAACGCCGCGCTCGCTCCGCGACCGTGCGCTCGTGGAGCTGCTCTACGGCGCCGGCCTCCGTGTCTCGGAGGCGGTCGGCCTCGAGCGCTCGGGCGTCGACCTGGAGCAGCGCCTCGTCCGCTGCACGGGTAAGGGTGGCAAGGAGCGGATCGTGCCGCTCGGCCGCGAAGGAGTCGAGTCGCTCCGCCGCTATATCTCCCGCGGACGACCCCACCTCGACCGACACCACCGCTCCGAGCTCTTCCTCAACGCCCAGGGCGGTGCGCTCACCAGGGCGGGTGCCTTCCTGATCCTGCGCAAGCTCGCGGCGGTGGCGGAGCTGGAGCCGGGTCGCGTCCACCCGCACCTGCTGCGCCACTCCTTCGCGACGCATTTGCTCGAAGGGGGCGCGGACCTGCGCTCGGTTCAGGAGATGCTCGGACATGCGGATCTGAGCACGACGGAGCTCTACACGCACGTAACTGATCGGCGCCGGCGGGAGTTGTACTACCAGGCGCACCCGCACGCCCGGCGTTTGAAGTTCGGCCCGAAAACCCAGAAGGACTAGATGGCTCCGCTGGATCCGCACACCGCAGTTCTCGCCGTCACGACGTTGGCAGTCGGCTACGTGATGGCAATAGCAGGCGTGCAAAAGAGTGCGCTCGAATGGCGACGCCGTCGCCGCACCTGCCCGTCGTGCGGCCGACACATCGAGACGCGCATCTGCACGACCTGTGGCAGCGCCTAGCGCGTCGCCGAGGACCGCTTCCGCAAAAGCGCGGCGACCTTGGTCGCCGTCTCACGCAGGTCGCGCTCGAGCTCGTCGTTGTCGCCGAGCCCCTGCAGCAGGACGATCGACTCCCGCTGGGGCGAGCCGTTCTTGAGGCAGAGGATCGCGAGACGCCGTACCGCCTGGTTCCCATCGCTCGTCGCGATCGTGTGCAGCATCGGCCGGACGTTGTTAACGGTGCTCGGGTGCTCTCGCGAGAGCAGCTCGAGCGAGAGCAGTGCCGAGCCGCGACAGGCCGGGCTCTCGTCATCGAGGCCCCGCCGCAGGAGCTCTTCCTTCTGACGCCAGCGGAATTGACCGACCGCACGGTAGGCGACTGCACGCTCGCGGTAGTCCTGGCTCCGCGCCGCGCTCTCGAGCTCGTCGCCCCACTCTTGGCGCAGATCCGCCAGCGCCCGCTCAGTCCCGCTCGTGGCGAGCTCGTCCGCTCGTGCCGCCGCTTCGGCGAGCGTCACGATGCCCGCAAGACCGGAAACTCGCGGCGCTCTGGTCCGACGTACGCGGACGAGGGACGGATAATCTTGTTGTCCGCGAGCTGCTCGAGGATGTGCGCCGACCAGCCTGCGACCCGGCTCGAGGCAAAGAGCGGCGTAAAGAGGTCGTTCGGGACGCCGAGATATCGATAAACCGAGCCCGAGTAGAGGTCGACGTTTGGATAGAGACCCTTCTCCTCGTACACCGTGCGCTCGGCCGCCTCGGCGACGGCATACCAGTTCGGCTCCCCGGCATCCTCCGAGAACTCGCGCGAGATCTTCTTGAGGATGAGCGCGCGCGGATCGTAGGCGCGGTAGAGCGGGTGGCCGAAGCCGTAGAGCTTCTCCTTCTGCTCCAGCATTTCCCGCACCTCGTCTGGCGTCCGCTCGGCCGAGCCGAAGCGCTCGAACATCTCCATCGCCGCCTCGTTGGCGCCTCCGTGCAGGGGGCCGCTCAGCGCGGCGATCGCGGCGACAACGGCGGCATGGACGTCGGCCATGGTGCCGGCGACGACGCGCGCGGTGAACGTCGACGCGTTCATCTCATGCTCCGCATGGAGGATCATCACGAGGTCGAACGCGCGCGCCGCTTGCTCGGTCGGCTGCTCGCCGTGGAGCATCGTGAGAAAGTTCTCGGCATACGAAAGGTCGGCATCCGGCTCGACCGGCTCCAGCCCCTGGCGCCGGCGGTGGTAGCGCGCGACGATCGTCGGCATCTGCGCGATCAGCCGGGTTGCCTTGCGCCAGCCGGCTTCCTGGTCGTTCGAGGCTTTGTCGGGATCGGCGAAGGAGAGTGCCGAGACGGCCGTGCGCAGCAGCTCCATCGGCTCCGCCTGCGTCGATGCCTCGTCGACCACGGTGGCTGCCTCACCGGTCAGCTCGCGCTGGCCGAGCGCCTCCGTGAAGGAGGCGAGCTCGCCTGCCCCCGGCAGCTCGCCGCTCAGGAGCAGGTACGCGACTTCCTCGTACGTCGAGCGCTCGGCAAGGTCAGCGATGTCGTAGCCGCGGTACATCAGAACGCCCTCGTTGGGGTCGATCGAGCAGACCGCCGACTCCGCGACGACGACACCCGAGAGCTGAACCGACTTCTTCGCCATTTCAGCAGCCACGATAGCGGCGGCGCGGAGACTCACACCTGGACGGCCTGGGCGGCATGGAGGATCGCCTCGACGGCGCGGTCGACGTCCTCCTCGGTCGTTCGCCAGTTCGACACGGAGATCCGCATCGCGTGCTCGCCGCGCCACTCTGTGCCGCTGAGCCAGCAGACGCCGTTGCTCTGCACCCGCTCGATCACAGCCCGCGTCCGTTCGCCGTCGCCGAAGCGGACGAGCACCTGGTTGAGCACGACGTCGTTCAGCACCTCGGCCCCCGCCTGCTCGAGCGCGCCGGCGAAACGGCGCGCCTGCGCGCAAGAGCGCTCGATCAGCTCGGCGATCCCGCTCTGCCCGAGCGAGCGGATCGCGGCGTAGACCGCGAAGCCGCGCGCCCGCCGCGAGAACTCGGGCGTCCAGTCGACCTCGTCCCGCTTGCGCGTGTCCCCGGCGTGGATCAGGTAGGACGCCGTCACGGACATGGCGGCCTGATGCGCCTCGGGGTGCGCGCAGAAAGCGAGGCCGGAGTCGTAGGGAACGTTCAGCCACTTGTGGCAGTCGGTGGCCCACGAGTCCGCACGCTCGTGCCCGGCAAGGAGATGCCGAAGTTCCGGCGACGCGGCCCCCCAGAGCCCGAAGGCACCGTCGAGATGGAACCACGCCCCGGCCTCCGCCGCGGCATCAGCGATCTCCTCCACGGGATCGAAGGCGCCAGTGTTCACCTCGCCCGCCTGGCCGCAGATGATCGTCGGACCTTCGCCCGCAGCCACCGCCTCCCGGAGGCTCGCGCCTCGGATCCGGCCCTCGTCATCCCCCTCGACGACGACGAGGGAGGAGGCGCCTATCCCGAGCAGTCGCAGCGCGCGGTCGACCGTGACGTGGCGCTTCTCGCCCACCAGCACGCGGATCGCAGGCGAGCCGGCGAGACCGTCGGCCGCGACGTCCCAGCCTGCCCCCGCCAACACGTGATGGCGCGCCGCAGCCAGCGCCGTCACGTGTGCCATCTGACACCCGGTCACGTAGGCGACCGAGACGTGTTCGGGCAGGCCGAGCAGCTCGGCGAGCCAGCAGCGGCAGACCTCCTCAACGACTGCCGCCGACGGCCCGCCGGCGTAGAGGCCGGAGTTCTGGTCCCAGACCGAGGTGAGCCAGTCGGCTGCGATCGCGGCCGGAACGCCGCCGCCGATCACGAATCCGAAATAGCGCCCCGAAGGGATCCCGACGACGCCAGGCTCAGCCGCCTCGGCAAGTGCGGCAACGACGGCGAGCGGGTCGAGCGGCCCCTCGGGGAGTGGCCCGCCGAGCGCGTGCTCCAGCGTCTCGACATCCGCCGCGGCACAGACCGGGCGCGTTCCCAGTGTGTCGATGAAGTCGGCGGCGTACTGCGCGGTCTGCCGGAAAAGCTCCCGCTCGTCCACCGGCGCGACTCTAACGGCTCGCAGGTAGATTCAGGCGCGTGGCGCACCGCGTAGTCCTCATCCCTGGCGACGGCACCGGCCCGGAACTGACCGAGGCGACCTGCCGCGTGCTCGACGCCACCGGGGTCGAGTTCGACTGGGACGTCCGCGAGGCAGGCGCCGACCAGATGGAGAGGCACGGCGGCAACCCGCTCCCGCCTGACGTCCTCGACGCGATCCGCGAGGCGGGCGTTGCCCTGAAGGGGCCGATCACGACCCCGGTCGGCGGCGGCTTCCGGTCGGTCAACGTCGGCTTGCGCAAGGAGCTCGATCTGTACGCGCAGGTGCGCCCGTGCAAGAGGTACCCGGGTGTCCGGACGCGCTTCGACGACGTTG
The DNA here is from genome assembly GCA_046262635.1 of Gaiellaceae bacterium. Classification (GTDB taxonomy): domain Bacteria; phylum Actinomycetota; class Thermoleophilia; order Gaiellales; family Gaiellaceae; genus JBHEMK01. The sequence continues at coordinate 18,634 of JBHEMK010000136.1, forward strand.
ACCTGATTATCGTGCGCGAGAACACCGAGGATCTCTACGCGGGGATCGAGTACGAGCAGGGCACGCCCGACGCGGAGGAGCTGATCGCCTGGATCGAGTCGAAGGGGGGAAGGCTGCGGTGGCGCGACGCGGGCATCTCGATCAAGCCGATCTCCATCACCGGCACGCGGCGCATCTTCGAGTTCGCCTTCGACTACGCCCGCAAGAACGGCCGCCGCAAGCTCACGGCCGTCCACAAGGCGAACATCATGAAGTTCTCGGATGGGCTCTGGCTGGAGGTGGCGCGCAGGGTGGCGGCGGAGAACCCCGACATCGCCTTCGACGACAGGATCGTGGACAACATGTGCATGCAGCTCGTCCAGCGGCCCGAGGAGTACGACGTGCTGGTGCTCCCGAATTTGTACGGCGACGTCCTTTCGGACCTGTGCGCAGGAATGATCGGCGGCCTCGGCCTCGCCCCCGGCGGCAACTTCGCCGAGGGAATCGCAGTCTTCGAGCCGACGCACGGCTCTGCCCCGAAGTACGCGGGCCAGAACAAGGTCAACCCGATGGCGCAGCTGCTCTCCGGGATGCTGATGCTACGCCACCTCGAGGAGCACGAGGCCGCAGACCGGCTCGAGTCTGCGATCGCGGAGGTGATCGCCGCGGGCGAGAGCGTCACCTACGACATGAAGCCGGGACGGGACGACCCGAACGCGGTCGGGACGAGCCACGTCGCAGACGCGATCATCGACAGGATGGGGGCGCGGGTCTGAGCGGGCGGAGGAAGATCACGGTCGTCGGCGCGGGCAACGTCGGGGCGACGTGCGCCCAGGTGCTCGCCGTGCGCGACTATGCCGACATCGTCCTCGTCGACATCAAGGAGGGCCTGCCCCAGGGCAAGGCCCTCGATGTCAACCAGATGGGCGCCGTGCTCGGGTACGAGCCGAACGTCGTCGGCTCGAACCGCTACGACGAAAGCTCGGGGTCCGACGTCGTCGTTATCACCGCCGGCCTGCCGCGCTCGCCGGGGATGAGCCGCGACGACCTCGTCTCCACGAACGAGAAGATCGTCGGCTCGGTCACGCAGGAGGTGGTGAAGGCCTCGCCCGAGGCGATTCTCGTCGTCGTCTCGAACCCGCTCGACGCGATGTGCCACGTGGCCAAGAACGTCTCCGGCTGGCCGAAGGAACGGGTCTTCGGCATGGCCGGCGTTCTCGACACGGCACGCTTCTCGGCCTTCATCGCCTGGGAAACCGGCTCGTCGGTCAAGGACGTGACCGCGATGGTGCTCGGCGGTCACGGCGACCAGATGGTCCCGGTCGTCTCGGCGACGACCGTCGGCGGAGTCCCGCTGCGCAAGCTCGTCGCCGAAGATCGGATCGAGGCGATGGTCAGGCGGACGGCCAAGGGCGGCGGCGAGCTTGTCGAGCTGCTCGGCACCTCTGCTTGGTATGCACCGGGCGCGGCGGCGGCACAGATGGTCGACTCGATCATGCTCGACGAGAAGCGCGTCCTTCCTTGCACCGCGTACCTCGAGGGCGAGTACGGCATCAACGGCCTCTTCATGGGCGTGCCCGTGAAGCTCGGCGCGGGAGGCGTCGAGCAGATCGTGGAGCTCGAACTCACGGACGACGAGCGCCAGGCCCTGGGGAGCTCGGCCGAGGCCGTCCGGGAAGTCGTCGGCGTCCTGACCACGTAGGCGCGCGCTGACCCGCCGCTTGCCGACCGCACCGCCCTGGGCCCAGGCGTCAGCCGGCGCGCGTGAGAAGGTGTGCGCCCACCGGCCGCCCTGCGCGGACGACACACGCCGGATTGCTGACGAGCAGAACGACTCGGAAGGAGGTTTCTGGCGATGGATCTCGACCTGAAGGGACGCACGGCGATCGTCTGTGGGGCGTCGTCCGGCCTCGGCCTCGCGAGCGCCGCGGCGCTCGCCGCGGAGGGCGCCAACGTGTCGATGTTCGCCCGCCGCCGTGACGTGCTCGAGCGGGAGGCCGACCGGATCGGCGCGCTCCCGGTGCGCGGCGACGTCACGAGCCCGCGTGATCTGGAGCGGCTCGTCGAGCGGACGCGAGCCGCGTTCCACGGGATCGACATCCTTGTCTGGAACGGAGGCGGCCCGCCGCCCGGCCGCGCCGAGGATCTCACGGTCGAGGCGGTCGAGCGCGCCGTCGAGCTGCTGCTCCTGCCGCCTGTGCTGCTGCTCCGCATCTGCCTGCCGTACCTCGAGCGGAGTGGCTCCGGGCGGGTGATCGCGATCACGTCGGCCGCCGCACTCGAGCCGACGGCGCACCTCGCTCTCTCGAACATCGTCCGGCCCAGCGTGACCGGCTGGGCAAAGTCGCTCTCGCGCGAGCTCGGCCCGAAGGGCATCACCGTCAACTGCGTCGCCCCCGGACGGATCGCCACGGCGCGACTCGAACAGCTCTATCCGGACGGTCCGACCGAGTCGGACCTCGCAGAGATTCCACTCGGCCGCTGGGGCATCCCCGAAGAGCTCGGCGACGTCGTGTGCTTCCTCGCCTCCGCCCGTGCCCGCTACGTCAGTGGCGTGACGATCCCCGTCGACGGCGGGCTGACCAGGCGGCCCCTCTGACGCATCGCGCGCTCTCGCCCATGCGGCTCGTGTTCGCCGGGCTCGCGCTGCTCGCAATCGTCATCGTCGCGCTGTGGCTGATCCGCTCGAGGAGCTTCTTGCTGCTGCCCGACAAGGCGCACCCGGTGGGCCCGCTCGTCCATGTCCAGGGTGGCAGGACTCCCTCCGGGCGGGGCGGGATCTACTTCGTCGACGTGCTCGAGCAGCGGGCCAGTCTGCTGGACGAGCTGATTCCAGGCGTCCTGCACGACGGCGCGACACTCGTTCCAGCCCAGAGGATCGTGCCTCCGGGGATGAACGACAAATCCCAGCGGCGGGCCGATCTCCAGCAGATGCTGATGTCGCAACGGATCGCGGCCGCAGTGGCACTGCGGAAGCTCGGCTATCACGTGACGGCCCGGCCCAGCGGCATTCTGGTAGACACGGCCATCCCAAACACCGACGCGGTCGGGAAGCTTCAGGCGACCGACGTGATCATCTCGCTGGAGGGCAGGCCCGTGCGCACCTTCGCCGACCTGCGGGCCGCGATCCGCCGCCACAGGATCGGCGACGCCGTTCGGGTCGGCCTCCGCCGCGGCAGCGACCTGACGAGCGTCGACGTCCGGCTGACGAGATCCACCAACAACCCCGCCCTGCCGGCCCTTGGCGTGGTCGTGGAGCAGGCGAACAACATCAAGCTCCCGATCGCCGTCAATATCGACGCCGGCAACGTCGGCGGCCCGTCCGCCGGCCTCGCGTTCGCGCTCGAGGTCATGGAGAAGCTCGGCCGCGACGTCGACCACGGCTACCGTGTCGCCGCGACAGGCGAGCTCGCAACCGACGGCACCGTCATCCCCATCGGTGGCGTCGAGCAGAAGATATTCGGTGCGCGCCTCGCGAAGGTGGATGTCTTCCTCGTCCCGGCTGGGGACAACGCCCGGACCGCTCGGCTCTACGCGAAAGGCGTCCGCGTCGTGGCTGTGCAGAACTTTCAACAGGCGTTGCGCGCTCTGGCAACCTTGCCGCCAAAAGTCTAGAAACCGCAAAATCTGGCGGCTTGGAATCTGCCGGAAAATGCGCAGTTTTCTTCCTGGGCAAAACTGCGCCGGGGGTTGGGCAGCCTTATGATCGGCCCCTGTCCCAAGCGTTTCCCCTCCTCCCCAGCCCCCGAGGACGCCGATGAGCACGCGCACCGAAGCCACGTGCAACGACTGCTATTTCCGCCGGGCGGGCCTTTGCGCGATTCCGGGCGAAACACTGTGCCCCACGTTCCGTCTGCACAGCCGTGGCACACTCGTTCCACCCCGCCAGCCGCGGCTCGTGCCGCGGCCGCTGACGGGGCTCGTCGGCGCCGCCTGACCAAGCTTCTCGTAGGCGGGCAGATCCGCGGCGAGCCGAGGATCGAGACGGCCGAGATGGGGGAACGCCGGCAGCACGGCTCTCCGTCAGGCTGATGCCGCTCGCGCCGCTGATCGCAGCCGTGATCGCCTTCGTGCCGGAGAACGGCGCGTCAATCAGCACTGCGACGCCCGCGCCGAGCGCGCCGCTCGTCTGGCTGATCCTCGTTGCGCCTTGCGCCCGGCATCGCCGGAGTGCCGCCGCGCAGC
>JBHEMK010000137.1:0-8665 GCA_046262635.1 Gaiellaceae bacterium
CTTGCGGGTCGGGATCGTCGTGTTGCGCTCGATGAGCTTGGTGAAGACGCCGCCCTTGGTCTCGATGCCGAGGGTCAGCGGGGTCACGTCGAGCAGCAGCACGTCCTTGACGTCACCGGCGAGGACGCCGGCCTGGATCGCGGCGCCGACAGCGACGACCTCGTCGGGGTTGACCCCGCGGTGGGGGTCGAGCTTGGTCAGCTCCTTGACCTTCTCCTGGACGGCGGGCATGCGGGTCATGCCGCCGACGAGGACGACGTGGTCGATCTTCGGGGCGCCCTTGTCCTTGGCGTCGTTGATCGCCTGGCGGACGGGGGCGACGACCCGGTCGAGCAGGGCGCTGGTCAGCTCGGCCATCTTCGCGCGGGTCAGGCGCATGTCGAGGTGCTTGGGACCGCTGACGTCAGCGGTGATGAACGGCAGGTTGATCTGCGTCTCCTGGGTGGTGGAGAGCTCGATCTTGGCCTTCTCGGCGGCCTCGTAGAGGCGCTGGAGGGCCATGGCGTCCGCGGACAGGTCGATCCCCTGGTCGCGCTTGAACTCCGCCACGAGCCAGTCCACGACGGCCTTGTCGAAGTTGTCGCCGCCGAGGTGGTTGTCGCCGGCGGTCGACTTGACCTCGAAGACGCCCTCACCGAGCTCGAGCACCGACACGTCGAAGGTGCCGCCGCCGAGGTCGAAGACGAGGATCGTCTGATCGGACTCCTTGTCGAGTCCGTAGGCGAGCGAGGCTGCGGTGGGCTCGTTGATGATCCGCAGCACGTTCAGGCCGGCGACCTTGCCGGCGTCCTTCGTGGCCTCGCGCTGCGCGTTGTTGAAGTAGGCCGGGACGGTGATGACCGCGTCGCTGACCGGCTCGCCGAGGTACGCCTCGGCGTCGGCCTTCAGCTTCTGGAGGATCATCGCGCTGATCTCCGGCGGGGCGTAGTCCTTGCCCTCCGCCTTCACGCGGACATCCCCGTTCGGGCCCTTGACGACCTCGTAGGGGACGATCTTCATCTCCTCCGAGACCTCGTCGAACTTGCGGCCCATGAATCGCTTGATCGAGAAGATCGTGTTCTGCGGGTTGGTGACCTGCTGCCGCCGCGCAGGGGCTCCGACGAGCCGCTGGCCGTCCTTCGCGAACGCGACGACGGACGGGGTTGTGCGCCCGCCCTCAGCGTTTGGAATGACGGTCGACTCGCCGCCCTCGAGCACGGCCATGCACGAGTTGGTGGTGCCCAGGTCGATGCCGATTGTCTTAGCCATGCGGTGGATTCCTTTCTAGTGAGAAAATCTAAGTCTTGTTATAGCAGATCTGATGCCTCTCCGCTGCCTCTCGTCCCTCGGGATCGACGCAGGTTCGAGGGGGCGGCCGCCCCCGCCCGGGCCGCGCCGAGCCGGCGGCGTCACCGATGTCCAGCGTCTCGCGCTACCGGAACGTCCCGATCAGCACGCCCCCCGCCACGATCAGCAGCGCGCCGAGGAGGAGGCGACGGCCGACGACCTCGCTGTCCCGCAGGACAAGCACCGAGAGGCCGACGCCCCAGAGCGATTCCGTCGCGACGAGCGGCGAGACGACCGTGACCCGGCCCCGGTAGTACGCCTCGAACATCGAGACGTACGAGGAGCCGAAGAAGACGCCCGCGGCGGCGAACGCCGGGATTCCTTGGCGCCCGCGGCCGCGCAGGCGCGGCAGGAGCGTCACCGCGATCAGCGCTCCGCCCCCCGCAAGTGCGGCGAGCGCCGCAATTCCCGGCGGCACGCTCGTCCCGCGCGAGAGCCAGCGCAGCACGTTGTCGCGAATCGCGAAGAGGATCGTGCCGAGCACCGCGTAGACGAGCCCGATCCGGCGGAGGTGCTCCGGGCGCGTGCGCTCGCGCGCGAGCTCCGCGCCCCCGGCAACGATCAGGAGGGCCCCGGCCAGCAGCGGCACGCTGAGAGGCTCCCCGAGAACGATGATCGCGATCGTGACCGAGACGAGCGGAGCCGAGCCGAGGACGACCGAGCTGCGCGACGCGCCCACGTCGCGGATCGCCAGGGTGACGAGCAGCTGCGCCGCTCCGGGCGAGAGCAGTCCCGCAAGCGCGAAGGGCCACGCCGCATCCGCGTGGACGCCGCGGCTCGGCGCCTCGGCCACGACCCAGACGAGCGCGACCGCGAGCGCGCTCGCAAGCGTCGTCACAGTCGCGAGCTCGACGTCGGGGTTCCGGCGCAGGCCGATCCGAAGCCGGACGCTCATCGCGCCGAACAGGCCGGCCGAAAGGCAGGCGAGGCCGACCGCGATCAAGCGGGCTTCGGCCTCCGCACGAGCCGCACCAGCAGCTCTGCGGCCGCCGGCTCGGCGAGCACGATCCCGGCCATGATCACCGTGCAGCCGCCCCAGCCGACCGCGCCCAGGCGGTCTCCGGCGAGCGCGAAGCCGAAGATCCCGGTGAAGACCGGCTCGAGCGTAAAGACGAGCGCCGTGCGCGTCGCGCTCGTCCGGCGCTGCGCCCAGGTCTGCACCAGGTACGCGAGCGCGCTGGCGAAGACCCCGGTGACGATGAGCGCGCCCCAGACAGTCCAGCCGCTCGGGGCCGCGTCGAGCTGCCCGAGGGCCGCTGCGACCGCGCCGAGACCCAGCATGGCCGCGACCATCTCCACGAGCGTGAGCGCGAGCGGGTCCCGGCGCGGCGCGAAGCGCTCCATCAGAACGATCTGGAGCGAGTAGACGGCGGCACCCGCGAGCACGAGCAGATCGCCACCGGCCGAGCCCGAGTGCACCCCGGAGAGCATCGCCAGCCCGACGGTCGCGACCACAACGCCAGCCCACGCCGCGAGCGGAATGCGTGAACGGAAGAACACCAACCCGAGCAGCGGCGTCAGGACGACGTACATGCCCGTGATGAAACCGGTGCTCGAGACGGTCGTTCGTTCGAGGCCGGCCGTTTGCAGCGCATACCCCGATCCCAGCAGGAGCCCGAGCAGCGACGCTTCCGCGGTCCCCCGCCGCCCGAGCGAGCGCACGCGCGGCACCCCCGGCCCGGCGAGCGCGAGCGACGCGATCGCAAACCGTAGCGCCAGGAAGGCGAAAAGCGGATAGATCGCCACCGCGTCCTTCACCTGGACGAACGTCACGCCCCAGACGGCGGTGACGAGGACGAGGGCGACGATCGGCATTTACCGCGCCGCGGCCCTCAGCCAGCGGCGGCGGATCGGAGCGGAGCAGGGTCCGACCGGGCGCCGGTCGCGCAGGAAGGCCGGCCGGGCAGCCCCGTCGACCGCGGTGACACGGGTCTCCGTCCAGAGCCTTCCGGACCCGGCGGCGAGGACGAACGCGATCCGGACCGCCCCCGGCCGGCGATCCTCGAAGCCGGCGAGGCCGCCCGACGGCCGCCACGGCTTCCCGCTCGCGCTGAGAGCGGCGCCGGTCGCCGTCCGTTCGAGCACCGCGAAGCCCAGCCGCTCAATTGCCTGCTCGATCGTCCCGCGCCGGCCCAGCCCGCGCAGGCGGAGGAGCGTCCGCACGAGCCGATTCGGAGCGACGGGCATCGCGAGCGCAGCCGCGGACGCCCGCTCGGGCAGGCGCGAGGTCGCGACCTCGTGGTACTCCGAGGCGTCGAACCCGGCCAGCCAGTCGTCGAGCGAGAGCACGGCGAGACGCTAATAGACTCCCGGCCATGGCCACCGATACGTCCGCCCGGTTGCACGTCCGCGGGCTCGCCGAGGATGCCGCAGCGCGCTTGCTCCGCTACGTCCGGATCGACACGCAGTCCGCGGAGGACTCCGACACCTACCCGAGCACGGCCAAGCAGCTCGAGCTCTCGCGGGTGCTCGTCGACGAGCTGAGGGGGCTCGGTCTCGACGACGCCGACCTCGACGAGCACGGCTACGTGACTGCCACCATTCCCGCGACCGTCGACCGGGCTGTGCCCGCGATCGGCCTGCTCGCGCACGTCGACACGAGCCCGAGTGTGAGCGGCGCCGGGGTCGAGCCGCAGCGCATCCGCTACGAGGGCGGCCGGCTCTCGCTCCCCGCAGACCCGCAGCAGGTGCTCGATCCGGCCGAGATACCCGAGCTCGAGAGCCACGTCGGCCACGACCTGATCACGACCGACGGCACGACGCTCCTCGGCGCCGACGACAAGGCAGGCGTCGCCGAGATCATGGCCGCCGCGGCCTGGCTCGTCGCCAACCCCGCGGTGGAGCACGGGCCGCTCAAGATCGGGTTCACGCCCGACGAGGAAGTCGGCGCCGGCACGACCTACTTCGACCTCGAGCGCTTCGGCGCCGTCGCCGCCTACACTCTCGACGGCTCCACGGTCGGCGAACTGCAGGAGGAGACGTTCTCGGGGGCGGCGGTGAAGCTGCGGATCAAGGGCCGCAGCATCCACCCCGGCTGGGCAAAAGGCGCGATGGTCAACGCGATCAAGCTCGCCGCCGAGGTGCTCGTGCGGCTGCCGCAGGACTCGCTCTCGCCCGAGACGACCGAGGGGCGCGAGGGCTACGTCCATCCGAACATGATCAGCGGCGAGGACGGGGAGGTCGAGCTGCGGTTCATCGTGCGCGACTTCGAGGATGACCGGCTCGAGCGGCACATCCAGCTGCTGCGCGAGATCGCCGCCGAGGTGGCGGCCGCGCATCCGCGCGCCCAGATCGAGGTCGACGCCTCGATCTCGTACCGCAACATGCGCGACGCGCTGAAGGAGCGACCCGAGATCGTCGCCGCAGCCGAGGAGGCGATCCGCCGGAGCGGGCTCGAACCCCGCAAGACGGCGATCCGCGGCGGCACCGACGGCTCCGTCCTGACCGAGAAGGGCCTACCGACACCGAACATCTTCACCGGCGGCCAGCAGGCCCACAGCGAGCGGGAGTGGATCTGCGTCGAGGACATGGGTCTCGCCGCAGCCACGGTCATCGAGCTCGCCAAGGTCTGGGTCGAACGGTAGTTCACCGATACGCTGTGCCGGTGGAACTCCTGACCGACTCCTGGGGCCGGCGGGTCGAGAGCGTTCGCGTCTCGGTCACCGACAAGTGCAACTTCCGCTGCACCTACTGCATGCCGGCGGAGGGGCTCGACTGGCTGCCGCGCTCCGAGGTGCTCAGCTTCGAGGAGATCACGCGCCTCGCGCGCCTGCTCGCGGCGATGGGCGTCGGCGAGGTGCGGCTCACCGGCGGCGAGCCGCTGATCCGCCGCGACCTCCCGGAGCTCGTGCGGATGCTCGCGGCCCTGCCCGGCGTCGACGATCTGTCTCTGACAACGAACGGCGTGCTCCTCGACCGCCTCGCGGGCCCGCTCGTCGAGGCGGGGCTCCACCGGCTGAACGTCTCGCTCGACTCGCTCAGCCACACGCGCTTTGCCGAGCTCGCACGCCGCGACGCGTTGGACAAGGTGCTCGCCGGGCTCGAGGAGGCCGAGCGGTACCCCGAGCTACGGCCGATCAAGATCAACTGCGTGGCGATCAAGGGCTTCACCGAGGAGGAGGTGCCCGCCCTCGCCGGGCTGGCGCGCCGCAAACCGTACGTCGTCCGCTTCATCGAGTTCATGCCGCTGGACGCCGACGAGGCCTGGCGCGACGACCAGGTGCTGACGGGCGCCGAGATCCGCGCGCTGATCGAGGGGGAGCACGGGCCGCTCGTCGAGCTGCCGGCAAAGGCGTCGTCGACTGCCAAGCGCTACGGCTTCGCCGATGGCAAGGGTGAGCTCGGTTTCGTCAACCCCGTCTCCGAGCCCTTCTGCTCGAGCTGCGACCGGATCCGGATCACCGCCGACGGCCAGCTGCGGACCTGCCTGTTCTCGCGCCGGGAGTGGGACCTGAAGACCCCGCTTCGGGACGGCTCGACCGACGAGGAGCTGGCGGCCGCAATCCGCTGGGCAGTCCGCCACAAGGAGCTGAAGCACCGCATCAACGAGCCCGGATTCACCCGGGCGTCTCGCTCGATGTCGCAGATCGGCGGCTAGGCTCGAACTGACAGCCCGCCGAGGGAGCCTTTAGACTTCGTCGGTCCATGGGAATCGCGGACGTCCATTTTCCGTTGGTCCAGGCCGTGCACGAGGTACCGCAATGACCGCCGCGATCGCCGCCGGTCGGCGCCTGCTGCCGCGCGGCTACGCAGACCTGCTCCGCCAGTGCGCGATCTGGTTCGGCTTCCTGGTCGCGTACCAGCTCGTGCGCGGCCTCGCCGACCGGGATCCCGCGCGCGCCTTCTCGAACGGGCTGCGCGTGCTCGATCTCGAGCAGAGGGCGACGCACCACCTCTGGGAGTTGACCGCGCAGCGCGTGGCGGACTCATCCCATCTCCTGCTGACCGCGTCCGCGTGGACGTACTGGAACTCGGAGTTCTCGGTGATCGGGCTTTCCCTGCTCTGGGTCTATCTCCGGCGCCACCACGCCTTCGCGCGCCTGCGCAACACGATCCTGCTCGCGAACGTCGTCGGCCTCGTCGGCTACGTGCTGCTGCCGACCGCTCCGCCGCGGATGTTCCCGAGCTTCGGCTTCATCGATGCGCTCGACTCGATCAACGGGCTCAACCACGGCAGCAGCCTCATCTCCTTCGCGGCCAACCCGTACGCGGCGATGCCGAGCCTGCACGCGGCCGACGCGCTGATCATCGGGCTCGTGCTCGCGAGCGTCGTCAAGAACAAGCTCGGCAAGCTGCTGTGGCTGCTCTGGCCCGCGTGGGTGTGGTTCTGCGTGATGGCGACGGCGAACCACTTCTGGCTCGACGTGCTGGCGGGCGTGATCGTCGCGCTCATCTCGCTCGCGATCGTCTGGCGGCGCGCGCCGGCTCTCGCGTCCGAGTCGCAGACATAGATCGCAATCCTGCTATAGTCGTGACATAGCAGGATTGCGATGAATGAGCGAGAGTGACTCCATGTCGACGATGAAAGAGACCCCTGCCCTTCGCCGCATGAAGGAGGGCTACACCACGGGAGCCCGGACGCTGGCGTCCCGCTCCGTCACGGGCCTCGCGCACACCCGCGTGACCCCCAACGCTTTGACGGCCGCCGGAGTGCTGCTCTGCCTCCTGGCTTCGATCCTCGTCGTCTTCGAGCACCGCGACGAGCTGCTCGTCTACTGGCTCGCCGCGGCAATCTTCGTCGTCGGCTCCGTCCTCGACATCCTCGACGGAGCGCTCGCCCGGGCGGGCGGCAAGACGACGCCGTTCGGCGCCTTCCTCGACTCGACCACCGACCGCGTCGGCGAGGGCGCGATGCTGGGCGCGATCGGCCTGATCTTCGCCCGCCAGGGCAACGACGTCGCCCTCGCATTCGCGATGGCCGGGATCGCCGGGTCCTTCCTCGTCAGCTACACCCGCGCCAAGGCAGAGGCAATCGGCCTGCGTGGCGACGTCGGTCTCGGCTCACGCGCCGAGCGCGTGGTGGTGATCACGGCCGGCCTCGTCCTCGCTCCCTGGGGCCTGCTCCAGTGGGCGATCTACCTGCTCGCCCTGACCGCGTGGGTCACCGTCCTGCAGCGCATCCTGCACGTCCGAAAGGAACTCCTTCTCTCCGGAGGCATGAATGGCATCGACAAACGGTAGTCAGAACGGCAAGGCACGGCGGGCCGACAAGGTCCGGGTGGCTGTAATCGGCGTTGGCAACTGCGCCAACTCGCTCCTCCAGGGGCGCGAGTACTACAAGGACGCGCCCGACGATCAGTTCGTCCCAGGGCTCATGCACGTGAACCTCGGCGGGTACCACATCAGCGACATCGAGTTCACGGCGGCGTTCGACGTCACCGTCGACAAGGTCGGCAAGGATCTGTCCGAGGCGATCTGGGCGCACCCGAACGACACGATCAAGTTCGCCGACGTGCCGCACACCGGCATCACCGTCTCCCGCGGCATGACCCACGACGGCCTCGGCAAGTACATCTCGGAGGTCGTGACGAAGGCGCCCGGCGAGACCGACGACGTCGCGGGGATCCTCAAGGCGACGAACACCGACGTCGTCGTCAACTACCTCCCTGTCGGCTCCGAGGCGGCGACGAAGTGGTACGCGGAGCAGATTCTCGAGGCGGGCTGCGCGATGGTGAACTGCATGCCCGTCTTCCTCGCGCGTGAGCATTACTGGCAGGGGCGCTTCGAGGAGAAGGGCCTGCCGATCATCGGCGACGACATCAAGTCGCAGGTCGGCGCGACGATCACACACCGCGTGCTCACCTCGCTCTTCCGTGAGCGCGGCGTCCACCTCGACAAGACGATGCAGCTGAACGTCGGCGGCAACTCCGACTTCCTCAACATGCTGGAGCGCGAGCGGCTTGAGTCGAAGAAGATCTCGAAGACAAACGCCGTCACGTCGATGCTCGACTACGACCTCGGCGCCGGCAACGTTCACGTCGGCCCGTCCGACTACGTGCCCTGGCTGACCGACCGCAAGTGGGCCTACATCCGCATGGAGGGCTCCGCCTTCGGCGACGTCCCGCTGAACGTCGAGCTGAAGCTCGAGGTCTGGGATTCGCCCAACTCGGCCGGCATCGTGATCGATGCGGTGCGCCTCGCGAAGCTCGCGCTGAACAAGGGGATCGCCGGCGCGCTCGAGGGGCCGAGCTCCTACCTGATGAAGTCGCCGCCGAGGCAGATCGTCGACGACGAGGCCTACGAGGCGACCGAGGCGTTCATCAAGCTGAACGCCCGCAGGGCCGCGAAGACCCCCGCACCGAGCGCCGGCTGAACGGCCCGACCGGTCTCGTTCCGGGGT
>JBHEMK010000138.1:0-6206 GCA_046262635.1 Gaiellaceae bacterium
AACCCACCTGGGGCTCCACGAGGCGCTCACCACGTGGTTCGGACCGGCTACCGCGGCGTAGAGCGAGAAGGCTTATGGACTGCCTTCGACGAAGGCGGATCGACCTGATGTCACCCCCACGGCGGCGACGGCAAGAAGCGACTCATGACCAGCTGCACATCGGCGGGCACTCCAGGAATCGCTGGCTCATCGAACGCTTCTTCGCTCGGCTCGCTGCCTGGCGGCGGCTTGCAGTGCGCTGGGAACAGCGCGACGACCACTACTGGCGATGGCTATGCCTCGGAATCAGCCTCATCTACACCCGACGAGTTACTGGCTATGGGTTCTAGCGGACGAGCCCGCGCGCCGCGACGCGGATCACGCGTTCGACGAAGCCGTTGCGGACGCCGAGCAACCCGTCGTGCAGGTTGACGCAACCGCAGGCGTGGTTCGGGATCACCCGCAGATGATCGCCGAGGGCTGGCCGGTCCTGCATGCCGGCGACGTCGACGTAGCCGTGCTCCTCGTTGAGCGTGTGCAGGCGCGCATCGGGCCATCCGACGATCGCACCGTGACCCTCGTCAGGGTGGGTGTCCGAGGTTAGGGTCTTCGAGCCCGCATCGATCACGATCTGCCCGGGCACGGAGTCCGAGACGACCGTTACCTCGACCCAGAGAGCGCACGCCTCGAGTCCGCCGTCGGGCTCCGAAGGGCCGTCGACGAGGTCAAGCAGGGCGTAGGTGCCGGCCCGCAGTTCGTTGACGCAGGTCTCGTGGGTGAGGTAGCGCGTCGGCGTCGACCCGCCCGAGATGCGTTCGCAGCGGATACCCCCGCCGGTGAACAGGTCGCGCGTTTCGCGCAGCAGCGCGTCGACGGCTTCCAGCCGCGACCGGATGATCGCGGCATCCCCGCGGCAATGGCCCGGGTAGCAGCTGATGCCGGCGACCTCGAGTGCCGGCCAGCTCGAAAGCTGCTGCGCCAGGTCGAGTGCGCCGGTCGACGTCACCTGACCGGTTCGGTGCAGGCCGGCGTCAAGCTCGACCAGCAGGTGGGCACGCGCGCCCCGCCGCCGCAAGGCCGCCGACAGTCCCTCGGCGGAATCGACGCCGTCAACTGCGACCGTCAGCTGCAGGCCCTCGGCGGCGAGCCGGGCAAGGCGGTCGCACTTGTCGGCGCCGAACGGCGGATAGTGGACGAGGATCCTCGGAGCGCCAGCCTCGCGGAAGACCTCGGCCTCACCGGTCTTCGCGACGGTCAGGCCCTGTGCACCGAGCGCGAGCTGCCTGAGACCGATCTCCGGCGACTTGTGGGTCTTCGTGTGGGGCCAGAGAGCGATTCCGTGCGTGTCGCCGTAGGACTGGAGCCGCTTGAGGTTGGCCTCGAGACGGTCGAGGTCGACCACCGCCACGGGCGTCTCGAGCTCGCCGACCGGCCGCCCGGTCTGTGCTGCGAGCAACTCCAGCGTCCGCTCGGCAGCGGTGCGCAGGTGCGCGTCCCCGACGGTGGGACGGCCCAAGGTCTCCGCAGCGGTCATCGCCCGGGAGAACCCTCAAAGTCATCCCGGCGCTCACGAGGCGAGCTCATGTGTGTCCGGCTGGAGATTGCTCCCATTCGAGCGAAGAGCATAGTGAAGCCCGGGGCCGGCGACCAATCCTCCGACCACCCGTGCGCTGTTTGCCGCCGTGGATCTCGGCGGCCCGAAGAAGCTGCTGGGGGCGATGGCCGGCGGGACGATCGCCAATGCAGTGGCGGGTCGAGAGCCCTGAGGCGGCGCGGGAGGAACCGGAGGCGGCGGCGGTCTAGCCGCAGCAACGTAGGATCCGGCCTTGGCCGCGGCTCTGAATCCGGACACGGCTGCGGCGAAGCGGCTGGGCGCGGCGCTGCGGCGGGTCGGCTACACCGAGGACGGTATCGCCGGCCTGCTCGGTGAGGACGCCTATACCGAGGGACGCGCTGCTGTGCCGGTCCACGAGCGCCGGCTGCCGCAGACGAAGCTCGCGACGGCGGTGCGCCTACTCTTCCTCGAGCGGCCGGTCCCGCGGGAGGACGCCGTCCGGGCACTCGGGGCCAAGGGGGTCGGCGCGCTCGCGGCGACGGGGCTTGCGGCCGTCGGCGACGACGTCGTGCCGCAGGCGCGGATCACGCCGGTGAACGAGTTGCTGCTCGCCTCCGACGGGTTCTCGCACGACCACGACGACCCGCCGGACTACGTCGCGACGTACACGCCCACCTCGCGCCTCTGCGACCTCCTGACGCCGCGGCCACGCGTGCGGCGCGCGCTCGACATCGGTACCGGCAATGGCGTCCACGCCCTGCTCGCAGCGCACCACAGCGATCACGTGGTGGCGACGGACGTGAATCCGCGGGCGCTCGCGTTGACCGAGCTGAACGCCGCGCTGAACGGGCTCGCGAACGTCGAGTGCCGCCGGGGCAGCCTGCTCGAGCCCGTCGCCGGCGAGACCTTCGACCTGATCACCTGCAACGCCCCGTACGTCGTCTCACCGGAGAGCCGCTGGGCCTATCGCGACAGCGGCTTCGACGCCGACGAGGTCTCAGCGCGGCTTGTGCGCGAGGCCGCTGCGCACCTGAACGACCGCGGTTTCGCAACACTCCTCGTCAGCTGGGTCTTGCGTCAGCAGGAGGACACGAACGCCGCCGCACTCGCCTGGGTCGAGGCGAGCGGCTGCGACGGCTGGATCCTGCCGGTCTTCGGCGGAGACCCGCTCGACCACGCCGCCGGCTGGAACGAGCACCTCTCGTCCGACCGGGACGCGTACAACGCCGCGATCGATCAGTGGACGGACTACCTCGATGGGCTCGGCGTGCAGTGGATCACCGAGGGCGGCATCGTCCTCCACAAGCGGGCCGGGAAGCGCTCGTCGCCGCGGGTTGACGTCGTCGAGCCGGACGACCTCGACGATGCAGGGGAGCAGATCAGGCGAGCCTTCGCCAACCGCGCACGTCTGGCCGCCCTCACCCGCGCCGAGCTGCTCGCGGCGGCCGCCCGCCCCGTGCCGGCGCTGCGGATCGAATACGAGCGGCGCGCCGGGGGCCGGCCGACCGTCCGGGTCCGCCTGGACGAAGGCACGAACGCGGTCCTCGATGCCCCGGGGGACGCAGGCGACGTGCTGGCCGCGCTCGCCGCGGGCGCGACGATCGGCGAGGCCGCGCCGCGGGGACGGCAGCTCGCCCTCGTTCGCGAGCTGCTCGAGCTCGGTGGGCTGCGCCTGGAAGCACGCAGCGGCCGCCGGCGTTGAGTTAACCGTGCTCGAGCGCATTGGCGGAAACCGCGTCCACTACGCGTGGTTCGTCGTCCTTGCGACCTTCGTCACGCTGATCACGACGGCCGGCTTCCGAGCGACGCCGGGTGTTCTGATCGTGCCGCTCCAGGTGGAATACGGCTGGAGCCGCGCGACGATCGCCCTCGCGGTCTCGCTCGGACTCCTCACGTTCGGTCTCGGCGCGCCGTTTTCGGCGGCGCTGATGGAGCGGTTCGGCGTCCGCCGCGTGATGCTCGTCGCCCTCGCCGTCGTTGCGGCGGGCGCGGCGGCGACGACGCTGATCGACGCTCCCTGGCAGCTCGACCTGCTCTGGGGGGTGGTCGTCGGCGGCGCGACGGGCGCCGTCTCCGTGCCGCTTGCGGCCACGGTTGCGAACCGCTGGTTCGAGACGCGGCGCGGGCTCGTCACCGGCCTCCTGACCGCGAGCAATGCGAGCGGCCAGCTCGTCTTTCTGCCGTCGCTGGCGTGGCTTGCGACGACCTACGGCTGGCGCGCTGCCTCGCTCGCGGTCTCGTCCGTCGCGGTGGCGATCGTCCTCCCGATCGTCGCTCTGGTCGTGCGCGACCGCCCGGAGGCGGTCGGCCTGCGCCCGTATGGGGCGACGGCCGATGCGACCCTGCCTGCCCGCGCCGAGCGTCCGTTCCGGCCGGCGATCGACGGCCTCCTGCTCGGCCTGCGGTCGAGCAACTTCTGGCTCCTCGCCGCAAGTTTCTTCGTCTGCGGCCTCTCGACGAACGGCCTGATCGGGACGCACCTGATACCGGCCGCGCACGACCACGGGATGAGCGAGGTGGCCGGTGCGACCCTGCTCGCCCTGATCGGCGTCTTCGACATGGTCGGGACGATCGCCTCCGGGTGGCTGACCGACCGGCTCGATCCGCGCTGGCTCCTGTTTTGGTACTACGGGCTGCGGGGGCTCTCGCTGCTCGCGCTCCCGTATGCATTCCGATCGCCGCACGCCGGCCTCGTCGCCTTCGCCGTCTTCTACGGGCTGGACTGGGTCGCGACCGTGCCGCCGACGGTCGCGCTGGCCGCGGACACCTTCGGGCGCGAGCACGTCGGCGTGGTGTTCGGGTGGATCTTCGCCTCGCACCAGTTCGGCGCGGCGCTCGCGGCCTGGGCGGCCGGGGCGGCGCGAGGATGGTTCGGGGACTACCGCTACGCCTTTCTCGCCGCCGGCGCCGCCTGCCTGGTCGCCTCGGCGCTCGTCCTGCGCATCACGGTCCCGGGCACGCCCCTTCGTCGCCGTGGCGACCGGCTCGAGGAGCTGGGCGGGGCCGCGGTCGTCGGCTGATCATTAACGAGGTTCACCGAGCCGGGTGCGCTTTCGTCCATCGCCTCCGCTGACCTTCCGCCCTCAGCCTTGCGGCTTCCGCGTACTGCCTCCGGGTGCGACTTCGACCTACTCGCGTCCCTTGCTCGGTGCCCGAGGCACGCTATGGGCCCGGGGGCGGGGATGCAAGACTCACCGAGAGGGAAAAGCCGCAAAGTGCGACGTTTCCGGTCAGCGGCTGACGAAGCACGCATCGTGCGACGACGGCGCCACCCGGAGCCGCTCGACGAGGCGGCCGCGCCCGTCGAGGACGCAGAGCGTTCCCAGGTCGAGCGACGGGGTCAGGACGCGGCCGAAACCCTGCTGGACGTTGTAGGACCCGGCCGGCACCCGCGTCGTCCGCAGCAGCGCGCCGTCCGCGAGCGAGTGGACACGCAGCGTGCCGTCCTCCCCGCTCGTCACGTAGGCGACGCCGGGCCCGAAGCTCACGTGCTGTGGCGGTGAGCCCGCGGCGAGCGTGTAGCGCAGGCGCGCGGTCGCAGCATCGTAGACGGCGATCCGGTCGCGGTCACCCGAAGTGACCCAGACCTGGTGGCCGTGCGGCGAGAAGCCGACGTCGTGCGCGAGGAACGGCGGCCGAAAGCGGTGCAGCAGACGCGGACGCAGCGGCTGCTCGACGTCGACGACGGCCACGAGCCGGGCCTCCGTCCCCAGCCCGATCCAGAGGCGTCGCCCCGCCGGCTCGAGGCTCAGGTGCCTGGCCCAGAGCCCGACCTTCGTGCGCCGGAGGACACGGCCGTGAACAACGTCGACGACGGCGACCTCGCCCCGTGCCGAGTCGGTCACGTAGGCATGGCGGCCGTCCGCGAGGGCGGCGGCGTAGCGCGGCTCCTCGAACTCGCCTACGACCGACCGCACGGCGAGGGAGCGCCCCTCGACGATCGTGACGGCGCCGACAGCCGTGTGTGCGACGACCGCCGTTCGCCCTCCGACGCTCTCGATGCTGCGCGGCCCCGCGAGCGTCGCGAGAAACCGCTCGATCCGGCCGGTGGCCAGGTTGACCGCGGCGATCCGGGCCTCGCTGTCGACGGTGACAAGCGCGAGCGGCGCCGGCGTGCCGGCGACCCGAGCGGACCGGATCGCCGACGGCGCCGCGGCGACGAAAGCGAGGAATTCGCCCCTGTTCATCACCGTTCTACGCCCGCTGGCACGAGGGAGGTCCCGCCGAACTTGCCTCGGCGCCGAGGCCGATCCGGGCCGTGAGCGGCCCGGCGATCAGGTAAGCCCACCGAGGCCGGGAGGGATCAGCCTGCGATCTCGGCCAGCACGCGCAGCGCTTGTGGCTGCGGGGTTCCGCACAGCAGCGTCGTCACGCCGGCCGCGCGGTAGGCCTCGAGGCGCTCGGCGATCCGCTCCTTCGGACCGACGAGCGCGACGCGGTCGACGAACTCGTCCGGGACCGCTGCCGCGGCGTCGCGGTGGCGGCCGCCGAGGTACAGCTCCTGGATCTCGTTCGCCTTTCGCTCGTAGCCGAACGCGTCTCGCGCGCGCTCGGGCGAGAAGAAGATCGGGGGCCAGCCGTCCGCGATGTCGAACGCGGTGCGCACGTTCTTCGGGCTCAGCGCGGCGAGGTAGATCGGGATCCGCTCGCGGTGCGGGCGCACGAGCAGCTT
>JBHEMK010000139.1:0-12746 GCA_046262635.1 Gaiellaceae bacterium
GATTACTTCGAGCTGAACGACCTCGGCACGGCGCTCGTCGGCCGCCGGGGCGGCGGCGCCCACCGCCTCGGCGATCCGATCGAGGTTCGCGTCGCAGACATCCGGCGGGCGGAGGGCAAGGTGGAGCTCGCTCCGGGCTAGCCGGCGGCCGGCGGGATCGCGTCCCTGAGCGCGGCCCGCTCTTCCGGGACGTCCGGCAGGACGCTCGCGACGTACGATCGGGTCGCCTCGCCAGGCCGATGTCGTGGCCGGCCGCCTCCGACAGGTGCGAGCGGCGTTCGAGCAGCTCGTGGAAGAGCTCGGCCGCGTCCCGCCTGGCTTGCAGCTCGCCGGAAACAGCGGCCACGGCAGGCTCGAAGATCTCCGCCGGCCAGCGTCCGCCGACGGCCGCGTCGGAGACCGACCGCTCGCCCGACCGCTCGAGCTGGCCGCGGAACGCGGTGATGTCGTTCAGGAGCCTGCGGGCCTGGTTCTCTGGGCCTGGAGCCGGGTCAGGCGCAGCAGTCGCCGGCGGTGGTGCCCGGGCTCGACGACCTTCGAATGAAGCCGTAGCCGGTGACCATCCTCGTTCAGCAGGAGCTCGACCTCCTCGGCGTCGAACCCCAGCTCGTTCAGCCGGCGCAGGCGCTCCTCGAGCGGAAAGCGCTCGTCCAGGGCGAAGATCTCGGCGGCGGTCAGTTCGGCCCAGAGCCGCTGGTAGCGCGCGCGCACGTTGCGGCGACCGTGAACGGGTCAGGCACGGGCTCGCGACTCCGCTCCGCCGCCAGATTGGAAGAGTTCGCCGGCGAAATTCTCCTTGGCGATGTCGAGGTCGTAGCGCCGCTGGCCGTCCGAGACTTGACCGTGGAGCTCGCCGGTCTCCGCGTCAACGAGGTAGGCCGAGAGCGCGCCTGCGTCTCGCCGGAAGAGCGTGTTGAAGAGCGAGCAGTCGCCCCAGATGAACCCGGCCAGGTGCAGACGGACAAGCAGCTCGGCGAACGCGTTGAGCACCCTGTCCGTCTCGGCGGGGTCGAACCCGTCCCGGAGCAGGATGCGATAGGCAGCGAGGTAACCAGGACCCCATCGAGCTGGTCCGGCCGCTCCACGACGATCCGACGGCCTACGACGGGCTCGCCGCCCTGGCCGAGCGCGCCAGAAGCCGGTACTCGCGCTCGGCTAGCCGTTGTGGCAGCTCCCAGAGAACGTACAACGCTCCGCCGTAGTCGACGAACCGCACGAGATGGCGATGGATCCCGCTGATGACCTCGACGAGGCGCTCCGAGGTCTAGCCGGCGAGGCGCTGCTCCCATGGTAGGTCGAGGAAGTCGGGCGGCCCAACCTCCGGCACGAGCTGCATCCTCATCAGCGCCCGACCCTACACTTGTCGTCCGATGGCCAAGCAGAAGGGCGAGAAGCTGATCGTCGACAACCGTCGTGCCCGCCACGACTACGAACTGCTGGACCGGATCGAGGCAGGCCTGCTGTTGACCGGGACTGAGGTCAAGTCGCTGCGCGAAGGGCGGGCGACGCTCGCCCAGGCGTATGCGGACGTGCGCGGCGGCGAGCTGTGGCTCGTCGGCGCGGAGATCTCGGTCTACGACAACGGCAACCGGTCGAACCACGAGCCGACCCGCGACCGCAAGCTGCTGCTGCACCGCAAGGAGATCGACTCCCTCTACGGCAAGGTGCGCGAGCGGGGCCTAACGCTGGTGCCGACACGGCTCTACTGGAAGGATGGGCGCGCGAAGATCGAGATCGCACTGGCGCGCGGCAAGGAGAAGCTCGACAAGCGCCGTGACCTGGCTGCACGCGACGCCCAGCGCCAGATCGAGCGCGCGCTCAAGTCCCGACGCTGACTTGCTGCCGCGCAGAGTGGAGCACTTCCGGCAGACTGACCGCATGTCGCTGACCGTGGGATCTGGCCCGCTCGGCAAGCAGCCGGCTGGCCGCTTCAATACCAGGATCGAGTCGCCGACCGGCTCCGTCCTCCTGTGGGATCCGATTCCGCACCGCATCCGCGCGCTCTTCGCGGGCGAGACGGTCGTGGACAGCCGGCGGGTCAAGCTGCTGCACGAGACCGGCCACCTCCCGGTCTACTATCTCCCCGAGGACGACGTCCGCACTGATCTGCTCGAGCCGTCGCAGAAGATGACGCAGTGCCCCCACAAGGGCGCAGCGACATACCGCTCGATCCGCGTCGGCGACCGAGTCGCGCAGGACGCCGTCTGGGCCTACCGAGAGCCAATCGAGTCGGCCCCTTTCCTCGCCGGCCACTGCGCGCTCCAGTGGGACGCGCTCGACACCTGGCTCGTCGAGGACGCGGAGGCGTTCGGCCATCCGCGCGATCCGTACAGCCGCATCGACGTCTACCCGACGACCCGGCACATCCGCGTCCTCGTCGGCGGCGAGCTCGTCGCGGAGTCGAGGCGGGCGCGGGTGCTGTTCGAGGCGGCGCTGCCCGCCCGCTACTACCTTCCAGCTGAGGACGTGAAGACGGAGCTGCTCGAGCAGAGTCCGACCACGACGCGCTGCGCCTACAAGGGGCTCGCCTCGTACTGGCACGTTCGCGCCGGCGAGGAACTCCACGAGGACCTTGTCTGGACGTACGCCGATCCGCAGCACGACGCGGAGCCCGTGCGCGACCTGCTCTGCTTCTTCAACGAGCGCGTCGATCTGGAGCTCGACGGGCAGCTCGAGGAGCGGCCGCGGACACAGTGGTCGTGAACGCGGCCGCGCCCTCAGGCTTGTGCTAGCCGTGCGCCGCTATCGCAGCGGCAATCCAGCTCTGCGCCGCCGTCGTGTCGAGCCGGTAGTTGTAGCCGATGCCCCTGCACCAGACGTTTGTGCCGAACGTCGTCTCGGCGGCGATGATCCGCGTGCCGGAGAGGAAGATCGGGCCGCCGGAGTCTCCGTTGCACGTTCCGCCCTTGCCTTGGGAGTTGTCGGCGGAGACCTTCACGAACTCCCCGCCGACGCGCTCGTTCGTACCGATGACGTTTGCCGGTGCAGCGAAGCGCGTGAAGAACGCGTTCGGCTGCTTGCGGCAGCTCGGAGAGCACGGATCGCGTTTCGCGAAGCTCTGGATGCCATAGCCGACGAGGTCGACCTGGCCCCTGTAGCGGTCGAGGATGCCGAGGGTGGGGGGGTAGATCGCGTACGGGCCGGACCGCGCCTGGTCGAGGACGACGATCGCGACGTCGTGGGTGTCGAAGCCCGGTAGCCCGTGGCCACAGCCGATGCACCACTGCGGGTCATGGTAGTAGGAGCCGAACACGAACGAGTGCGGGTCGGTCGTGAAGAGCCCCTGCTGGTCGAACGTGACTTCCACCCGGGGGACGCCGTTGACGCTGCCGTAGGCGGAGATGCTGTCCGAGAAGCAGTGCGCGGCCGTGATCATGATCCAGGGCGAGATCAGTGTGCCGGTGCACACGAAGACGCCGTTGTCCTCGATCCCGACGTACGGGTGCGCAAAGTCCGGTGCGCCGCCGACGATCGCGTCCGCCGGAGCCGCGACGACCAGAAAAGCCACCGCGGCCGCCCCGGCGAGAAGCGTGCGAAATCGCATGAGCTATTGCCCTCCTTCTCCCCTGTGGTACGAGATAGAGGATTCTAGACCACGCGTTCGACCAGGGTGAAGTTCGTGCTCAAGCCTCAATGCGAGAAGGCCGGATCAGGCCCACACGAGCCGGGAAAGGCCTTCGAGAAATGTTCTCGCGCGGATCTGGCGCGGCCGGCAGGGCGCCGACGACAGCAGCGGGAGCGAGTTCGTCAAGTTGAGCATCTGCCGCCAGGTCGCGCGGGCATCGACCGCACCGGCCGGGCATGACGGGCGTCAGATCGGCTCCGTCCCGTGTGGCTCCGATCGCCGAAGGACGAGGTCTACAGCCTCGTCTGGCCTACACCGTTGCCTGCCTCAGGCGGGGCGGGTCCCATGGACATCCTCCTTACCGGCCCTGTCCTCCGCCGGCCCGAGCCACCTGGCTCGACACACCGCCTCGGCCGCCGCCGCCGCGACGCCAACCGAAGCCTGCGCCCCCCGGAAGAACCTGTGCCTGAGAGCCAGCTACACTTGACGAACATGACATACGGGGGCGACCTGGTTTCGACGTGGTCGATTCTCCGGCTGAGCTGCAAGCCGAGGTCCCCGGTCGGCCTCGTTAATCCACCGGGAAACACGTAAGTGCGAAGAGCGATCTCACACTCGCTGCCTAACTTCCGAGTTAGCTAGCGACGTCCCTCCGAGCTGGGCCCGTGGTTCGGGCAGGGGCGCCAACGAACGGGCTCGGCGCCGAGGGAGAGCCAATCGCCCAAGGCGCGACACCGAAGGATGGCTAGCCCGGCGGTAGGTCGGCTGCACACCGACCGGCGGGCGAAATCAAAGGGCAGCCTAAGCTTGTAGATGCTCTGTCCGGTGCGTCCGCGGACGCGGGTTCGATTCCCGCCGCCTCCATTCTCCCTGCTAATCGCGATTTGGCGAGGGGAACGATTGCGATTTAATGGGGGCGGGCGGAATCGTTGTCCGCAGCGCTCTCGTAGATCTCGGCGAGCTTGCGTTCGAGGCTCGCCTCGTTTGGCTGGACGTAGATGTTGGCCGTCGTGCCGATGTCCTCGTGACCGAGCAGCTGCTGCGTGGCTCGGATGTCGCCGGTCGCGAGGTAGAACTCCGTGCCGGCCGTGTAGCGGGCGGCGTGCATTTCCATCCCCTTGGTCTGTCCGGGCTCGACGACGCCGGCCCGCTGGAGGCAGCGGTACCACCAGCGATGGAGGGCGGTCGAGCTCAGCGGCTTGAGGCGGTTCGCGTGCACGACCTCAATCTCCGCCTCGTCCTGGGCCGAGACCTGGCCCTTCTGCCAGCGCGGCGCCTTGACCTCCGGAAAGAGCAGGTACTCGTTCGCGTCGCGCCCGAGGATGAGCAGCTGAAGCTCCTGCCGCATCCCTTCGGTGGGGAGGGGCAGGTTCGGGATCTTCCCGCCCTTGGCGTGCACGCGCACGCGGCGCCGGCCGAGGTCGAAGTCCTTGAGGCGGAGCTGGGCGAGCGATCCCTTGCGGATGCCGATCAGGAAGAGGAGCTTGAGCGCGACGCGATCGCGGAACTCCGGCTGAGCCGCGATGATCCGCTCGATGACGTCGCGGTCGAAGAGCGGACGCTCGATGTCGCGGAGTCGCGGGCTCCGGATCGGGACGACGGGGTTGCCCTGGAGCTTGAACTCGCCCTGTGCCCAGCGGAAGAAGGACATGAGGACGGCGCGGACCTTCTTGCGCGTGCGTGGAGCGGCATCGCGCCAGCGCTCGTCGATGAACTCGCGGAGGCAGGTCGTGCCTGCAGGCGGCTCGAAGTCCGTGAGCTCGAGGTCGGCGTGGTCGAGCGCCAGCTTGGCCAGGATCGCCTCGTAATCACGAAGCGTCTCCTGTGTCGCGCCGTACTCGTTCCGGAACCAGCGCATGAAGTGGGCGACCTCAAGGCCGATCGGCGTAGCCCGGTACGACTTGTCCTTCATGCGCTCAGCCTCGCGCATGATCCGCGCGGCCTCGGCCAGATTCAAGCGAGGCGCTCCTGGCACTGCCGAAGGGGTGGGCGGCTTCAGAGCGCGCGGCGGTGCCTTGACCGGCTCGTTCGACGGCAGCTCGAGCTTGAGCTGGGCAACGCCACGCTGAGGCATGAGCGCAAACAGTAACAAAAATGTTCCTAAAGATGAAATCAGCCCGAGAGGTAGAATCAGCTCGTCGTGAGGAGCGGATTGCTAATCAGAGAGGCGCGGCTCCTGGCCAGCCTTTCGCAGGGCGAGCTAGGCGCTCGTGTCGGCAAGGACCGCGCGCAGATCGCGCGCTGGGAGCGTGGCGCCGTGGAGCCCAGCTTCGAGACGCTCCGGCAGCTCGTGCGCGCCTGCGGCTTCGAGCTCAACGCCTCCATCGGCCCCGCTATGGTCGACGAGGCGGGGGAGAAGGTTCTGCGTCGGAAGCTCCGCCTGTCGCCGCAGGAGCGCCTCCAGGAGCTTCTCCAAGGTCTCAAAGACGTGAGCCCGTCCCTCTCGTCGCCGCCGTTCGACCCGAGGGCGCTCCTCGGCGTGCTCGACCGGCACCGGGTGTCGTTCGTGCTGATCGGCGGCCTCGCTCGCGTGATCGAGGGAGCCGACGAGATCACGAGAGGCGTCGACATCACGCCGTCGACGCGGCCGGAGAACCTCAGGCGCCTCGAGGAGACTCTCGACGAGCTCGGCGTGGGGGAGACGGAACTCGACGCTGAGAAGCCCACGGCCGTGATTACTCGATACGGCGAGCTGGGAGTTGTCCCGATGCCCGCCGGCACGCGCGGCTACGACGACCTCCGACGTGCGGCGGTTCGAGAACCTCTAGGACAGGGACTGCGGCCGGCAGTCGCTTCGAAGGGCGACCTCGCGCGGATGCTCTCAGCGCTCGGTCGCGACGAGGACGTGGAGAAGCTCCGCCAGCTCCGCCGCCTGATCGAGCTCGAGCACGAGCTCGGGCTCGGTATCGATCTCTAACCTCGCTCCGCTGTCTCCTCAGGCAACCCTGGCAGGCGAGACACAGATGCACGTCCGCGAGAAGTGCTTCGCGGAATATCCGACTGCGCTTCTGATGACCCTCGACTGGAACGATTCGAGGAGCGCGCGGCAAGCGTTCCCATCGCCTTGAGACTGCGGGCGAAGGTGCCGAGCATCCAAGGGATGCATCTGCGTCTCGCATGTCATCGGTGGTCTGGTGCTTCAGAGAGGGTCGGGGTTTGCCGATGAGGATGAGTGGACAAAGTCCACATACTCGACAAAGACGACATTCTGATGTATAGTCGGAGGGCGATGGCTACGAGAGAGCTAATGAATGTCCGCGAAACGGCGCGAGCGCTAGGTGTGCACGAGAACACGATCCGCAACTGGGAGAGCCGCGGCGTGCTGCGCGCGGTTCACCTTCCCGGCAGCGGCTTCCGACGCTTCGCGGCGCACGATGTCGAGCGCCTGCGCGCCGAGATGTTCGAGCAGCTTGCGCCCGCGACCGAAGGCCCGGTCGTGAACACGGGTCGCAAGCGCAGCGGCCGGCTCGTCTTCGGCGACGCGACCGAGTAGCGCGCAGGGAACCGGCCGAAGCCGCCGCTAGGCTGGCCCGCCGATGCCGACGAGACCGGAACGACCTCGCGACGCCGACTACTACGAACGCGATCGCGTCGAGCTCTTCAGCCAGGGCGATCTTTTCCGCGACGTTCCGCTTGCGTATCCGTTGCCGGCTAACGAGCTCATCTTCGACGAAGCCGAAGGAGGCGGAAGCCGGCGATTCCTGAGCGGCCCGCTGGAGTTCGGCCCAGCGATGCTCACACGCCGAGCTGCTCGCTGGGCGCCCAAGGCGCGGCAGGCTACGGTCACCCGGTCCGGACACTAGTGCCGGTGATCCCGCTCACGCAGCTCGTCGAGCAGGGCGTCATGAAGGAAACTGCGGTCGCCGACCTCCGGCGCTTCGACCACCTCATCAACTATATGTACCTGCCCTCGCTCGAGGTCGACGAGCTCGAGCTCTCGATGCCAGAGAGCATCGTGCTGCTCTACATGCCGGTAACCCTCCACCACGCCTTCGTCGAGGGACAGCGCGTCTCGCAGCTCGCGTACCGCGGCGCGCAACAGCTCCAGCGGAAGCTGGTCTGGTTCTACTCCGGCTGGCTCGAGGATGACCTCGACGTGTTTCAGCCGCCGATGGATTGAGCCAAGCGCGGACACGTACTGGCGAGGTGCCGTGGGGTGTCGTGCGGTTCGGCCCGGAAGACCGGCCCGGTCTCATACACCCGCTCGAACACTCCCACCATCGTCTGCTTGAAGAACTGCGGGCTCTGGGCGAGGTAGGCGGGGCGCCCGAAGTAGTCGATCCCAAATACGTTTGCGCCGCTTTCGGTAAGGGAGCCGACGATCTTTGGCGTCTGGATCTCGGTGAACCCGAGTCCGTCGAGCGCGGCACGGAATCCGGCGATTGACGCCGCCGCGAGCTCGAACGTGCGGAAGTGGGTTCGGCAGCTCGAGGTCGATGAGGGCGCTCGCGAGGGTCTGACGAGTGAGGAGCGGCTCGAGCTGCGCGACCTGCGCAAGCGGGTGCGGGTGTTGGAGGAGATTCTCCGGAAGGCTGCGACTTTCATCGCGCGGGAGACCGATCGCCGGTGATGTGCTTCCGGTTGGTTGAGGCGGAGAAGGCAGAGCATCGTGTCTCCCGGCTCTGCAAGGTGCTCGCTGTGACGCGTCAGGGCTACTACGCGTGGCGCAGGCGGCAGCCGTCGAAGCGAGAGCTCGCCGACCGGCAGCTGAGCGGCGTGATCAGCGAGGCGTTCGTCGGGTCGCGTCAGACGTACGGGGCGCCGCGGGTGCAGGCGGAGCTGCGCGAAGCACACCAGCTTCGTGTCGGTCGCAAGCGGGTCGCGCGGCTGATGCGGCAGGCCGGGATCGCGGGCGTCTCCCGCCGCAGCAGGCGGCGCCGTCTCCAGCCGAGCAGCGGGCCGGCTGCGCCGCCGGCGCCTGACCTGGTCGGCCGTCGCTTCTGGGCCGAGCACCCCGATCAGCTTTGGCTGGCCGCGCGCACGGCATCTACCGATACTGGGAGACGCCCGCACAGTCCGATGGTGAACGTCGATCACATCGGAGCCGGCGCGAGGGCAACGCTCGTGTACTGGGCGCGCGCAGACCGTGGATGTAGCCATCGTCAGGTCGCTAACCCAAAACTGAACGTTTGAACCGCCTCCTGTGGAGGTGTAGGGTCGCCCTAAGGCACCGACCAAGGGAGGACGAATGGCAGACGCTCGCGAGGTTGGACGCAGGTTCATCGACGCGTTCAATGCGCACGACCAGCAGCGCATCCGGGATCTGAACGGCGACAACACCGTCTTTGAGGCGCCGGGCGAGGTCAAGGTCGAGGGACGTGATGCCGCAACGGACTACGCGATGGCCTGGGTGCGCGCATTCCCCGACGCACGAATCACCGTTCACAACGAGATCGTGGGCGGCGAGTGGGTCGTGCAAGAGTTCACCTTCACCGGTACCCACGAGGACACGCTGATGTCGCCGGCCGGCGAGATCGCGCCGACGCATAAGACGCTAAACGGCCGCGCTGTGCAGATCTTCCGCGCCGAAGGGGAGACCATCGCAGCCACTCGACTCTACTTCGATCAGGTTCAGGTGATGACGCAGCTCGGACTGATGCCCGAGCCGGCGACCGCCTGATACCTGCGGTGCGTGAGCGCGGACGATCGCGCTCACGCACCGCATCGCCAAGCGACGTTCAGGCTCCGTGCTCGGAGCCTGCGACCGGGCTGTGAGGGACCACGCTCAGTTGTGCGACGGTCCTGTCACCGGATCGCAAACGGGCGGGGGGAACCTTGCGCGGGTTCGATTCCCGCCGCCTCCACTTTCACCCGCTCGCGGCGCTTCTTCGATCGGAACGATTCCGGCGCGAAGGCTCGATCGGAATCGTTGTCCGCAGTTCATTCGCCCCTGACCTTCCGGAGCTTATCCTGGAGGTCGC
Source organism: Gaiellaceae bacterium (assembly GCA_046262635.1). Classification (GTDB taxonomy): domain Bacteria; phylum Actinomycetota; class Thermoleophilia; order Gaiellales; family Gaiellaceae; genus JBHEMK01. The sequence goes on from JBHEMK010000139.1 coordinate 9,487, forward strand.
GGGCGAGCCCTGGACGTACCTGTTCGCGGTCGTGCTGACGTCCGCGTGGCCGCGCAGCTGCTGCGTCGCGTAGATGTCGCCGGTCGCAGGTAGAACTCCGTCGCCGAGGTGTAGCCAGCGCCGTGCATCTTCTTGCCATGCGTCGTGCCCTCGTCGAGGACGGCTTACCCGTTCCTCCCAGATCACGGTGCCCTTCGGCCCGCGCTTCTGCGGGTAGAGCAGGTGCTCGAGCGGATCGCGCCGACGCGAGAGCTCGGGGAGGTCTTGGCGAAGCTCCTCGGTTGGGATTGGCGTGTGCCGGATCTTGCCGCCCTTGCCGTGGACGCGTAGGCGGCGGCGGCCGACGTCGAAGTCGCGGTAACGCGTCGCGGCGAGCTCTCCCTTCCGCAGGCTCATGAGGAAGAGCAGCTTGAGCGCCACGCGGTCGCGAAGCTCCGGCTGGACGCTCACGATTCGCGCGACGTCCTCGGCGGAGAAGAGCTCACGCTCGACGTCGCGGAGGCGCGGCGAGCGGATGGGGACGAGTTGCGGAACCAGCGGATGAAGTGGGTGCCCTCCAGGCCGGCAGGTGTCGACCGGTACGGCTTTCCTTCACGGCCTCTCGCATGATTCGGGCCGCCTCGCCGAGCGTCAAGCGGGCGCGGCTGACGAGCGGGCCGGCGATGGCTACAAAGGAACTCCTGAACGTCCGAGAGAGTGCAAAGGCCCTCGGCGTTCGGCGTGCACGAGAACACGATCCGCGACTGGGAGGCCACGCGGGCTGTTGCGCGCGGTCCATCCCTCCGGCAGCGGCTTTCGGTGGTTCGCGAGCATCGACGTCGAGTGCCTCCGCAGTGAGATGTTTGACCAGCTCGCACCGGCGACCGAAGGCCCGGTCGTGAACACGTGCCGCAAGCGCAGCGGCCGGCTCGTCTTCGGCGACGCGACCGATAGCGCGGAGGGGACCGGCCGGGGCCGCCGATAGGCTGGCGCGCCGATGCCGACGAGATCCGAACGGCGGTCCGACGCGGACTACTACGAGCGCGATCGCGTCGAGCTCTTCAGCCGGGGCGATCTCTTCCACGACGTGCCGCTTGCGTATCCGCTTCCGGCTGACGAACTGCTTATCGAAGAGGCGAGCACAGGAGGCCGACGCTTCCTAAGCGGTCCACTGGAGTTTCGGCCCCCCGATGCTGATCACGCCGAGCTGCTCAGTCGGCGCTCAGAGCACCAGGGGGTTACCGGCACCCGGTCCGCACGCTTGTCCCCGTGATTCCACTCGCGCAGCTCCTCGTCGACTCTTCACGGGCGCGTGAGGAAGAGCCGTTTCTCGGTTGCGAGATGTGGTGCCCAGTCGAGGCGGCTCACGTCGTCGAAGCGCAGGTAGGCGCGGAGGGCGTCGCGCATCGCTTCGACGAACCCGTTGAAGCGGCGCGGCGCGAAGCCGTCCTCCCACCAGACGTTCAGCACGCGCACGGCGCGTCCTCGAGGTCGATACGCGGCTCGATCCGGCCGACGAAGCGCTCGCCGAAGACGATTGGGAGGACGTACCAGCCCCAACGGCGCTTCGCCGGCGGGAAGAAGCCCTCCCGCACGTAGTCGAAATCGAACAGGCTCGCGACGAGGGCGGTGTCCCACAGCAGCGAGTCGAACGGGGCGATGAACGCGACGGAGGGGGTCGGCTCCGGCGGGGCCTGCAGCAGCGCGAGTTCCTCGGCGAGGACGAAGCGCTTGCCGCGCACGCCCTCGACCTCGACGGGCACAAGCACACTGAGCTCGACCAGCTCCTCGCGCAGCGTCTAGCGCCCCACCCGCTCCGGGGTGGAAGTCGGCGGGGCGATGCGGTCGAACGTGCCGCCGGCGCCGCCGGCGCCGAGCAGGCCGTGGGCGCGGTACCGGGACAGGAGCTTGTGCCGGAGCTGTTCTCGCACCGGCACCTCCTGCGCGAGCAGCTCGTCCGGGAGCAGCCGTTCGAGGAGGTCGTAGTACCGGAGATTGCCGTCGCGCCGTGCGAGGCCGATCGCGCCCGTGACGGTGTACGCCTCGAGCACGGCGCGTACGGCGTTCTCCGGCATCCCGAACCAGTCCTTCGTCGGACCGGTCTCGCGTTCGAAGTCGTGTGATGACAGCGGTCCTTGCGCGCGGATCCGTTCGAGCACCCGCTCGGCTACCGCGGCGTTGTCGGCGAGGACAGCGGCGTGAAACCGTGGCCCCTTGCGGCCCCAGACGTGACGGAACCAGGGAAACTCGCTCGTCGGGACGAGCGACAGCGCCTTGTTGGTCGCCTCGAAGATCTCGCGGCGTTCGTAGAGCAGCTCGCACCAGGCGGGCTCGTAGGCCGCGACGCGGGCGTGCAGCACGAGGTCGTGGTTTCGGCCGGCGACCGCGATCGGGTCGAACTGGATCGACCCGAGCTTGCGGAAGACCTCGAGCACCCCGTCGAGGCCTCCCGCAAGAGACCGCGCAGGCGCGAGAAGTGCCGCGCGACAAGAAACCGCCGCGCCGCCTCGGCCGTGACCCGCATCTCCTGGATGCTAGCGAGTCATGCGCGCTCGAGCACCACGACGGAGATGTTGCGCTCTCGCCACTCACCTCAAAGTGGGCTGAGCCCTGCGTCGAGAGAGTCATCTTTGCCTTCCGGCCTGCCCTCGCCGCGAGCTCGGCGACCGACCTCGCAGACAGTCTCGCCCTGACCGCTCAGATAGCGGGGGCGAGCCCGGACACCGTAGTGGCCGGTTCCTTCGATCGCCCAGAGGCGTGCACCAGCGGCCTGCTCCTGCGCGAAAGGCAGCGCCTGCGCGTAGTCGCGACCACTCGTAGCCACCGAGCGATGTGCGACGACTGCGCCCCTCGGCGCGGCAACGACCGCGAGGGCGTGCTCGTCGCGGTGGGTGTCGAGGCCAACAAGCTAATCCAGCTGATCTGCAAGCATCTCCTCTGATCCTCCGGCTTCACTCCTAGGGTCACCTGGCGCCGGTCTGAGTGCAGGGAAACGGCGGCGGCAGGACTGTGATGAGTCACGCCCACGGGCGGACAAGCTCCTGATCAAGCCAGCAGCAGGCGCCAGACCGGCGCCGCCGCGCACACTAGACAGATCATTCCCAAGGCACGCAGGAACTGGGAAGGCTTTCTCAATAGCTCCGGCAATCCGAACATACGGACGGTTGCCGAAGCGATCGAACAGACGTTGACGCCGGCAGAGCGCGATCGCCTCGTCACCTATCTGCGCCCGCTCGTGGAGCAGGGCCGCGGCGAAATGGCGGATGGCGAGCGCACACCTC
>JBHEMK010000140.1:0-8687 GCA_046262635.1 Gaiellaceae bacterium
GCGCGCACGCAGGCATCACGCTCGTCGGGGCTCGACCACAGAACGCCGCGATGGTTACGAGAAGTTGTTCGACCACGAGTCTCGTCTTTCGATCCCGAGGGCAGCTCATCGTGCTTCTCCCGCAAAACGGCAACGTCCTCGCTGCCGGGCGCGAGCCCTGGCTCGTGATCGACCCGAAGCCGCTCGTCGGCGAGCGTGAGTTCGGGCTCACGCCGCTGATTCGCTCCCCCGAGTTCGGGCACAGGCGGCGCGAGGTCGTCCACCGGCTCGAGCGGCCGACCGCTGAGCTCGGGCTCGACCGCGAGCGCACGCGCGGCTGGGCGATCGGGCAGGCGCTCGCGTGGGGCGACGACGGCGACTGGCAGCAAACGCATGTCGAGTCGGCGTGCTGGCTGCTCGAAGCAGCACCGTGATCCGCGCCGTTCTGTTCGACGTCGACTTCACGCTTGCCCGGCCGGGACCGGAGCTGAGCCCGGAAGGCTATGTCCGCGCGGGCGAGCGGCACGGCCTCCGGCTCGACGCCGAGCGCTACGAAGCTGCGCGGGCGACGGCGCTGGTCGACCTGAAGCGCAGCCCCGGACTCGATCACGACGAAGACGTGTGGGTCGCGTTCACCAGGAGGATCGTCATCGGCATGGGCGGGGCAGCTCCCGCCGCACTCGCGTGTGCCGCCGAGATCGCGAGCTTCTGGCAACACCACGAGAACTTCGAGCTCTACGAGGACGCGATACCGGTGCTCGAGGAGCTGCGCCTCGCCGGACTGAAGATCGGCCTCGTGTCCAACTCGGCGCGAGACGTCGGCGAGTTCGCCCTCCACCACGCGCTGGCTGTCGACGCCGGGATCAGCTCGTTCCACCACGGCAAGACCAAGCCGCACGCGTCGATCTTCCGCGCCGTGCTCGAGCTGCTCGAGGTCGAGCCTGAGCTGGCGGTGATGGTGGGGGATACGCTCGAGGACGACATCGAGGGAGCGCGGGCCCTCGGAATGCACGCGATCCTGATCGACCGCGACGGCCTCCACCCGGAATTCGAGCCACGGCTCATCGACCTCTATGGCCTGCCGGCCGCGCTCGGACTCACCCGTCCCGGCTAGAGCCCGAGCTCGTCGCGCCACCTGGCCGTATGCTCGCCGAGCGCCGGCGCCGGAACGGCCCCCGCGACGCCGAACTCCGCTGCGGCCTCCTCCAGCGACCAGACCGGGCCCGCACAGACGTCCTCGCCGTCGAAGAGTGCGAGCCACGCCGCGAGCGGCCGCGACCCGATCACGTGCTCCAGCTCCGGCAGCCGATGCTCGTAGGCGCGACCTTCGAGCTGGGGAAGCCCGGTAAGCTCGCAAAGCCGCCGCCAGAACTTCGGCTCGAGCGCGGCGATCGTCAGCCAGCGCCCGTCCGCCGTGGCGTACGTCTGGTAGCAGGCGATGCCGCCGGTGAGCAGCCGAGGGATCGGGTCGGCCCCGAGGCGATGCGCCACGAGCCGGTGTGAGCCGTGCGTCATCGACACGACCAGGCGGCGTCCGAGACCGCTCCGTTCGCGCTCGAGCAGCGCCGCGAGCACCTCCGTGACGGCGGTCAGCCCACCCGCCGCGAGGTCGGCGACCTGCAGGGGCGGGAGCGATGGCGCGGTATCGGCGAGGGCGCCGGCCCAGCCGAGATAGTTGAGGTCGTGGCCGGCGCGCTGCTCGTGGCGACCGCCCACGCCGAACCCCGTGATCGAGCAGTAGACGGCGGACTTGGGCACGTCCTTCGGCCCGAGGCCGAGCCGTGCCGCGACGCCCGGGCGGAAGCCCTCGAGCACGATGTCCGCGCGGGCGCACAGGCGCCGTGCCAACTCGGGATCGGCCCTCAGGTCGCAGACGACGGATTCGGTGCCTGCACTCAGCACGCTGTGCCAGCCGGAGGCGAGCGAGCGCAGCGGATCCCCTTCCGGCGGCTCAACGCGCACAGCCCGGGCCCCGAGGCGCCGAAGCTCGCTTGCGGCGAACGCGCCGGGGAGCAGGCGGGTCAGATCGACGACGAGGATTCCGTCCAACGGTTGCATGCGCGGCGAACCTAGCACTACCCTTGGGCTTTGTTGACTGACCGGTCAATCGCCCCGGAGGAGAAGCGGCGTCTGATTTTCGACGCCGCCGTCCGCGTGTTCGCCCGCAAGGGCTTCCACACGTGCCGCGTCGGCGACATCGCCGAGGAGGCGGGCGTCTCCCACGGCCTGCTCTACCATTACTTCCCGTCGAAGGACGCGCTGCTCGAGACGGTCTTCCGGGAGACGTGGACGGAGCTCTTGGCGGCGATCGGCGCCGTCGAGGCCTCGGGGGCGCCCGCGCGGGAGCAGCTGCGCCAGGTGGCGGCGATCCTGCTCCGGCCCTGGCGCCGCCAACCGGACCTCGTGCGGGTGCTTGTCCGCGAGATTGCGCGCAGCCCCGAGCTGCAGAACCGGCTCGTGGAGGTGCGCGCGGCGTTCGACGCGATCGAGCGGATCGTCCGTCGGGGGCAGTCGGACCGGGAGTTTCGGAACGACCTCGACGCGCGGCTCGCCAGCACCGTCTTCTACGGTGGGCTCGAGGAGATCCTGACCGGCTGGGTGCTCGGCGTCCTGCCCGACGGCGAGGAGGAGGTCGACCGTGCCGAGCGGACGCTCGTCGACGTCGTCTGCGGCGGGCTCGCCGTCTAGCGGCAGACGCCAAGCGTGGGCCGGACGAGGCCGAAGCCCCACAGCCTGCCCTCGACGACGTAGTAGGCCGTCAGCGCGCGAGGGCTCGTTGCGACGAAGGCGCGGTATCCGCGGCAGGCGACCGTGCGGAGCCCCGGCACGGTCGGCTGCGGCGCGCCGAGCCTCAGTCCGCCCGTGCTGCGCCAGAGCGGCGGCTCCCACAGGGTGTAGACCGCCGCGGCCCGGCCGCTGCGCAACTCGACCGCGAGGCCCTGCTGTGCGAAGGGCTTGTAGGTGAAGTAGAGCGTCGGCGCGCTGCAGGTCCGGCAGATCCCGTAGAACCCCCCGAGCCGCTTCTTCACCGCTGCGGCCGTGTCGCCGAGGCGGACTCCGGCCAGCGAGCGGCCAGGAACGAGGACGCCGAAGCGCGGCAGCCCCTGCGCACTTGGCGCGGCGATTGCGGCGGCCAGTGCCGCGAGGATGACCGTTCGCCTCATATGCTCGGCAGTATGTTCGAGCGGCTCGCCACTCTGCCGGTGAAGATCGAGAGCTACGAGCTCGAGCGGCGCGAGCTCTCCGTCTCGAGCGAGTTCACCCGCGTCACGACGACGGTCGTCCTCCACGGCGGGGGCGAGCGCGGCGAAGGGGAGGACGTGACGTACACGCCGGCAGACCACGAGGGGTTTCCGGCCGGCTTGCCGCTGGCCGGCTCGTGGACGATCGACGGCTTCTCGACCGAGCTCGGCAGCCACGAGCTCTTCGCGGGGCGGCCCGCGATGGATGCCTCGCGCGACTATCGGCGCTGGGCGTTCGAGAGTGCGGCGCTCGATCTCGCGCTCCACCAGGCCGGGAAGTCGCTCGGCGATGCCCTCGGTCGCATCTATCGCCCGGTTCGTTTCGTGGTCTCGTCGCGCGGCGATGTCTTCGCGTGGCTCGACGCGCAGCCGTCGCTCGAGCTGAAGGTCGACGCCGGAGCCGACTGGGATGGTGCCCACATGCAGCGGCTCGCGGCAACGGGACGTGTCCGGGTAATTGACCTGAAGGCGTACTACCGGGGTACGTCGGTCGACCTCGACCCCGACCCGGAGCTGTACCGGCGCATCGCGACGGGCTTCCCGGAAGCCGTGATCGAGGATCCGTGGCTCGAGGGCGAGTGCCGCGAGGCGCTGCGCGGCGCCGAAGAGCGGCTGAGCTTCGATGCGCCGGTTCACGCGCTGGCCGATGTCGAATCGCTGCCGGTTGAGCCGCGCTGGTTGAACGTCAAGCCGTCGCGATTCGGAACGATCGAGCGACTGCTCGAGTGCGTGTCGGGCTGCGCGAGCCGCGGGATCCAGATGTACGGCGGCGGGCAGTTCGAGCTCGGCCCGGGTCGGCGCCAGATCCAGGCTCTCGCCGGTCTCCTCTACGCCGAGGGTCCGAACGATGTCGCCCCGGGCGCCTACAACGAGGGCGGCCCCCGGCCCGGCCTGCCGACGAGTCCGCTGCCGCCGCCTGAGAGGATGGGCTTCTGACCGTCAACCTCCACGCCGCCGACTGGGACGAGAGCTCCGCTGCCGAGGGCTGGAGCCAGCGCGCGCGGAGCCTTCGCGAGCCGCTCCGCGCGGCTCTGATCGGCGCGACGCTCTACGAACTCGATCCCGGCTCCCGCATCTGCGCCTACCACTATCACTACGGCGAGGAGGAATGGCTGCTGCTCGTCGTCGGGACCGTGACCGTACGCGGGCCCCAGGGGGAGCAGGTGCTGCGCGAGGGCGACGTCCTCGTCTTCCCCCGTGGCCCGGACGGCGGGCACGACGTCCGCAACCACGGTGACATGCCGGCCCGCGTGCTGATGTTCTCCAATCTCGCCGATCCGGAGGTCTGCGTCTATCCCGACAGCGGCAAGGTCGGCGTCTGGGCCGGCGGCACGGTCGGGCAGAAGCTGCACCTGATGAACCGAGTCGAGAGCAACCTTGACTACCTGGAGGGCGAGGAGTGACCGACCCGGTCAATCTCTTCGCCGGCGTCTGGGACGCCGAGGAAGAGCGGCTCGGCTACCGGCACCGCCGGGTCGCACTCGGCCCGAAGCTCGGCGCCGAACTGCTCGGCACAAGCCTCTACGAGCTGCCGACCGGCGAGCGGACGTGGCCCTATCACTGGGAGCTCGGCGCCGAGGAGTGGCTGATCGTCGTCTCGGGGAGGCCGACACTGCGAGTGCCCGCTGGCGAGCGCGAGCTCGACCCCGGCGACGTGATCTGCTTTCCCGAGGGCGAGGGCGGAGCGCATCAGGTCGTCAACCGGGCGCGCGAGACCGCATTGGTCCTGATTGTCTCGACCAAGCCCGGAGTGGCGATCGCCGGCTTCCCGGACAGCAACAAGCTCTATCTCTCTGCACCCGACCGCTTCGAGTTCGTCGTCCGCAACGAGCCGGTCGACTACTGGGAGGGCGAGCCTTGATCCCGGACGACGCGACCGACGCCTACGCGCCGTTGAGGCCCGCCGCGTCGGCGCCGGAGGACGAGCTCTGCACTTGCCCGCCCGACACGCCGATGAAGCTGATGAGCATGCGCCAGGTACGGGGGTTCAACCCGATCCATTGCCTGAACTGCAATCTCGAGGTGCCGCCGGAGCGTCTCGGACTCGACGCCGATTTCGTCCAGGCGATCGCGGACTGGGACGAGGAGCACGGTGCCGTCAACACGCTCGAGCTCGCGTCGGGCGAGTACGAGGAGTGGGCTCAGGGGCGCCTGCTCGACCCGACCAGCTCGACAAACGTCGACGGGCTGGACCTCGTCCGGCAGCTGAACGAGATCCGCCGCTGCTACTTCTGGTTCTTCCAGCCGCAGGAGGCCGCGGACTGGGAGGCCCCTTCCACCTGCCCGGTCTGCCAGGGCACGCTTGCTCGCTACGACGGCGGAATTTTCCCGCAGCTCCTCTGCGAGAAGGACAACGTCGTACTGCCCGGCGCCGCGGGCTGAGGCGAAACGTCCTCGGGGGCGGCTTCTTCACAAAACGGGGCGATTCGATCGACTCCGCCGAGAAGAGTCCAAGGAGTCGCGATCGGGATCGCGGACGCAAGCGGTGCCTCAAACGGCCCGGTTCCGGTAACTCCCTAGCGAAAGGCGGTCTCCCCGGTCAGCGCGCTGCCGACGACGAGCGTGTGCACCTCGTGCGTCCCCTCGTAGGTGAGCACGGACTCGAGGTTGTTCATGTGGCGGATGACCGGGTACTCCAGCGTGATCCCGTTGCCGCCGAGGATCGTCCGTGCGGTGCGGCAGACGTCGAGCGCGCCACGGACGTTGCCCATCTTGCCCATGCTGACATGCTCGGGGCGGAGGGTCCCCTCGTCCTTCATCCGCCCGAGGTGCAGCGCCACGAGCGTGCCGCGGTTGACCTCGAGTGCCATCTCCGCGAGCTTCTGCTGCGTGAGCTGGTACGCGGCGATCGGCCTGCCGAAGACCATGCGCTCCTTCGCGTACTCGAGAGCCGATTCGAAGCAGGCTCGAGCCGCACCGACCGAGCCCCAGACGATGCCGTAGCGAGCCTCGTCCAGGCATGAAAGCGGGCCCCGCAGGGACGAGGTCTCCGGAAAGCGGTTCTCCTCCGGCACGCGGACGTCGCGCAGGACGAGCTCGGAGGTGACCGAGGCACGCAGCGAAAGCTTCTTCTTCATCTCGGGCGCCGTGAAGCCCGGCATGTCCTTCTGGACGAGAAACCCGTTGATCTGGCCGTGCTCGGTCCGGGCCCAGACGACAGCCACGTCCGCGATCGTTCCGTTCGTGATCCACATCTTCGTCCCGTTGAGGATCCAGTCGGGGCCGTCACGGCGCGCATGCGTGCGCATTGCGCCGGGATCGGAGCCAGCGTCTGGCTCGGTCAGGCCGAAACAGCCGATCGCTTCACCCTCGTGCATCGGCGGGAGCCAGCGCTGCTTCTGTTCCTCGGAACCCCAGCGCCAGATGGCGAACATGGCGAGCGAGCCCTGGACGGAGACGAGGCTGCGGACCCCGGAGTCGCCCGCCTCGAGCTCCATGCAGGTCAGCCCGTAGGCGACGGAGCTCGCGCCCGGGAGTCCGTAGCCCTCGAGGTGCATTCCGAAGAGTCCGAGCCCCGCGAGCTCCTTCGCCAGGCCGGCCGGCAGAGCTGCCTGCTCGAACCAGTCGCCGATCCCGGGCAGGACGCGCTCGCGCACGAACTGCCGGACCGTGTCGCGGATCTCCCTCTCCTCGTCTCCGAGGAGGGTATCGAGTGCGAGGAAGTCGCGCGGGTCGAGCGTTGTCGGCTTGGCTGTGGTCGCCACGGGCAGATCGTAGAGCACGGCCGTCAGCCCCGCGGCTTCGCCAGGTGATCGAGTGCCAGAGTCAGCCAGGCCGAGGCGTGGGCAAGCCAGACGCTCGAATCGTGGCCGCCGCGATAGAGCCGGAAGACGTGGGGAATGCTGGCCGCGGTCAGCTCCCGGTCGAGTTGCTCGTTCTCGTCACGGAAGCGGTCGTCCGCAACCCCGACGTAGAAGCCGATGAAGGTCGGCTGCTGCTTCAGCCTCGTGCTGAGGCTCGAGACGTAGCTGTGCGCGCTCGCGTGTGCGTTGGCGGTCGGCGAGCCGAGGTCGAGCGCCGCCGTTCCGGCGGGGTTCGTCGGATGGAAGTAGCCGCTCCAGGACTCGACGACGGCGAACACGGCGAGGTCGTGCAGCGCAAGCAGCATCGCGCCATAGCCGCCGGCGGAAAGTCCGATCAGGGCTCGCCCCCGCCGTTCCGGGATCGTCCGGTACCGCGCGTCGACGACGCGCGGCAGTTCGTGCGCGATCGCGCGTTCCCAGTCGCCGAGGTACTCCGGATCCGAGTTCGGCGAGCGTGAACCCTGCGGAGCGACGATGATCGCGGGCCGGCTGATGCGGTTGAGCGCGTTCTCGAGGAAGACGGTGTTCTTGTAGCCGTCTGGCCCCGACGGGAGGCCGTGGAGGAAGTAGACGACCGGGTAGTGCGAGCTGCTCGTGTCGTAGCCGCGCGGCAGCAGCACCTCGAAGCGGAGCGTGCCCCCGAGCGCCTGCGAGCGGAATTGCTCGTCGACGCCCCGGAAGCCGGTTGTCGCCGCGAGCGCGGCTGCCGCGGCGGCAACCGCCCCCAGCGTCAGCAGCAGGATCAACGTGCGCTTCATCAATGGATACCCACGCTTAACACGCGCGCAACCAGCGCTCAACCGTGTCGCGCTACACCCAGGGTAGCGATGCAGACGGCGGGCAGGCTTCGGTCTCCGGCCATCGGCGCGTTCGTGGCGCTGGCGGTCTTCCTCGCCGTGGGGCTGATCGGGCTGCGCGGGTACGGGCTCAACTACTGGATCTACCGCGGCTTCTCGCCGCCGAGTGATCCCTCGTATGTCACGCGGCAAGGGAGCCAGGTAAAGCTCCGGATCGCGAGCCCGGCGCTCGGCGGGCGCAGGCAGGACGTCTACGTCTACCTGCCGCCCGGCTATGCGACGAGCGGGCGGCGGTATCCCGTGCTCTACCTGCTGCACGGCTTTCCCGGCCGGCCCCTCGCCTTTCTCGAGACCGTCCAGATGGGGGTCGTCGAGGATTCGCTGACCGCGCTCGGCAGGGCGCAGGGACTGATCCTCGTGATGCCATTCGGCTCGACCGGAACGTTCACGGACAAGGAGTGGGTGAACGGCGTCGGCCGTGGCCAGGACTGGGGCACGTTTGTCTCGCGCGATCTGGTGCGGGCGATCGATGCGCGCTACCGGACGATCGCCTCGGGGGCCGGGCGCGCGATCGCAGGACTCTCCGAGGGTGGCTTCGGCGCGATCGACATCGCGCTCCACCATCCACGCGAGTTCTCGGTCGTCGAGAGCTGGTCCGGCTACCAGCGTCCGGACAAGCTGCGCGCGATCTACGGCTCGCGCCTGCAGCAGCTCGGGGCAAACGACCCCTTCACGCTACTCCCGCGCGTCGTGCGCCGGCTCCGGACCTACTTCTGGATCTACTCCGGCAGCGATGATCCGCTGCGAAAGCAGAACCGCGCCTTCGCGACCGAGCTGGCGCGGCAGGGCGTCCCGCATCACTACTT
>JBHEMK010000141.1:0-58840 GCA_046262635.1 Gaiellaceae bacterium
ACGTCGTCCGCGGCGGCAGCGGTGGGCGTGCCCGCCGTCATCGCCGAGGCCGGTGGGTGCGGCCTGCTCGAGGACGAGGCTGTCCGGCTGCTGGCCCACGGCGTCGGCGGCGCGCTGCGCCGGCTCGGCATGCTGCCGGGCGAGCCGCGGCCTCCACGTGCCGACCTCCTCAGCGTCGGCCGTTTCGTCTGGCTGCGCTCGGCCAACGAGGGTTGGTGGGAGCCCGCCGTTCGCACCGGGCAGGAGGTGGCAGCCTCCGCCCTGCTCGGCACGGTCAAGAATCTCTACGGCGACGCGGTCGAGGAGATCCGCGCACCGGAGGACGGTGTGCCGCTCTTCATCACGTCCAGCCCTGCGGTCGCGGCTGACGGGCTCCTGCTTGGTCTCGGGGCCGATCTGGCGCCGCTCCCGGCAGACGTCCGGGAGTGACGGAGCCGCGGCCAGCCGCCGAGCTCTACACCGGACGGACGGCCTGGGCGCGGAACCTCGAGACGCCGCTGCGCCAGTTTCTCCGTACCGAGACGGGCAGCGCGGCGGTCCTGCTCGCCGCAGCGCTCGCGGCGCTCGCCTGGGCGAACATCGACTCTTCGTACGAGACGCTCTGGCGGACGCAGCTCTCGATCCGCGTCGGCGGCTCCGGTGTGTCCCAGGACCTGCGCCACTGGGTGAACAGCGGGCTGATGACGTTCTTCTTCTTCGTCGTCGGGCTGGAGGCGCGCCGCGAGTTCGACCTGGGCGAGCTGCGTGAGCGGCGGCGACTCGCGGTCCCGCTGCTCGCGGGCATCGGCGGCATGGTCGTTCCGATCGCGATCTACCTTGCCGCCAATGCCGGCCGTCCCTCCGCCCACGGCTGGGGAACGGCGATGTCGACCGATACGGCCTTCGCCCTCGGCGTGCTCGCCCTCATCGGCCCGCGCTCACCGCAGCGCCTGCACGCCTTCATGCTCACAGTCGCCGTCGTCGACGACCTTCTCGCACTGGGCGTGATCGCCGTCGTCTACAGCGGGAGCGTCAGGCTCCACGCGCTTCTGATCGCGCTTGTGATCTTCGGCGGCACGTTGCTCGTGCGTCGCGCAGGGATCCGTCATGGCCTCGTCTACGCGGCGGCCGGAGCCGCAACGTGGGTCGCGCTCTTCAAGTCCGGCGTCGATCCCATCGTCATCGGGCTCGCGATGGGACTGCTGACCTATGCGTACCCGGCCGCGCGGAGTGATCTCGAACGTGCGACCGACCTCTTCAGGCGCTTCCGGGAGCAGCCGACGCCGGAGCTCGCGCGCTCAGCGCGCTCGGGGCTCGCGGTTGCGATCTCGCCGAACGAGCGGTTGCAGCAGCTCTACCACCCATGGACGAGCTACGTGATCGTGCCGCTCTTCGCGCTCTCCAACGCGGGCATCGTGATCAGCAGCGGCTTCCTCTCCCGCGGCTACACCTCGCCGATCACGCTCGGGATCCTGTTCGGCTACGTGCTCGGCAAGCCGGTCGGAGTCGTCGGGTTCGCGGGCCTCGTCACGATGCTCAGCCGCGGCCGCCTGCATCCGCCGGTCGGTTGGGCCGCCGCCGGCGGCGCCGGCACGGTGGCCGGAGTCGGCTTCACGGTGTCACTGCTGATCGCGGACATCGCCTTCAAGGGTCCTCAGCTCGAGGAGGCGAAGCTCGGCGTCCTCAGCGCGGCGCTCTGCGCGTCCGCCGCGACGTGGCTCGTGTTTTGTGCGACCGCGCTGCTGCCGACGCGACTCAAGAGCCGCGCCCTGCTCGGGACAGCCGAGCCGATCGTCGATCTCGATTCACCGGTCGATCCGGAGCGCGATCATGTGCGCGGGCCCCTGGATGCGCCGGTGACGGTCGTCGAGTACGGCGACTTCGAGTGCCCCTACTGCGGCCGCGCGGAAGCCGTCATCCGTGAGCTGCTGGCCGGCTTCGGCGACGTTCGCTACGTCTGGCGGCACCTGCCCCTGAACGACGTCCACCCGCGCGCACAGCTGGCCGCAGAGGCAGCCGAGGCAGCCGCCGAGCAGGGAGCATTCTGGGGGATGCACGACCTCCTGCTCGCCCACCAGCGCGACCTCCGGCTTCCCGATCTGATCCGCCATGCCGAGGACCTCGGCCTCGATGTCGATCGGTTCCGCGAGAATCTCCGGAAGCACGCCGGCGCCCCCCGGATCGCGGAGGACGTCGATTCGGCCGACCTGAGCGGCGTTTCCGGCACGCCGACGTTCTTCATCAACGAGCGGCGTCACTACGGCGCCTACGACATCGACACCCTCTCGTCCGCCGTGCGGACGGCACGCGCGCGCGCGGGGATCGCGTCGTGACCGGGCGATAATCCGCCGATGCCCGCTGCCCTCGACATCCGCCCCGAGCTGTGGCGTGCTCTCCTTTGCCTTCGGCATCACCTGGGAGATCCTGTGGGCGCTCGTCCTCGGCTTCGCGTTGGGCCGTCGTTCAGGCGGTCGTCTCGAAGCGAGATGCGCCGGCTGCTTCCCGACCACTCGCCAAGACGATCGCCCTTGCGACCGGCCTCGGCGCCGCCTCGCCGAGCTGCTCCGACGCAGGTCGCGCTCGCCCGGTCGCTGTTCCGGCACGGCGCCAACTTGACAGCCGCGATGGCGTTCGAGATCGCGTCCACCAACCTCGTGAGCGGGCGGCCCGGACCGCCAAGATCGTGACGGCATCGGGTGCACTGGAACTACACGACCTATCTCAACGTGATCTTCCTCGCGGTCGGCTGGGCACTCGTCTGGCGCTGGTTTCCGGCGCGGCGTCGGCTGGCGATGCCGAGGGTGATGGACGAGCCGATAGGCGACGCCCACGGCGACCACGGAGCAGCGGGAAGAACTTGACGTGCGGCTTCCGCTGTCCGGCAGCCCGGGCCTCGCGGTCCCGAGTCGGTTGGGAGCGCCGGCGCGCCGCCGTCTGACTGCTCCGGAACACCGACCTCCGATCCTGTCGGCTGCGACTTCGCCCGGGTCGCGACCCCAGCCCCTAGCCGCCTGTGGCGGAGAAGTGCTGATAGTCCGGCGAGGAGTCCCAGCGGCCCCCCCAGCTCCAGCCGACCGCGCGGAACGCCTGCACGAGCGGGCCGTCGGGTTCGGCCATGCCCGGGCGGACGTTCGAGCGAACGAGGTACCGCCTCCCGGCCGGCGGTCGCACGGTACCGCTCGGGAGATACGGATTCTCGACCGGGTTGACGTCGATCGCCTCGCCGTAGGCGTGCACGGACCATCGTTTCGGGCCCGGCGCGACGGCGTAGCGGCAATTGAATCCGGTCGTGTTGTCGGCGGCCATCGACCTCGCGTCACTGCCCTGAAAGACCTCGATCGGCTCGATCCGGCGAACCGGGAATCGTTGTGCGTACAGGTGCGCGAACACCCTGATCACGACGCGGGCAACGGTCGCGTTGACGACGATCGAGCCCATGTGAGCCTGCCCGTCGAATCCCCAGTAGCGCAGTCGCACGAGCCGCAGATGCGACGGGGGGACGGGACAGCCGCTTCGGTAGGAGGAGCGCAGCGCGGCCGGCGTCACCGGGAAGCTGTGCGCCGCGAACCGCGGCGGGCTGACCGCTCCGAGGGCGGCGGTAGTGGCGATGACGAGCACGGCCAGCCTCATCGCGGCCAGCGTACTCTGGTGCCGTGATCGGAGCGCTTGTCGTCGCGGTCGCGCTCGCGACCGGTTCGTGTCCGTCCAACATGGCCGACTCAGTTCACCCGAGCGGTGGCTCAACGGAGCTCGTGTCCGTCGTCGCGCCCCGACCGAGAACGACCTACGCCTCGCTGACGGTCTGGCGCCTGAGTGACGGTTGCTGGAAAACGGTCGCGGGCCCGTGGACCGCGCGCATCGGCCGCAACGGGCTCTCAGACCATCACCGCGAGGGCGACGGCACGACTCCGACCGGCGCGTTTGGCTTCGGCCCGGTGGTTTACGGCCTCGCGCCGAACCCCGGAGTTCACCTCCGGTACCACCGGCTCGTCTGCGGCGATTGGTGGGACGAGGACCCGTCGTCGCCGACCTACAACACCTTCCGGCACCTCGACTGCGGAGCGAAGCCCACCTTCGGCCGCGGAAGCGAGGCGCTCTGGAGACAGGTGCCTGCCTACCGGTATTTCGCCGTGATCCGCTACAACGCCGGGCCCGTCGTTCCGGGCGATGGCTCGGCAATCTTCCTCCACGAGGACACCGGCCAGGCGACGAACGGCTGCGTCAGCCTGCCGCGGGCGGAACTGGTGACGGTGCTCGGATCGCTGCGGCCTGCAGGGAGGCCGCTGATCGTCATCTCGGCGGGGCGCTAGGCTCTGCGGCTCGGTAGCGTCTTCCGCCCGGATGCGCTCGGGGCGGGCGAACGGGTGCGCCGGCGCCGCCACGACACGGTTCGAGTCGCATCGGATGCTCGCAGCAGGTTTGTCCTTCTCGCGCCGCTTTGAGAGCACCGGCCGGGCGGGAGACCCGCCGACCTTGACCCCGGCTCGCGGCTGCTGCAACCTTAGCGACCATGTTGCTGGACTTCGCCGCGCTCGACGTCGGCGTCGGGCTCCTCTTCGTCTACCTCGTCCTCAGCCTCTTCTGCTCGGCGGTCAACGAGACGATCTCGAGCATCTTCAGCTGGCGCGCGACATTCCTGCGCGAGGGGATCGCGAACCTGCTCGACCCAGTCGACCACGCAAACGGGCTCGAGTCCGCGAAGACGCTCTACCAGCACCCGCTGGTGAACGGGCTGATCCGTCCGGTGAAGCCCAACGGCCGCGAGCGCTATCCGTCCTACATACCCTCCTGGACGTTCGTCGCCGCCGTGCTCGACTGGGATGCAAAGGGCACGGCGCGAAGCATGGAAGAGGCGATCGGACAGATTCCCAGCGAGGAAGTGGCGAAGGCGCTCACGGCGCTGCTGCGGAACGCGGAGGGTGACGCGGCGCGGTTCAAACGCGACGCCCAGCGCTGGTACGACGACGCCATGGAACGGGTGTCTGGGTGGTACCGCCGCCGCGTCCAGGTCGTGATGTGGATCGTCGCGGTCGTGGCCGTGCTCGCGCTGAACGCAGACACGATCCGCATCACTCAGCAGCTCTGGAGCGACAAGGCGGTCCGCGCGGCGGTCGTCGCCCGCGCGGGAGGCGCGGCGCAGCAGCCGTTGAGCGCGCCGCAGGGTGGCCTCGACAACATCGCCACGACCGTCGACGAGCTTCAGCAGCTCTCGATCCCGATGGGCTGGAGCATCGAGCAGCGGCCGGAGGGTCGTGGCCAGTGGATCGTCCGCATCCTCCTCAAGGCGCTCGGTCTCCTGCTGACCGCGGCGGCGCTCAGCATGGGCGCCCCGTTCTGGTTCGACGTGCTCAGCAAGTTCGCACGCCTCCGCTCGGCAGGCGCGCCGCCTCCCGCCACCGACGCCCTGCGCCACGGGGAGGGCGAGGAGGCACGATCGGCCTGACGGGCCGCCACCCGTACTCAGCGCCCGCGCGAAATCCCAACGAGCGCCGGGTTCCAGGGGGCGGATTGCAGAGCAAACCCGAGCTCAGTCTCCCCGATGTCCCGCCGCCGGGCATGCTCGCGCGGCCGTTCTCGGAGCTGGATCGCGCGCTTGACGACGTGCGCTCAGCCCGGCTCGTTGCCTGCTTGCAACTGTGCCTACCAGGATGATCGGGCGCTCGGCCTCGCGGTGAGGCATGGGCATTCGGTGATCGTGCTCGATCTTCTAGGCGAGCCGTTCCTCCAACTCGATGCCGCAGGGCTCGAGGTCAAGTCACCGTCGAGGCGGCCGCGGCCAGAAGCCCACAGGCAATCGAGCCGGCGCGGACGATCTCTCGCCCGGGCCTGAGCGGCAGCAGCAGGCTCGGCGCGACGAACATGTCCTGCAAGAAGCAGCCACGGCGAGGGCCGCGGAGGTAGCAGGCGCCAAGACGCTCAAGTACTGGTCATTTGACTTGACAGGCTCCGGCCCGCGACTTCGATCGGCTCATCGTTGATCGCCACACATCTCCGAGATGCGCGCCACCGGGTCGCTCCCGAGCGCGTGCGGTCGCGAGCTCAGCTTCAGCCGTTGAGGCTCGGCAACCGGCTGGCGGCCGAGCCGTGACTTCTTCGACCGTGAGGGCCGCGGCGCCGCCGCGGCCCTCACGCTAGGTGATCACCGCGCGCGACCTCCGCTTCGACCGTGTCCACGCTGGTGCGCTCAACGTGGAGCTGTGCACATCGTGAGCCAATGTGTTCACGGACGTTTGCGACGAGTCGGGTTGAGCGCGGCGTCCTTCACCATCGCGCGGTAGCCGGCGAGTGAGGTCGAGGAAGTCTGGGCGCGCCAGTCGATGTCGTTGTGGATCAAGTTGAGGAAGACGACGGCCTTGATCCCGGTGAAGTTCGTCTTCAGCTGGTAGGCGACGTCTTTCCACCAGGCGCCCTTGTTGCCGCCCTGCTTTACCGAGCCGCTCTCGGCGATCATGATCGGCTTGCGTCCCTTGAAGTCGCGGTAGACCGAGGGAGAGCCGCCGAAGATCTGGCCGAACGACTGCCACGTCGACCAGCTCAGGGTGCTGCCCTTCGACCAGCTCTGGGTGGTGCCCCAGTTGTAGCCGTCGATCCCGACCCAGTCGACGTAGCTGTCGCCGGGGTAGTAGTTCGTCCAGTGGTTCCAGGAGAGCTGCGGGTTGTCTTGGACGTTCGGTGCCCAGATCCAGAGGGCGTTGGTCGCACCGACCGAGCGGAAGATGTTGACGATGTGCCGCCAGGCCGCAACGTACTTGGCGGGGTCGTTGCCGTTCTTCGAGCCGCTCCAGGCAAACCAGGTCCCGTTCATCTCGTAGCCCCAGCGGATCAGGATCTCGGCGCCGAAGTTCTTGACCGCGCTCGCGTGGCTGCGGATCACCGCATCCTGGCTGCCGTTGGTGATGCTGTCGAGCGTCGCGTTTGGCCCGTCCCAACTGACCATCGGGATCCGGCCGTTCTTCACGTCCCAGGACTCGTACGTGCTCGTCGGCCAGCTATCGGTCCAACGCCAGAAGTGGTGGTCGATCGCGAGCTTGCGGCCGATCAGCGACTCGAAGCTCGTGATCGCTGTCACAGGGCCGGGGACGGAGGCGCCGTACAGCGCGTGCGACGCCGGCGCGAGGTTCCCGGCGGACGAGCTCGCCCCTGCCCCTACCACCAGAGCGAGAGCTGCCGCGGCGAGCCCGAGGAACAGCGAAATTTTTTTGAGAGGGCTGATCTCGAGCGGGCGGAGGCGCGAGTAATCCTCCCGTGCGCCGAACATCCGCCGATGGTCGTCGGCGATGAGCACCCTGTGCCGCCGCATTGTGTTAGCCCCCGTTTGTGCCGCAGAGCGCCTGAATCAATGGCGCACACTCGATCATGCTCGATTATTCAAACCGCTCCCATCCCTCAAACGAGGGTTCCTGGACTTCTCCCCCGCCGGGACGCGGGGGCTCTTCCGCCGTTTTACCGTTCAAGAAACAGAAACCTCGGTCCTGAAGGCGAACACGGCCCGATCGGCGTCGTCGATCAGGAGGGAGGCGACCGCGGTGCCAAAGCAGACAGACGGGATCAGCGAGTCGATCCGGCAGCTGCGGGTCGCCTACGAGGGGGCAGTCAAGGCGCACACCGCCGCGCTGAACCAACTCGGCGTGACCATCAAGGCCAGGAGCGTCTCCATCGTTGCGCATCGCAGATTGCGGAACCTCCCTGCCGACCGAGCGGCAACAGCCGGCCCGGTCACCCCAAGGGCGGCTCGCAGACCGAGCGCGAGGCGCTTTGACGGGGTCTGCTGTTGCCCCTACCCCCACTTGACATGTACAGGAATGTTCGGATCGAGCGTTTCTTCTCCGTCCTCTGCCGCCGCCTGCTCAGCGAGGGATCTTCACTGGCAAGGAAGACCTGAAGGCGCAGCTGCTCGGCTTCACCCAGCGCTCCGAACCCGACCGCCAAGCCGTCGCACGGCAAGCCCTCAGCAAATCAACGCGATCCTCCGGACGGTGCACTAGGTTGCGAGGTGTGGCTCGACCAGAACGAGCACCGCCCCATTTGTCCAGACTGCTACGGCCGATGAAGCCTGCCAGGCGGGGGCCGCCCCGAGTGCACGGGCCTAACACGGTGGATCAGTGGTAGAGGGAACGGCGGAGGCCCTTGACGAAAGGGGCGTTTCTCCCTTGTATGCAGGGCTTATGGGCCGTAGGCCTGCCGGCTGATGCTCAGCTTTCTCGGCTAATGGGATCTTCTGGGCAGCTTGCGTGGACGGTACCTATCGGGCCGTTCGCCGCGATGATCGAGGCGATCGACGCGGAAATCGCCGCGGTTGGGCGCGAGGCGGGGCGAAGCTTCGACGTCACCGGCGGGCGACGCGTACACAGGACGATCGGCAGCGCGCTGTACACCTTCACGGCGGAGCTGCAGGTTCCGCTGGCGCCTGAGACGCCCGTTCTCGTCCGGCATGCCGGACGACAGCATCGTGGCGTACTCGCAGCCGTGGATGACTTCCATGTACTCGTGCATCTGAGCGAGGACGCCGGGGAGGCTATCTCGACGGCAGCCATCACGAGTCAGCCCGCCTTCATCCTCGAATCGCTTCGACGGCGCCTGATCGCGACGGCGTCCGCCGGGCGAGCTGGACTGCCGACCGCCGGTATGGCCGGCGCTCTCGCCGGGACGGGCCCCGTGCGGTCGGGCTCCGATCTGGAGCGGGCGACCGACGCGCAGTCGACACTCGCGCGCCTCGAGGATCCAGCACTCGTTCCGAATCCGGCCCAGCTCCGGGCGATGGCGCGAGTCGCCGGCAGCGACCTCCATTTCGTGTGGGGTCCCCCTGGTACCGGCAAGACCGCGAACCTTGCTCAGATCGCCCGCATGCTTGTTGATGCCGGAGATCGCATTCTCGTCCTGGCGCACGCGAACGTCGCCGTCGACGTTGCGATGTTGCGGATCGCAGAGACCTTCAGGGAGAGTTCGGATCTCGCAGGCGGACGGATCATCCGGGTCGGCGCGCCGCACCATCAGGACGCACTCCGTCGCGAGGAGATCCTCCTCGACGGGGTTCTCGCCAGGCGGGATCCCGGCGGCACGCTCGAACGGCGCAGGCTGGAGGAACGCCGTCGCGGGCTTGCCGCCCGACTCCGCGCCACGACAGACGACCGCGAGCGAGATGCGTTCGCCGGTCAGCTTGCAAGCGTCCGCGCGAGGCTTGGCCCACTCCGGCAGCGGTACAAGCGCCTGTCCGATGACCTGATCAGAGAGGCCGTTGTCGTTGGGGCAACACTTTCCCGGTTCGTCCTCTCCGAGGTGCTCTGGGAGCTGCGACCGGACGCCGTGCTCCTGGACGAGGCGAGTATGGCATCGATTCCCTGGGTGCTTGCCGCGGCGACGAGAACGACCAAGCGCCTTGTCGTCCTCGGCGACTTCCGCCAGCTTCCTCCGGTCTGCGTTTCACAGCAGGGCGGTGTGCACGCCTGGCTGGGGCGGGACGCGTTCGATCTAGCCGGCATTCGCGAGCGGATCGATTCGGGCGAGGACGACGAGCGAGTCACGCTCCTGGACACGCAGTACCGGATGGCGAAGCCGATCGGCGAAGCGGTCAGCAGGCTGGCGTACGGCGGCCGGCTCCGCACGGACCCGACCGCTGCGGGGGAGGCGGCGCTGCTGGCCGACGGGGAGCCGTACCCCGGAGAACCGCTGCTCCTCGTCGACACCTCGCTGTTGCACTCGGCTTGCCAGCTCGAAGCGAAGCTCGGCTCATTCTCGCGCGCCAACACCATGCACCTGCTTCTGGTGCTTTCGCTTGCCCGCGTTCTGGGGCGGCCCAGCGCGCTGGTCTCTCCTTACCGGGCCCAGGCGCGGCTTCTTGCCGCCGGTGTCCGCGATCTCGCGCTCGAGAACGCGAGCGCTGCGACCGTGCACCGGTTCCAGGGATCGGAACGGGACGTGGTGATCCTCGACCTCGTCGATTCTCACCCGCAGGACACGCCGAGCAGACTCACGGGCTCCGATGTCGACATGGCCCTGCGCCTCGTCAACGTCGGCATCTCGCGGGCCAAGGGAAAGGCCATAGTCCTCGCGAACTGTGAGTTCGTCGAGAGTCGATTCGCACCACAGGCACCGGTGCGTCGCTTGCTCGACCTCTGCAGGGAGTACGGCATGGCCATCACGCCGTCTGCCTCGGACGTCGCGGAGGCATTCGGACCCGGAGGCATCGAGTGGAACGACGACTGGCAGCAGCTCTCTCGCCGTCTGATCGAGGAGGTTGGGACTGCGGCGCGGTCGCTCGTCGTGAACGTGCCGCGCGACTTCCCTCTGCCGGGCGGCTTGATCGCCGCGATCGCTGCTGCGAGCAGGCGTGGCGTCCGCGTGACGGCTTTCGGGCCCGCCCGTTTGCTCGAGCAGCTCGAGGAGGGATCGGCGGATCTGAGGCTCCTCACCCGTCCCGGATTCTTCGCAAGTGTGGATCGCGGCAGTGCATACGTCGCAGGAACGCCGTTCAGCATCGGCGCCCGGGCATGCGGCAAAACCTTGCCAGGATTACTCGAGTCGCTGCTCGTCGGGGAGCGTGCTCCTCATGCCACCACCCGGGAGGAGCGCCCTGCTCTCGAAGCTCGAAGAGCGCTCGGGCGCCCGCCGACCGATCTCCCGCCGGCCTGACGCACTTTTTGTCGATGGCGCGAGCCAGGCGCCTCTTCGGACTATCGTCCAAGGGCTGATCGATGGCCTTTCTCATCCCCGACAACCTTCGCAGCCGCGTCGATGTGCCGGTCACCGTCCGCAGGGTGGCGACCGCGCTCAAGAACGGCCTCGACGACGAGGCCGTCGTCTGGTTCGAGCCGCTCTTCGACTCGGAGGGCAGCAAGCCGCATTTTGTCGTCCTGATGCCTGACAACGGCATCGCGCTCCTCGAGGTTCTCGAGGTGCGGGCGAACAAGCTCCTCGGCGCCATCCGGGGGCGCCTTCGGATCGTGCGGGACGACGCGGAAGCCGAGGTCGAGCAGCCACTGGCTCGGGCGGAGGGGTTCGCGGCGATGCTCCGCGAGCGGATCGCCGCGGAGCCGCGGCTGGACGGAGTGAGAATCGCCGTGGGGGCAGCCGCGGTCTTCCCAGCCCTCGAACGTTCGGACGCCGAGGAGAGAGAGCTCGAGAAGATCCTGGACCTCGACCGCTGCGTCTTCCGGAGCGAGGTCGAGCAGGGCGTGGCTGGCGACACCCCGAGCCCGCTCCACCGGCGATTCGTCCAACTGCTCGGGGCGTCTTCGCCGATCGAGGGTGAACGACTCGACGTCCTTCGAGGTCTCGTCCAACCCGAGATTGTGATCGACGCCCCCGGTGACGATCACCAGCTCGCCATTTTCCGCGCGCCCGAAGGCGAGGCCCTCGTTCGCGTGTTGGATCAGCAGCAGGAAGCGCTGGCGAAGGGCATCGGCGAGGGGCATCGCGTCGTCCGCGGGGTCGCGGGCAGCGGCAAGACCCTCATCCTCGTCTACCGGGCGAAGCTCCTCGCCCAGATGTTTCCGCAGCACCGGTTCTTGCTCACCTGCTACACGCGCTCGCTCGCTAGCGTCCTTCGGACGTACCTCGAGGACTACCCGAACGTCCACGTGAAGCCACTCAATACGCTGATCTGGCGCGCGATCAAAGACGTCGGGCTGTCGGATCCTGGGTTTCAGGACGACCGCACCGGCGAGCAGCGAGCGGCCGTTGGCCTCGAAGCACTCCAGCGCGGCGCGCTGGCGCGGTACCGGGCGGTGTTCGTGGACGAGGCACAAGACTTCGGTCCCAACGCGCTGCGCTTCGCCGTTTCCCTTGCCGACGAGAGGTTCAACGACGTTCTGATCGTCGCCGACGCGGCTCAGAACGTGTTCCGGCAGACGTTTAGCTGGAGAGATGCCGGCATCCAGGCCCAGGGGCGGACGAGGATCCTCCGGCGAAACTACCGCAACACGCGAGAGATCCTCGAGCTTGCCCATGCCTTCCTGCTCCCGGAAGGTGCAGACGCCGATCTCATTGACCTGGACGATGAGACCGTCATCGTGCCGCCCGAGGCAGCAGTGCGTCAGGGGCCCGTTCCCGTCCTCGTCTACTGCGACCGCACGAAGCTGGTCGAATGGGTGGTCGCAGAGGCGAAGCGGCACAGCGCAAAACGCTCGGCGCCGAAGACACTTGCATTTCTTTGTATCGGGAACCGTCAGGCGATCGAGCTGGAACGCGGGCTCCGGAGCGAGAAGGTTCCGTTCTTCTTCGTGACCGATCCCCAGAACGAGGAGAACAAGGAGCGGGTGGCGGAGGCGCTCGAACCGATCATTCTCTCGACCGTGTACAGCGCCAAGGGTCTCGAGTTTCCGTCCGTCGTGCTCTGCTGCACGCCCCGCGCGAAGCAGACGCTGGAAGAGCTGCGAAGCACGCTTTATGTGGGGATGACTCGAGCGACCGAGTGCCTGACCGTTCTTGCCGAACCCGACCATCCCCTGGCAACAGACCTTCGTCTGGCGGCGGGCGAGCGCGGGCGAATAGACGTCGACGCGTCTTGAGGCAGGGCGTCCGGGGCGCGGTCTCGCCGCGTCACGGGCATTCCCGAGACAGCCGCACGCGCAGGTATGTTCAGCACTTCTCCTCCGGCGGTGCCGCCGGAAATCCGCGAGGATCAGCGCGTCAAATCGCGGCAGCTCCCGGCGAGCGCGGACCGACCCGTGTCGGGAGCAGGCGGGCGCCGATCGAGGAAAGCGCGGGCGTGCGAGCCGCCCGACTCTGGCCTTGCGTCCAGGCGTCAGCCATAGAGCACGGCGACGTCCGCGGGCGTCATTAGTCTCCCCGGCGTGTCAGGCGCCGCGATCGTCCAGAGCGACCGCTCAGTCCTCCTCGAGGTGGCTCATCCCGACTTCGAGCGCGCTCGGGTCGCACTCGCCACGTTCGCCGAGCTCGAGAAGAGCCCGGAGCGCGTCCATACCTACCGGATCTCCGCGGTGTCGCTCTGGAACGCGGCCGCGGCCGGTCTCGGCGCCGACTCGATCGCCGCGACGCTCGTCGAGCTTTCCCGCTACGACGTCCCGCAGGCGGTCCTCGCCGACGTCCGTGACCTCTGTGCGCGCTACGGCCGTTTGCGCCTGCTCGCGGGCGAGGACGGATCCCTGCGGCTCATCGCAGACGACGCCGCGCTCCTCGTCGAGGTGAGCAGGGCGCAACCGGTCGCGGAGCTGCTCGCCGGCCGGGTGAGCCCGACGGAGGCCGTTTTGGCGGCCGCCGCCCGCGGGCCGCTCAAGCAGGCCCTGATCGGGCTCGGCTGGCCGGTCGAGGATCTGGCGCCCTACGAGGACGGTGCACCGCTCGCGCTCGCGCTCGCCGAGAGCCTCGAGCTGCGTCCGTACCAATGCGCGGCCGTGCGGGCGTTTGCCGAGGCGGGTGCGGGCGTCGTCGTCCTGCCCTGCGGCGCCGGCAAGACGGTGGTCGGTCTGGCCGCGATCGCAGGCCAGCAGGCAGAGACCTTGGTGGTGACGAGCAACTCCGCCTCGCTCTCGCAGTGGCGGAAGGAGCTGGCAGCGAAGACGACCCTGGCACCGGAGGCGATCGGCGAATACTCGGGCCAGCGGAAGGAGATCCGGCCAGTAACGCTGACGACCTACCAGATCCTGACCCACCGGCCGCGGCGCGACGGCCCGTTCCCGCACCTCGAGCTGTTTGAGCGTCGTGATTGGGGCCTCGTGGTCTACGACGAAGTCCACCTCCTGCCAGCCCCGGTGTTCCGCGCGACGGCAAGGATCCAGGCGCGTCGCCGCCTCGGCCTCACTGCGACGCTGATTCGCGAGGACGGCGCCGAGCCGCTCGTCTTCTCGCTGGTCGGGCCGAAGCGCTCTGACGCCGCCTGGCGAGCGCTCGCGGAGGAGGGCTGGATCGCGGGCGCCGAATGCGCCGAGGTACGCGTGCCGCTCGAACCGGGCCGGCGCCTCGAGTACGCCCTCGCCGGCGAGCGCGAGCGCTTCCGGATCGCGAGCGAGAACCCGGCCAAAGACACTCTCGTGCGCACAGTCCTCGGCCGGCACCCGGGCGCCCAGGCACTGGTGATCGGGCACTACCTCGATCAGCTGGCGCGCCTCGCGGAGCGACTCGATGCGCCGCTCGTGGTGGGCGAAACCCCGCGACGTGAGCGCGAGGCGCTCTACGACGCGTTCCGCGCCGGCGAGCTGCCGGTCCTCTGCGTCAGCAAGGTCGCGAACTTCGCACTCGACCTTCCCACCGCGAGCGTCGCAGTGCAGGTGTCGGGCACGTTCGGCTCGCGTCAAGAGGAGGCCCAGAGGCTGGGCCGCCTCCTGCGGCCGAAGCCCGGCGAGAACCGGGCCTGGTTCTACACGCTCGTTTCGCATGAGACGTGCGAGCAGGAGTACGCGCACAACCGGCAGCGTTTCCTCGCCGAGCAAGGGTATCGCTATTCGGTCCTGGCGCCGGCCGAGCTGTACACACCGGCCGAGTCGCTCGCCGCATGACCGCGCGCGAGCTGTTCGAGGGAGCGCCGAAGACGCACCGCCGTGCTGTAGCCCGGGCGCTCGAGCTCGGGAACGGGGCGACGGGGGCCCAGGTCGCCGCAGCTCTTCTCGACACCGAGCGGCTCGGGGGCCTCGTGGCCGCGCTTCCCTCGTCCGCCCGCGCGCTGGCCGGACGGCTGGCGTTCGGCGACGGGATCCTCTCCCGCTACGGTGCGAGGGGCTCCGACGTGCCCGCACAGGAGCTCGAGCAGCACGGCCTCCTGTATGTGTTTGCGTCGACGTCGTGGTCGCACGAGTACGTCCTGCCGGCCGACCTCCGCGGCCCGATCCGGCGTGCGCTCGCTGGTCTCTACACGCACGCTCTCGCTGCGGGAAGCGCTGACCGCTTCGTCGCTGCCCCGCTCCAGACGGCACACGACGCCGCTGTGCTCTCGGCCTTCCTCGAGCGCTCGCCCGCCCGCGTGAAGGCCGGCGGGGACATCTATCAGCGCTTCTGGCCGAAACTCGCTGCCTCCCTGCCGCTGCTCGACGGCCTCGAGGACGACCTCGTCGAGGACCGCGTGGAGCTCGCCCTCTGCTTCCTGCGTGAGGCCGGCTTGCTGCGTGTGCGGGTCGACGATCGGCCCGGCGGCGACGGCCGGCGCGAGCTCGTGCCTGCCGGTGACCTCGCGTCAGAGCTTGCGGCGGACTGCGACGAACTGCGCGGCCGGCTGATCGCTTCCGGCGGGCGAGCAGCCGCCACCATGGCAGCCGAGCTCGCGGGCGCGCACGCCGGGCACGTGGTCGAGCTCGCGAGCTTCGGGCGGGCACTCCGCAGCCTCTTCGAGGAATCGGGGGCACGCGTTGACGCTGGTTGGCACGACGAGGCCCTCGCACTCCACGGCCTCCTGCCGCTCTGGCTCGCAGGTGGTGTGGAACTCGGACTCGATGCCCAGGGCCGGGCAGCAGCAGCCCGGCTCGAAGCGGTCGGGCCCGTACCGACGCGCGGTGCCCCGGCGGTGTGTCAGAGCAACTTCGAGCTCGTCCTCCTCCGGCCGGCCTCGCCGCTCGAGCGGCTCGCGCTCGAGCGCCTCTGCGAGCGGGAGCGGGGGCAATCACACGTCTACCGTCTCACGAGGAAGGCGGTGCAGGCGACCGCGTCGAGCGGCCTCGGCAGCGAGGGCCTCCTGACTCGCCTGCGCCAGCTCGCCGAGGCGCTGCCTCAGAACGTGGAACGCTCCGTGGCGGAGTGGTCAGCCTCGACCCGGAGCTTCCGGCTCCGTTCGGCCCTCTTCCTCGATGCCGGCGATCCCGCCGCGGCTGACGAGCTTGCCGCCGGCGCTCTGCGCGGTCTCGTTGCCGAGCGGCTCGGGGACCGCTTCCTGGCGGTGGCGGCGGGGGACGTCGCCGCCCTCGAACGAAAGCTCGCCGCGGCCGGGCACACGCTGGAGCCCGGTCTCGACCGGGTGTCGGGCTCCTGGCACGAGACGCCTGCCTCGACCGACGCTGACTACCTCTGGCGTCCGCTCAAGAGACGCTCGCCGAAGCCGCAGGGCCGGCAGGTCTCCGGCCTCGACCAGGCCCTCCCATCGCCCACAACCGCCGCGCGCACGGTCATCGCCGACGCGCTGCGGTCCGCCAGCGACGTCGAGGTGGTGTACGCGGGTGAGGAGGCTGCGGCCGCCCGGACGTTTACGCCGATCAGGCTCTCCAACCGCTCCATCGACGTCTGGTGCCACGACTGCGGCGGCACCCACACGCTCGCGCTCGACGAGATCGAGCACGCCCGCCTCGTCGCGTAGGCTGCCTCTCAGCCCGGCGTCAGGAGCCACGACGCCTGCGAATGCTACGGCCTCCTGAAGCGGCATCCCGGCTTCTTCTGATATCCGATCGTATAACGCGCCACGGGTGGTGGCGCACTGGATTGCCTCTGTTGAAGCAGTACGCCTGATGCCTGCGGCCTCCGTCGGTGGTGTTGAGCGCTCGTCGGAAGGTGCGCGTCTCTGCCCAGATCGATTGTCGGGCGCGCAGCTCGGGCGACGACCCTTCGCACGCTCGGCGGAGTCCAGCGTCGCACGGCAGGGGGGCAGACGCTTGCGGCTCCGAGGCCGGATCAGTCTCCGGCACCTACGCTTTGGTGCAGGATTCAGTTACGATCGCGCGCATGATTCGACACGCGCTCGTCGCCGCCGCAGCCGCCGGGCTCCTGTTGGGCTCCTCAGCCCCTGCGCTCGCAGGGCAGCCTTATCCGCTCAACTTCAATACCGTCAACTTCGGGTCAGGTGTGACCAGCGGGCTCGCGAACTCGGCCGGCAAGCTGACGCTTGCCTCCGGTTCGCTCCGGAGTTTCTCGTACAGGGACCCGTACGCCTCGGTGCCGGTGCTCGGCGCAGCGGTCGACGGTTCGGGGAGCTACTCCTATGGCACCTGGACGTCGCCCGTGTACAACCTCTCGTTCCGCTTCAACGAGCTCGTCTCCTCGTGGGACGCAAGGACCTCGCCGGGGACGTGGGTGCAGTCGGAAGTGCTGCCGCAGTTCGACGACGGCCACTGGGCGTCGAAGTGGTACGTCCTTGGCCGCTGGACGTACAACGACTCCGACTTCCACCGCACCTCTGTCGGCGGCCAGGGGGACGCCGACGGTTTTGTCTCGATCGACACCTTCTTTGCGAAGGATCATCCGGCGATCGCGTATCGCCTGCGGTTGACGATCTATCGCCGAGCCGGATTGACCGCGGCGACGGCGCCCGCCTCCGTCAGCCGCTACAGCGCGGTCGCGTCGAACCTGACGAACCAGAAGCAGGACTTCCCGAGCGTGACGACGATGAACGGAGACACGATCGATCTCGGCGTGCCGCAGTACTCGCAGGAGATCCACCACGGTCACTACCCTCAGTTCGATAACGGCGGGGAGGCTTGGTGCAGCCCGACCTCGACTGCGATGGTCGTCCGGTACTGGCAGAAGACGACGAGAACGCAGTACGCGCCGACGTCCGCCGAAACCTCCTGGGTCAACCCGCCCCAGGACCCTGAGGTCGACTACACGGCGCGCTTCGTCTTCGACTACCACTACCAAGGCGCCGGCAACTGGCCGTTCAACACGGCGTACGCGGCAGAGCGCGGACTCGTCTCCGATGTGACGCAGTTGCACAACCTCAGCGAAGCGGAGCCGTTCATCAAGGCTCGCATCCCGCTCGTCGCCTCGGTCGCGTGGACGTCGAACAAGCTCGACACCGCGATCAAGAGCACGAACGGCCACCTGATGGTGATCGGCGGGTTCACGGGAACCGGTGACGTGATCGCGTACGACCCGGCCTCGCCGACCGACGCCGAGGTGAGACACGTCTACAACCGTGAGCAGTTCGAGCGTGCGTGGATTCCGGCTTCGGGCGGGGTCGTCTACGTCGACCGCCCCGCCGGCTGGCCGACGCCGTCGCTGATCGGGAACAACTCCTGAAGGCAAGACAGCTGCTCTGCCACCGCTTCCTGGGCGCGATGCCGCCGTCCGATCCCAGGCTTCGAGTCACCCGCCAAGGGGCGAGCGGCGAACCGACCATCGGCTCCCTGAGCGCGGGATCAACGCCGCGGTAGAACCTCCAACCCACTCAAGCCGCGGGTGATCGCGCGTCCTGCGATCGCTCGCGCAGCGGCCCGGTTGGTAACAGGTCATGGAGCTCCTTTGTGCTCGACGTCGGATGAGGCCGTGGTCACCGACCGGCCGCCTGAGAGCGGAGGCGCGCGGCTTTGCGGAGGAGCAGCGGCCCGATCTGCGCCCAACTGATCCGACACCGCCCACGGCCTCGACCGAATCGACGGCCGCCAACATCGGCAACGGCCGCCGACCACTCCGAGACGGCGCTACGGCTCCCTCGTCCGTAAGAGCTTCGGTGTTAGAGCCTGCCGATGAGCTTGGCGGGCGTGATCGGTAGATCGCGAACACGGACACCGGTCGCGTTGTAGACGGCATTCGCGACTGCCGCAGCGGTGCCGACGATACCGATCTCGCCGATTCCCTTTGACCCCATGGGGTTCACGTGCAGATCCTCCTCGTCGATCCAGGCCACGTCGATCTCACCGATGTCCGCGATGGTCGCAACGTGGTACATCGCGAGGTCGTGGTTCACGTACGCGCCGAGCTGGGGATCCAGAAGAGCCTCCTCGAGGAGCGCCATCGACAGCCCCATCGTCATTCCGCCGATGAACTGCGAGCGCGCGGTCTTCGGATTGATGATCCGGCCGCACCCGAACACGCCGACCAAGCGCGGTACGCGCACCTCCCCGGTATCGACGTCGACCCGGACCTCGGCGAACTGCGCGCCGAAGCCGTGCTTCGCGAGCGGTTCGTCTGCGGCCGCGTCCTCGGTCGTGTCGACGCTGACTTCCATCTCGCCGGCACGGAGCTGCCGGCACGCCTTCACGACCGCGGTGCCCCAGGACGAGGTCCCCATCGAGCCGCCGGCAAGCATCGCCTGGCCTGACTCGCTGTCGCCGATGTCGACACGCACGCGTTCGAGCGGAACCTCGAGCGCGTCCGCGGCGATCTGCGTGAGGACCGTCCGCGAGCCGGTGCCGATGTCGGATGCCGTGATCCGGATCGTGAACGTCCCGTCGGCTTCGGCGCGGGCGTGTGCGGTCGATGGAGCGCGCCGAGCCGGATACGTCGACGATGCCACGCCCATCCCCCTGAGCCAGCGGCCATCGCGGCGCGACGCAGGTTTCGGGTCGCGATCCGACCAGCCGAACCGCTCCGCTCCCTCCCGCAGGCAGGCGACGAGGTTGCGGGTCGAGAAGCGGTTGCCGCTCTCCGGGTCGATCTCGGGCTCGTTCCGGATCCGCAGCTCGACCGGATCAAGCTCGCACGCGATCGCGAGCTCATCGAGCGCGGATTCAAGCGCATACATGCCGGGGCATTCACCCGGAGCGCGCATCCAGGACGGAGTGGGCAGGTTCAGAGCGACGAGACGGTGCGTCGTTCGTCGGTTTGGTGAGGCGTACATCATTCGCGTGGCGACCGCCGTCTGTTCGGCGAACTCCTGCACCGTCGATGTCTGCTCGATGACATCGTGTGCGATCACCGTCAGCCTGCCATCCGGGTCGGCCCCGAGCCGGAGCCGCTGGATCGTCGGGGTGCGGTACCCCGTGAGCGTGAACATCTGCTGCCGCGTCACCGCAAGTTTCACCGCACGCTGAACGTGCTGCGCACACATCGCCGCGAGGACGACGTGCGGGCGCGGCACGCCCTTCGAGCCAAAGCCGCCGCCGACGTGCCGGGAGATGACCCGAATCTTGCTTGCCTCGAGCCCGAAGATCTCTGCGACGGTCTCAGCGACACGCCATGCGCCCTGGTTCGAGTCGTACAGCGTGAGCCCGCCGTTCTCCCACACCGCGATCGTGGCGTGCGGCTCCATTGGATTGTTGTGCTGTGCGGGCGTCGTGTACGTCTCGTCGACGGTGATCACAGCCGTTGCGAGCGCCTGCTCGACGTCACCGGCCTCCGTGTCGGTCGGGAAGTTGGGATTGACCTTGTCAGGCTTGTAGAGGCCGGGGTGGTCAGCACGAAGGTCGACGTCGTGCTCTGCAACGCAGTAGCCCACCTGGACGAGCTGCCCGGCCTGCTGGGCTGTCTCGAGGCTGTCGGCGATCACCGCCGCGACGATCTGTCCGCGATAGGAGATCTCGGTCGACTGCAGCACCGCGAGCTCCCCCTCCGCGGAGGCCAGGGCCGGTGCGTTCTCGTGCGAGAGCACAGCGACCACGCCGGGCAGTGCAAGGGCAGCGGCGGGGTCGACCGCTCGGACAGTGCCCTTGGCGATCGCCGACTGGACAATCACCGCGTAGGCGACGTGCTCCTGGTGGTACTCGAACGCGTACGTCGCCTCGCCGGCGACCTTGGCGCGCCCTTCGATCCGGTCGACCGGCGCGCCGATCAAGCGGGTCAGCACGCTCATCCGGCCAGCTCCACGAGCGTGCGGACGAGCGTGTTGCGAACGAGCTCGACCTTGTAGCGGTTGTCCCGCAGCGGCTCCGCCTGCATCAGCTCGGCGTCGGCTGCGCTGGCGAAAGCCTCCGCAGTCGGCTCCGAGCCATGGAGCGCCTCCTCCGCGGCGCTCGCGCGCCACGGCTTGTGTGCGAGCCCGCCGAACGCGATGCGGACGTCACGAACCTCGCCGTCGACGACATCGAGCGCCGCGGCGACCGAGACGAGTGCGAACGAGAACGATGCGCGGTCGCGCACCTTGCGATACCTCGAGTTGGCGGCAACGGGCAGGGCAGGCAGGTCAACTGTGACGATCAGCTCGTCTCGCTCGAGCACCGTGTCGTGCTGCGGCGTGTCGGCCGGCAGCCGATGGAAGTCGACCAGCGGGATCTCGCGTTCGCGCCTCGGGCCGACGACTCGAACGATCGCGTCGAACGCGGCCAGCGCCACCGCCATGTCCGAGGGATGCGTGGCGACGCAGTGCTCCGAGTGGCCGAAGATCGCGAGATTGCGGTGTTCGCCCTCGCGTGCGGGACATCCGGTGCCCGGCTCGCGCTTGTTGCACGGCCCCGTCGGGTCCTGGAAGTATGGGCAACGTGTCCGCTGCAGCAGGTTGCCGCCCGTCGTCGCGAGGTTTCGGAGCTGACCGGAGGCCCCGGCGAGGAGCGCCTCGGCGAGCGCCGGGTAGCCGGTGCGCACGCGCGGATCCGCGGCGAGGTCGCTGTTCCGAACACCCGCGCCGATTCGCAAACGGCCCTGATCGGTCACGTCGATTCGGTCATACGGCAGCCGCGTGACGTCGACCAGCAGCTCGGGCGTCTCGACCCCGAGCCGCATCAGATCGACGAGGTTCGTGCCGCCACCCAGGAATTTCGCCCCCGTTGTCGCAGCGATCGCCCCGACCGCGCCGCTCTCGTCGTGCGCGCGCTCGTAGCGGAACGGCTTCAACCAGACACCTCCTCGATCGCGGCGACGATGTTCGGATAGGCGCCGCAACGGCAGATGTTCCCGCTCATCCGCTCGCGGATCTCGGCCGCATCGAGACTCGGCTCCGCGGCGACGTCGAGAGAGGCGTGGCTCGGCCATCCGGCCTCGACCTCGCCGAGCATGCCGATCGCCGAGCAGAGCTGTCCGGGCGTGCAGTAGCCGCACTGGAAGGCGTCGTGCTCCACGAATGCGGCCTGGAGGGGGTGCAGCGAGCCGCTCTCCGCCAGGCCCTCGACGGTGACGATCTCGGCGCCGTCGTACGCGACCGCCAGCGCGAGGCAGGCGTTCGCGCGCCGTCCGTCGAGCAGCACCGTGCACGCGCCACACTGCCCGTGGTCGCAGCCCTTTTTTGCCCCCGTGAGCCCCAGGTGCTCGCGCAGGAGGTCGAGCAGCGACGTGCGGGTGTCGAGCTCGAGCGCGTGCTCCTCGCTGTTGATGCGCAGTGTCACTGTCGCAAGCTCCGCCATCGGTCGAACGCTACCGGCGCGGCCCCGGAGGTGACGCATGAGTCGCGCGCGCCGGAGATGTCGCTTCCCCCGACACGCCGAGGCCGGGCGTTCCTCCGTACTCCGGTCGCGAACGGGCACTGCGCTGCATTTTGGGCAGTCAACGCCGGTCGTTACCCTCAGAGCGTGTCGCGGCTCGTCCTCGGCCCGCTGCTCCGCCACGTCAGAGCGACCGATGCGACCGTCTGGGTCGAGCTGGACGGTCCGGCCGAAGTCGAGGTACTCGGGTGCCGTGCGCGGACGTTCATCGTCGAATCCCACTGGTTCGCGCTCGTCCTCGTGAGCGGCCCCGTGCCGGGGCGGGACTATTCGTACGAGGTGCCGGTCGATGGCGTTCCGTTTGACCCGAACTTCGCTCGAGCTTTCCGCCAGTCGCTTGCACAGGCTCGACCCCGTGTGAAAGCTGCGGCTTCTCTTCTGATCATGCCGGCGGCGGCGTGGTATCCGTGACAGGCGCGCTCGGGCTACCGTCAGCGGCGTCGATTCCAGCGGCCGCCGCTGAGCCGAGATCGAGTGACGAATCGGGCGCTCTTTCTCCGCAGAGATCGCCCGCGACGTCGTCGTGGCGCTGCTCCTCTCAACTCCGGAGCAGCTCAGGAGCCGCTGCTGTCTCCAAGTTCAGCGCGCACCATGCGCGTGCCCGCGACGAGCGCTTGCAGTTTGCCGAACGCGACCGCGCGCGGTAGGTACTTCATGCCGCAATCCGGAGCGAGGACGAGGCGTTCCGGGGGGACGAACTCGAGCGCGCTCCTGATGCGGCCGGCGACTACCGCCGGCGACTCCACGTCAGGGTCGCCAAGATCGAGAACGCCGAGGATCACCGTCTTCTCGCGCACCTGCTTCAAGATCGAGGGGTCAAGCCGCGGCTCGGCCGCTTCGATCGAGATCTGGTCGACGGAGCTGGCATTCAGCTCCTCGAGAAACGAGTATCCGACGGGCCGGCCGAGCTTGAAGTGGGCGTAGCCGAAACACATGTGCAGCGCAATCGTGCCCTCGATGCTCTCGACTGCGCGGTCGACCACCTCGACGCCATACTCCCGCGCCTTCTCGGGCCGCGCCTGAAGGTAGGGCTCGTCGATCTGAACGACATCCGCGCCGGCGGCGAAGAGATCGCGAATCTCGGCATTGACGGCCGCCGCGAGGTCGAGAGCAAGCCCCCGCTCGTCGCCGTAATGCTCGTCCTGCGTCTGCTGACCCATGGTGAACGGCCCGGGCACGGTGATCTTGACCGGCCGGTCCGTGTGCCGGCGGAGGAACTCGACGTCGCGCACTTGGACGGGGCCCTCGCGCCTGACCGGCCCGACGACGCGCGGCGCGAGGTTCTCGATCCCAACCCGCTCGACGAAGACACCCGGGTCGGCAAGGTCAAGTCCGCCGAGCATGCTCGCGAAGCGATTCGAGTAGCTCTCGCGGCGAATCTCGCCGTCGGTGACGATGTCGATACCGGCGAGCTCGAAGTCGCGGAGCGCCAGCAGAGTCGCGTCGTCCTGGGCCTGCTCGAGCCATGGTTCGGGAACGCGCCAGATCTCCGGGGCAGGGACACGCGGCGGCAGGCGCTCACCCAGCCGCTCGCGGTCGATCAGCCAGTCGGGCTGCGGGTAGCTGCCGACGAGCGTCGTGGGTAGCAGGGTGGAGGTTTCCAACGGTTCAGCCGAGCTCGCGCCGGACGATCGCGGCGCCGGCGACGAGCGAGTCGAGTTTGCCGGCCGTCAGGCTACGGGCCGTCTGGCTGAAGCCGCAGTCAGGGGCGAGCCAGAGCTTTTCCGGCCGGACGAAACGCAGCAGCGTCCGGATGCGGTTGGCGACGATCTCGGGGGTCTCCACCGAGCGTCCCTTCACGTCGACGACGCCGGCGCAGAGGATCTTGTCGGCGCCGTGCTGGGACCAGAGCTCGCACTCAGCCATCGAACGGTTGGCGAACTCCAGGTGAAGTACGTCGGCGCTCAGCTCGCAGAAGTACGGCGCGAAGGCGGCGTAGCTGCGCTCGGAGACCGCCGGGCGACCACGGAAGTTTCCGAAGCAGAGGTGGAGCTCGATCGTCGCCTCGACGCCCTCGACGGACGCGTTGAACACGTCGACCATCTCCGGCAGCCCGCCGGGCATGATCCAGAAGGCGGGCTCGTCGATCTGTACGTGGCGCGCGCCCGCGGCGGCGGCCGCCCGCAGTTCGGCATTGACGAGCGGCGCCAGTGCCCAGGCGACGTCCCCCTTTGTCTCGTAGATGTCACCGGGGTCGATCCGAAAGGCCTGCGTGACCGGCCCCTGCAGCGGCGTGATGAACGGCTTGGTCGTCCGGGTCCGGAGGAGCTCGATCTCGCGGAGCAGACCGTAGCCGCCGGGCACGCTTAGCGGCGCCGTGCAACGGAAGGCGTCCACCTGATCCGGGCCGGGATAGCCGAGCTGCCGCCGGGGAGTCAACGGCTCGAGCCCTGCGATCCGGTCGTGGAAGTTCGAGGTGAAGTCCGCGCGCAGGAACTCGCCGTCGGAGACGATGTCGAGACCGGCCTCCGTCAGCTCCCGCAGCGCAAGCTCCACGGCGTCGAGGAGCGCCTCCTCCAGATCGGCGGGACCGAACTCGCCCTTCGCAACGGCGTCGCGCACCAGCCACATCCAGCTCGGCACGGCGTGGCTGCCGAGCGTCTTCGTCGGCAGCAGTGGCAGGTCGGAGTAGGTCAGCATCGCTCACGCCTGGGCGGGCGGCTGCTTCCCGACGCGCTCGTACGCCCAATCGGGCACGTGCTCCGGCGATTTGTAGATCGTCCACCGGCACTGGTCGTCCGGGTTCTGCGGATTCTCGGTCACGCGCATGGGCGCGCCGAGAGACTCGATCGGGAGAATCTCATTGACGACCGCGCAGTGGGCGCAGTAGAGGCAGACGCCCTTCCTCCCCCAGGACCAGTCGTGCGCCTCCTCGGTGACCGCGAACGAGAACGGCGCCTGCGTCCGCGGCGTCTGCCCGCGGTCCGGGTCGCTGCGCCGCATCCGCCCACCGCTGCCGCACGGATCGAAACTGAGAATCCACCTGTCGTCCTTCTCGGCCACGTCGACGCGGCCTGCCCGCGCAGGGCCGGTGAAGTGGCCGCGCATCCCTTCGATCGTCAGCTCGAGCGACTCCTGCGGCGTCATCTCACCGAGCGCGGCGTACCGCTCGGACACCCAGTTGCCTTGCGTCACCCTGAAGACCTCGTCCATCCGCTCTTCCCCGAGCCCGTCGCGCAGAGCCGAGAGCAGGCCCCAGGCCCAGTCGGCCTGGGCGTCGTGGAGGGTGAGCGCCGCCTGGCGCTGCGCCTGGAGTGCCCTTTCGAACCCGGCTCGGTCGCCGCGCCCGAGCGCGGCGGAGCCCCGCTCAGCGTCGTCAGGTCCGACCGGGGCCAGGTCCGTCGGTGGCGGCAAACCGATCAGGTCTGTCAATCGCCCCACCTCCGCATCAAGATCGGGCAACTCGGCTCTGCCGTATTCGAGCAATGCGTCGAGCCACGTTGCAAACAGCGTGCGCACCCGGTCTGTCTCCTCGATCGAGTAGTCGAAGAATTCCCGCGCGGAGTCGAGATCACCATCGGCGAGCGCGGCGAGTGCGAGCTCGTCTGTCGGGACTCCGAGCGACACCGCGTCGCCCGTTCTGATCCTGCGGCCGAGCCGCTCGGAATGCCGTAGGTCGGAGCTCATCGAAGAGTCAGTCATACACGCACCCGCCGCCGCGTGAGCAAGGAGGTGGCAAGGCCGCCCCGATAGTAGTGTTGTGCTCGCGTGAAGATCACGGATATCGAGGCAATGGTCGTCGAGAAGCCCTCGATCGACGTGACGGCTGCCGATGCGATGCAGGACGCGTTTCTCGTCCGCGTCCGGACCGACGAGGGAATCGTCGGCTACGGCGAGGGCAATCACACGCCCCGCGCGATGAAGGCCCTGGTCGACTCGCCCGGGTCGCACAGCTGGAGCCAGGGCATCAAGGACCTCCTCGTCGGCCAGGATCCGCTCCGCCCCGAGCGGCTCTGGGATCTGATGTACCGCTCGACTGCGATGTCAGGCCGGCGTGGCCTGCTGGTCGCCGTGCTCGCGGCGATCGACGTCGCGCTGTGGGACGTGAAGGGGAAGGCTGAGGGCAAGCCGGTGCACGAGCTGCTCGGGGGTGCGAGCGGCAGTCAGGTGGCTCCCTACAGCACCGTCTATACGGGTCCGCTCGACTGGAAGAACACGCTCCGGCGCACGACCGAGATGATCGACCGGGCGCGTGCGCTCGGTTTTCGGGCGGTCAAGATCGAGCCCCTCGACGACTGCACCCCGACGAACCGGAACATTGTGGAGCTCGCGGAGGCGGCCCGCGAGGCCGCGGGTGACGGCATGGAGCTGCTCGTCGACGTCGGCCACCGTTGGCAGACGGCGAAGGAGGCTCTCCGGGTGCTGCGCGAGCTGGAGGCATACGACATCGGGTTGATAGAGACGCCGCTCTGGCTCGACGACATCGACGGCTACCGCGAGGTGTCCGACCGGTCTGCGGTTCCGGTCGCCGTGGGGGAGCTCTTCGTCACGCGGAACGAGTTCCTCGAGATGATGGACCGCGGCCACGTCGACATCGTCCAGCCGTGTGTGGCGCGCGTCGGCTTCACCGAATCGCGCCGGGTCGCCGAGGACGCCATGGTGCGGGGAAAGTCGGTGGTTCCGTACGGCTGGGTTGCTACGGCACTCGCGGTCGTCGCGGACATCCACCTCGCCGCCACGCTGCGCAACTCGCCGTGGTGTGAATACTGTCCGCTCGAGCTCTATCCCGACCAGGAGCTGCGGCGGAATCTGTTCGGGCCGGAGCCGAAAGTGCGCGACGGCCTCTTCGAACCGCTGACGAGCCCCGGCCTCGGCGTCGACGTCGACGAGCAGGCCCTCCAGCACTATCGGGTCGCCTGACGGCGACCGGTCAGGGCAACTCCCCGTGCCGGAGCCGGTGCAGTCAGCATCTGGACTCCTGCGCGACCAGCGTGCGCCGCCAGGGTCGCGAAGGCACCCGGGCCGAGTCAGGTGCTGTCCAGCGTCCCATGCTGGATCTCCTCGGGCTCCTCGTACCATTTGGTGCGGTCGCCGATCCTTGCGCGACTTCGCCAACGCAACCCTTTCGGTTCCGCCTCGACCTGCTCCCAGAGCCGGGCCAGGCGACTGTCCACCCGGGCACGATCGCCGTCGCCGAGCGGCGACTGCGCAAGGCGCCGGCGTGCCGTCTCGATCGTCTGCCGGCTCGTCCGCCAGAGCCCCCAGTCGCCGGCGAGCAGGCGGGCGACGTACGCGGCGTTGACGGCGTCGTGGTCGTGCGTGGCCAGGTCGTGGGCGAAGAGGATCGCCCAGATGTCGAACAGGTCCTTCTCGTTCAACCGGACGATCTGCAGCTTCGTCAGGAGCAGCTCGGCGAGCGGCACGGTGCGATCGTCGAGTTCCAGGCGGTCGGCGATCGGCAGCTCGTGACACATGCCGAACGTCCCGACAAAGACGTCGACCTGGCGCTCGTGCTCGAGATCGTAGAAGACGAGTCGCGTCGCGCCGTTCATCGCGTTGAACCGGTCGTTCGGGGCGTACCCGAGCTCCTGCAGTAGCCGGGCCGAGGCCTTGCCCTGCTTGCGGGTCGTGATGAAATCGATGTCGCGGTACGGCCGCGCCAGCGCCGGGTGGACGCCTTCCGGTGTGTGCAAGGCGACGGCGACGCCGCCGAGAACGCGAAGCTTGACATCGCGAGCAAGGGCGTCGTCCGTCACCCGGAGCGCCTCCGCGAGGATGTCCTGCTGGATCGCGCTCACGGGCGCGAACGTTAGCTCACCCGATTCCGCGGCTCTATGATCGCAGGCGCCGATGAGCTGTCGCCCGCGCCCAGCCAGACTGGACGACGTCGCCCGAGCGGCGGGTGTGCACGTCTCGACGGTCTCTCGTGTGATCAACAGCAGCGGCGACGTTGCAGTGCGGCCGGAGACGCGACAGCGGATCCTCGATGTCGCGCGCGAGCTGCAATACCGTCCGAATGCGATCGCCCGCGGCCTGAAGCTCGCGACGACCGGGACGCTCGGACTGCTGGTGCCGTCGCTGCGAAATCCCGTCAACTCGCCGATCATCCGCGGGGCCTTCGACCGCGGCTGGGCGCGCAACTTCGTGCTGGTGCTCGCGGAGGACACCGGCGAGCGTGAGGGTGCGGCCGATGCGTACGCGAGGCTGGTCAAGGAGGGGCGAATCGACGGGGTGCTGATCCAGAGCGCTCGCCTCGGCAACCCGCACCTCGAAGCGTTCGCGTCCGGCCTCGTCCCGTGCGTCTTCATTGACCGACGCCATCCGCAGAGCGGCCGCAATGTCTGCATGCGTGACGAGGAAGCCGGACGCATCGTGGCGGCCCACTTCCTCGCGCTTGGCCACCGTTCGCTCGCCCATCTTGGCGGGCCGGTCGACCTCGACACCGTGGTACGCCGCCGTGCCGGATTCATCAGCCGGGCGCGGGAGGCCGGCATCGATCCGTTCGTCCTGCCCGCCGGCCTGAGCGAGCAGGAAGGCTTTCGCGGGATGCTCGACCTGCTCGCTCACATTCCCGCGCCGACGGCGGTCTACATCGCGAACATCAACCAGGCCCTCGGCGCCGCCGCGGCCGTGCGGGAAAGCGGCCTCCCCGTACCGGCCAAGCTCTCGCTCGTCTGTCATGACGATGACCCGGTGTGCGACTTCCTCGACCCGCCGCTGAGCGCGGTGCGAATGCCACTGCACGAACTGGGCTCCTCGGCCGTCGACGCCCTGATCGATCAGATTGGCGGCGCGTCCGGTCGCGACATCGTGCTCGAGAGTGCGCCCGAGCTCATGCTGCGGCGCTCGACCGGGCCCGTGCCCCGATGAAGATCTCCGCGGCCGTCCTTCGCCGGGCCGGCCACGCGCTCGAGCTCGAGGAGCTGGAGCTGGAGCCCCCTCGCGGGGACGAGGTGCTCGTCCGGCTTCAGGCCTCCGGCATCTGCCGCAGCGACCTCTCGCTGGCGGACGGGAAATGGCCGGCGCCGCTGCCGATGGTGCTCGGGCACGAGGGCGCAGGCACGATCGAAGAGGTCGGGGAGGGCGTCGACCCGGACTTGGTCGGCCGGCACGTTGTGCTGACGTTCACGCCCGGCTGCGGCCGCTGCCGCTTCTGCCTGCAAGGCCGCGTCAACCTCTGCACGGAGGCCGCCCGCTGCATGGACGCCGGCGTGCTCCCGGACGGCACGACTCGGCTCTCGCGGAACGGCGAGCGTGTCCACCATCTCGCCCTGGTCTCGTCGTTCGCGACCCACGCGGTGGTGCCGGCGAACGCGGCGATTCCGGTGCCCGCCGGGCTGGACCCTGCCGTGTCTTGCCTGCTCGGCTGTGGCGTGCTGACCGGTGTCGCCGCCGTGACCCGGCGTGCCAACGTGCGGCCGGGGGAGTCAGTTGCCGTGCTCGCGTGCGGTGGCGTCGGCCTCGCGGCGGTGCTCGGCGCCCGGCTGGTCTCGGCGCATCCAGTTGTGGTGGTCGACCCGGTCGGGGTCAAACGGGAGCTCGCGCTCCAGCTCGGCGCCACCCACGCGATCGACCCCGAGGCCGAGGATCCCGTCGCCGCGATCCGCGCGATCGTGCCGGACGGCGTCGACCATGCGTTCGAAGCGGCGGGCATCCCCGCCGTCGCAGAGCAGGCGGTGGCCGCGACCCGGACCGGCGGCACGACGGTGCTGATCGGCCAGCCCGCTCTGGGCGCCTCCGTCTCTCTGCCCGTCTACGAGCTGACCCAGTTCGAGCACGACGTCCTCGGCACCCACATCGGAGGCGCGACGCCGGCCCTTGACGTCCCCGCGCTCGCTGCGCTCGCCGGGGCGGGAAAGCTCCTTCTCGCGCCACTCGTGACCCATCGCTACCGGCTCGAGCGGATCGGCGAGGCGCTCGAGACTGCGCGCTCGGGCACGGCCGGGCGCGTCGTGCTCGACCTCGACTGAAGGCCGCACACCGGTTGACTCGCCGCTCGTCCTCGCGTTACCGTCGACCGGTACGCAAACGTTTTCCCAACGGTGCGGAGGAACGATGCTGCTCGGCCGGAGACACCGAACCCGCCACGGCCCGGCGACCGCCGAGACGATGGCGCTGTACTACGCCTCGGACGTCCACGGCTCCGAGCGCTGTTGGCGCAAGTTCCTCGGCGCCGGCCGCTTCTACGGCGTCCAGGCGCTGATCATGGGCGGCGACCTCACCGGCAAGGCGATCGTCCCGATCGAGCGTCGTGACGACGGCTCCTTCGAGACGACGTTCATCGGCGAGACCAGGACCGGGCGAACGCAGCAGCAGCTCGACGAGCTCCTCGATGCGATCCGCTTCAACGGCATGTATCCGTGGCTCGCTCCCGCGGCCGAGATCATCCGCCTCCGCGACGATGCGACGGGACGGGCGGCGCTGCTCGAGGAGACGATGGTGGCGGAGCTCCAGCGCTGGATCGACCTCGCCGACGAGCGGATGGCAGGCTACGGCATCGACGTCTTCGTGATGCCGGGCAACGATGATCCGTGGGCGTGCGACGCGGTGCTCGAGGCGGCAGCGCACGTGACCGCCTGCGACGAGCGCGTGGTCATGGTCGGCCCCCACGAGATGATCTCGTGCGGCTACGCCAACCCGACGCCGTGGGACACCCCGCGCGAGCTCGACGAGGATGCCCTCTACGCGCGCATCAAGGGCCTTGCCGACCAGCTCGAGGATCCCGCGACCGCGATCTTCAACGTGCACGTGCCCCCGTGGGACTCGGGGCTCGACACTGCGAACGAGATGAACGACGACCTGACGCTGAAGTACGTCGGCGGGCAGCCGAACCCGATCCCGGTCGGCAGCCACGCGGTGCGCCAGATCATCGAGGAGGTGCAGCCGCTCCTCGCGCTGCACGGCCACATCCACGAGTCGCGAGGGGAGGTTCGCATCGGAAGGACGCTCGCGATCAACACGGGCTCGGAGTACAACAGCGGCCACATACACGGAGCCGTCGTCACGCTCGCGGGGCCCGAGGTGCGCAAGCACCAGCTCGTCGTCGGCTAGACCATCCATCGAGCGGAGGTCTCACATGAGTCAAGCGGAAACAGTACCCGAGGTCGGCAAATCGGGGCTCTTCGCCCGAACCGCGACCGGGCTCGTCCGCGGCGTCCCGCCGCGCTCGTCGATCATCATCAACTTCATCCCCGGCCACCCGACCCAGACGATGGCGGCGGTGCTCCTCTTCGCCCTGGCTGTCGGCCCGGGCGGCAACCCGTTCCTCGCCTTGCTCCTGGTCGTGCCGATGAGCCTCGCCTTCG
This sequence comes from Gaiellaceae bacterium, assembly GCA_046262635.1. Taxonomy (GTDB): domain Bacteria; phylum Actinomycetota; class Thermoleophilia; order Gaiellales; family Gaiellaceae; genus JBHEMK01. The sequence goes on from JBHEMK010000141.1 coordinate 31,166, forward strand.
CGTACGCCTTCGGCCTCCTGACGCAGATGATCCCGCGGTCAGGCGGCGACTACATGCTCGTGAGCCGGGTCATGCATCCTGCAATTGGCTACGTCTCCGTCTTCTGCATGACGACGGCCGGACTGCTCTCGAATGCGTTCTTCGGCCTGGCGGTCGTCACGGCGGGGCTCTCGCCGCTCTGCGTCTCCGTCGGCCTGATCGGTGGCTACCCCGGTCTCGTCAGCTGGGGGAATCAGATCGCGACCGACAAGGGCTGGCTTCTCTTCTTCGGCCTGCTGATGTTTGCCCTCGCCGGGGTCATGCAGCTCTGGGGCTGGCGCTGGATCCTGCGGATCCAGAACGTCGTCTTCTGGATGGTCACGGCCTCGCTGCTGCTCTGCGGCCTGATGGCGCTGATCCTCTCGAGGTCGCACTTCGTCTCGAAGTTCAACGGCTTCGCCAAGGGGATCACCGGCCAGCCAGACGCCTACGCCGGGACGATCGCGACCGCCGTGAAGAACGGTGTCGCCGTCCACCCAGCCTTCTCGTTCGGCCAGACGCTGCCGATCGTCGCCGTCTTCGCGACGACCGCCATCTTCAGCTACTGGTCGAGCTTCGTCGGCGGCGAGCTACGGCAGGCCTCGACAATCAAGACGGCGAACAACATGGCGCTCGGTGGCGTAATCCCGCTGATCCTGGTCGCGATCTTCACGGCGCTGTTCTTCCACGCGTTCGGCAGCGACTTCATGCGGGCCGCAAACGGCGGGGGGCTGCCGGCGAAGATCGCCGTACCGGGGACGCCCTTCTTCTACCTGAGCTCGATCTCGGTCGGATCGACGTTCTTCGCGGTCCTCGTCTTCATCCTCTACATCGTCTTTTGGCCGCTGATCACCTACATCTCCTCGCTCCAGCAGACCCGCGCGATCTTCGCGATGGCCTACGATGGCGTGCTGCCGAAGAGCGTCACGCGCGTCAACAGGAACGGCTGTCCGTGGCTCGCGCTGCTGATCGCGCTGCTGATGTCGGCGGCGGTATTCATCTGGGCGGTGGACAACTCGACCGGCTTCTTCCAGGTGCTCGTCTATGCCCTGCTCGTTCAGTTGATCGCGATGGCGCTCGTGGGGCTCGCGGGTGTGCTCGCGCCCTACCTGCGGCCTGACCTCTACCGGGCGTCGGCCTCGCAGAAGTCGGTCGCCGGCATCCCGCTCGTCTCGATCGCCGGCGCCGGCGCGATCCTGACCGCGGTGTTCGTCTGGTGGGCGTACCTCCACTACGACCAGCTCGGCACCAATGCGAATCTCGGCAAGCTGTTCGCCTGGACGATCGGGCCGGCGGTGCTCGGATTCCTGTTCTACATCGGCGCGGCGGCGTACAAGAGGAGCCGCGGCACCGATATCACGCTCGTCTACAGGGAGATTCCGCCCGAGTAGCTGCACTCAGGGGCGGCCGCGCTCGTGCCGCCGCCCCTGATCGACCGACGAGAGGAGCACCAGGTGAAGACGGCTGTCGTCACGGGGGCCGGGATGGGTATTGGCAAGGCCGTCGCCGGGCGGCTGATCGCGGACGGCGTGCATGTCGTCGGCCTCGACGTGAACGCCGACGCGCTCGCAACCGCCCGCGGCGAGTTCGGATCGCGCTTCGAGCCCGTCCCAGGCGACGTCGGCGCCTGGGAGGCCCACGAGCGGGCCGCCGACGCCGCGCAGGCCGCGGGCGAGCTCGCGCACTGGGTGAACAACGCCGGCGTCGACTGGGTCGGCGGCGCGCACGAGATCGACGCGGAGCACATCGAGCGCGGGCTGCGCGTGCTGCAGCTCGGGACGATGTACGGCGCCTGCGTGGCCGTGCGGCGGATGCTTCCCGCCCGAGTCGGCTCGATCGTGAACGTCTCCTCGATCCAGGGGATCGCCGGCTTCCCGCGCCACTTCGTCTACGACGCGGCGAAGGCGGCGATCCTGCTGGTGACGAAGTCGATCGCCGTCGACTACGGCCCGCACGGGATCCGGTGCAACGCGCTCCTGCCGGGCTGCATCGAGACGCCGATGACCTACACGACGCTTCCGCCGGAGCTCGACCGCAAAGAGGCCCTGCGCCGGGAGGGCCTGCTCGCCCCGATGCTGCGGGTCGGTCAGCCGGAGGAGATGGCCGAGGTCGTGGCGTTCCTCCTCTCCGACCGCGCGTCCTACGTGAACGGGGCCGACATCGTCGCCGACGGCGGGGCCGCCGCCCGCTGCTACGCCTATCCCCCGATTGACCTGGAAGGAGGGCCCTGAATGGGACGACTCGAAGGAATCCGGGCACTTGTCACCGGTGCGTCGAGCGGCATCGGACGCGAGGTCGCCAATCGGTTCGCGCGCGAAGGCGCGTCGGTCGCCGTCGGCGGGCTCGACCCCGGGCGCACCCAAAGAACCGTCGACGAGATCGCGGCGTCCGGGGGCTCCGCCGTTGCTGCGCTCGGCGACGTGTCGGAGGTCACGGGCGCCCGGGCCGTGGTCGCGGCGGCTGCTGAGGGGCTCGGCGGTCTCGACGCTGTCGTCAACAACGCCGGCATCGATGTCTCGAACTGGGTGCCGGTGCACGAATGGGAGGTCGAGACGTTCGACGAGATCATGCGCGTCAACCTGCGGGGTCCGTTCCTCGTCGCGAAGTTCGCGATCTCGCACCTCCTCGAATCGGGCGGCGGCTCGATCGTGCACATGAGCTCGGTCTGCGCGATCACCGTCTGGGAGGGCGACTGCGCCTACGACATCTCGAAGGCCGGGCTGAACATGCTGTCGGATCACATCGCGGTCGAGTACGGAGCGCACGGAATCAGGTCGAACACGCTGATGCCCGGGGCGATCGAGACCGAGCTGCACCGCACGGTGATGGACTCGATGGAGGGCGGCGCCGAGCTGGAGGCGGGTCTCCGGATCAAGCATCCGATCGGCCGCTTCGGCCGCGTCGAGGAGGTCGCCGACGCCTGCGTCTTCCTCTGCGCCCGCGAGGCGGGCTTCCTGACGGGGGCGAACATCTCGATCGACGGCGCCTACAGCAGGGTGTGACGTGAAGGTCGTCGACGTCAGGACGCACGTGCTGCTCGATCCGGGCTACGACCCCGGCGCGACCAGCTCGGCGCAGGACACGATCGTCGTCGAGGTGGTCACCGACGAGGGACTGGTCGGGATCGGCGAGACCGATCTGAATGCCTGGGTGGCGCGCGCGTTCATCGAGGCGCCGGCGACGCACACGATGGACCGGGGTCTGAAGGAGCAGCTGATCGGCCGCGACCCGCTCGATCCGGAGGCGATCTGGGACGATCTTTACGTCGGCACGGCGATGACCGGCCGGCGCGGCGGCGGCATCAACGCGATCGGCGCGCTCGACATCGCGCTCTGGGACATCTGTGGACAGGCCGCCGGCAAGCCGTGCTGGCAGCTGTGGCGGGGGGACGGACGCAGGGCGCTGACGCCGTACGCATCTCTCCAGCCCGAGGTCTCGTCGTTCGACGCGTACGTCGAGTCGATGGTCGGCTGGGGCCTGCGTGCCAAGGAGCTCGGCTTTCGCGCGGCGAAGTGCGAGGCCACGTTCGCGGGTCCGTATGTTCACAAGGGGCTGCATGGCGACGACGCGCAGGTGGTCGACGTCGTGAGGGCAGTACGGCAGGCGGTCGGGCCGGAAATGGCGCTGATGGTCGACGTGCAGTACGCCTTCGACTCGGTGGAGCGGGCGCTTCGCTGCTGCGACGAGCTTGCGGAGCTCGACGTGTTCTTCCTCGAGACGCCGCTGTGGGTGGACGATCTCGTCGGCTACGCGGAGCTTCAGCGCCGTTCGGCCGTGCGCATCGCGCAGGGCGAATGGCTCTCCACGCGCTACGAGTTCGCCGATCTGATCGCGACCGGGATCGCAGTCGTGCAGCCGGATATCGGGCGGGTAGGCGGGCTCACCGAGGCGCGGCGGGTGTGCGATCTCGCCGCCACGGCCGGACGCCTGGTCGTGCCGCACGCCTGGAAGACGGGGATCTCGGTCGCCGCGGCGGCGCACCTCGCGATGGCGACCCCGCACATGCCGTTCTTCGAGTTCCTGCCCGCGGAGCTCTGCGAGTCACGACTGCGGAAGGAGCTCACGCGGGACGAGCTCCTCTTCGAGGACGGGAAGCTGGCGCCCCCGCGGCGCCCCGGGCTCGGGATCGACCTCGACCGTGACGCGCTCGAGCACTTCGCCGCCGCCGCACGCGAACTCGTGCGCTAGCCGAAGAACGGGTTGCGGGACCCCGAGCCCTCAGTTGCTGGATCGTCGCCCTCAGCACGGCGCCGCGCACCTTGTGGTGGCTCGCGCGCCCGACGAGATCCGACCGGGCCTCGGCCGTCCGGCGCAGGTCGAGGCGGTTCGCGTTCAGGACCGCCGGCGCGACCACCAGGCTCGGTGGAGGGCGACCGCGACTGACACGTTGACCTGCTCGCGAGCGCAAGACCCTGCCCGTCCAAACCGCCTGCATGCGGCGCGTGATCGCAGCGCGCATCGGGCGCGGCGTCGCACGCTTGGTCTTGAGCGCCATCAGCCTTCGGTCTCGAGGAAGCCGATCGTCTTGCCGGCCGTGACCTCGGAGCCCGCTGACCGCGTGAGGTGGACCAGCATCTCGGACGCGAGCGCCTCGAGCGCGACGTTCGTCTCGGTCTCGACCTCGGCGATCGGTTCACCCCAGTTGACCCTGTCGCCGACCTCCCTCAACCAGGAGACGATCGTTCCGATCCATGTCGTGGCCGACGTCGACCATCAAGCTCGGACTTCTTTCAGTTCACCCGCATCCGCTCCAGCACCTGCTCGTCGAGGTCGATGCCGAGGCCGGGACCGGCCGGCACCCGCAGCATGCCGTCGCCGAAAGCGAGGGGCTCGGCGAGCAGGCCACTGACGAGCGGCGAGTCAGCGACCGAGTACTCCGACCAGGTGGGATGCTCGAGTGCAGCGACAAAGTGGAGCGACGCCGCAACGAGCACTCCGGTCGAGAAGCAGTGCGGCACCGCTTCGACGTTTCGCTCGCGGGCGAGGTCGGCGATGCCGCGCGCCACGGTAAAGCCGCCGCAGCGACCGAGGTCTGGTTGGAGGACGTCGACGTGGCCGCGCTCGACGAGGGCCCGGTATGCCGGAAGGCCGGAGTCCGCCTCCCCGGCCGCGAGCCTGACGGTGACGGCGTCGGAGAGCCGCCGGTAGCCGTCGTAGTCATCGGCGGCGAGCGGCTCCTCGAACCAGTAGATGTCGTCGTCGAGCCGCCGGATGAGCTCGATCGCGCTCTTGACGGTGTAGGCCATGCCGCCGTCCACCATCAGGGTGGGCTCGGAACCGAGTGCCGAGCGGGCCGCCGCGACGAGTTCGACGTCACGGTCGAGGTCCTGCCCGAGTGGGCCCCAGCCGAGCTTGAGCGCGCGATAGCCGGCTGCGACGGCCGCCTCGGCGATCAGGCGCACTTCAACCGCGGTCTCGGGCATCACCTGACTTGCGTAGACGGGGACGTAGTCCAGGCGCGCGCCGCCGAGCAGGTCGCTGACCGGGCGGCCGGCCGCCTTCCCGGCAATGTCCCAGAGGGCCATATCGATCGCGCTGATGACGTGGAGGGCGACGCCGGCTCGGCCGTAGTGGTAGGTCGCGCGGTACATGACGTGCCAGAGGCGGTCGATCTGGAGCGGGTCCTCGCCGACGAGCACCTCGCCCAGCCCTCGTGCAATCAGGTGCGACGAGGGCATCTCGATCATCGTCCTCGCGAGATAGGGCGACGTGTCCGCCTCGCCGATCCCCACGTGTCCCAGATCGGTATGGATGCGGACCAGGAAGGCGTCCTGCGTGCCGTCCGCGCGCGTCGTGTCGACGCGGTCTGCGCGCAGGACGATCGGCTCGACGGCCGTGATCTTCATCGGGTGACGGTGCCCAGCGTCCGCCCGATCAGCGCACGCACCTCGCCCGCGGCGCCCTCGAGCTGTGCGAGCGTCGTCCGGTGGGCGAGCGCGGCGACGCTGACCGCCCCGCTCGGGCGGGTCGGGTGGTCGAGGAAGAGAGGGAAGGCGATGCAGTTGATCCCCTCCTCGCTCTCGGCGGCGTCGACCGCATACCCGCGGGTCCGCACCAGCTCCAGGTTCGCGGCGAGAGTCCCCGCCTCGCCCAGGGTGTTCGGCGTGCGGCGGGCGAGTGGCCCGTTCGCGTCGACGTATGCGTCGACGGCATCTCGGTCGACCAGCTCGTACGCGAGCAGCGCCTTGCCGAGGCCCGTGCAGTGGGCCGGGTTGCGGCCGCCGACGATCGAGGTCATCTGTGGGCCCTGGCCGGGCGGGGTCACCTTCGCGAGGTAGACGACCTCGGCGCCGGCGAGCTCGGCGTAGTGGGCTGTCTCGCCGAAACGCTCGGCGAGCGACTCGAGCAGCGGGCCGACCACCTGGCGGCGGTCGAGCTGCTCGTAGTACGCGAAGGCGAGCCGGACGAACTCGAGCCCCAGCCGGTAGCTGCCGCGCTCGTCGTGGTCCGCGAGCCCGGCCCGGCAGAGCGCAGCGAGCGCGCGATGGAGGCTCGACTTGGGGATGTCGGTGTCGCGGGCGAGCTGCTCGAGCCCGATTCCCCGCGGGTAGTCGCCGAGGCTGCGCAGGACGGCGAGCACACGGTCCGAGCCGGCGAGTCTGGGCTCGGTGGGTTGACTTGGCTGGCGCGCCGCGACAGGATTCACGTTGGCATTGGAACATAATTCCGATAGTCAGAACAAGGCCGGACGATGAGAGCGCTCGTCTGGCACGGCGGCGACCGGCTGGCGGTCGAGGAGCTCGTCGAGCCTGAGCGATCCGACGGCCAGGTGCTGTTCGAGGTGGGCCTCGCCGGCATCTGCGGCTCGGACTTGCACCCCTATCGGGGAGAGCACGGGCCACGCCGCCCACCACTCGTGCTCGGCCACGAGGCGGTCGGCGGCGTCGCCGGGCGACCGGGTCGCTTCGCCCTCTTCCCGCTCGTCGCCTGCGGCGCTTGCCGGGCCTGCGGGCGCGGCGAGCGGCAGCTGTGCGAGCGCCGCGGGCTGATCGGACTCGACCGCCAGGGGGTCTTCGCCGACCGCGTCGCCGTGGACGAAGGCGCCCTCGTGCCCGTGCCCGCCGATCTCGACGATCGCCTTGCCGCGCTGATCGAGCCGCTCGCGACATCCGTCTCGGTTCTCCGGCGCGAGCGCGTCGGGTCGGCCGACACGGTCCTGATCGTGGGCGGCGGCCCGATCGGCCTGCTCGGTGTCCACGCGACCGCTCGCCTCGGAGCACGGGTGCTCGCGGTCGAGCCGCTGCCGCACCGCCGCGCGCTCGCCAGCATGCTCGGCGCCGACGAGGTGTTCGCCGACGTCGCCGATGTTCCGCTCGGTCGAGCTGACCTCGTGATCGACGCGGTCGGCGTCGAGCCGACCTGGCGCGGCGGCATCGCCGCGGCACGCTCCGGGGGGTCGGTCTGCATCGTCGGGCTCGGCCAGGCGGAGGGCAGTATTCCGATCGGCGATCTCGTGCGCCGTGGAGTGGCCGTCCGCGGCCATTTTGCGTACTCGCGGGCCGACTTCCTAGCCGCCCTCGACCTACTCGCGAACGCGCCGCCGCCGCTCGACTGGATCGACGTCGTCGGATTCGACCAGGCGGCCGAGAGCTTCCGGCTGCTTGTCGAGCAGCCCGACACTGTCACGAAGGTCCTCGTCGACCTTGGCGCGGCCCGGGCCGGAAACGGAGGCCCCCGTTGAGCCGGCCCGTCACGACGCTTGACTGCGCCGTCCTCGGCGACCTCTTCGGGAGCGAAGAGGTGCGCAGGGTGTTTGACTCGTCCGCACTCGTCCAGGCCTGGCTGGACGTCGAGCGGGCACTCGCGCGGGCCGAAGCCGAGGTGGGAGTTGTCCCCGCAGCGGCCGCCGACCGAATCGACCGCGAAGCCGTCGCTGACCTGTATGACCTCGACGAGCTCCGGGCCGGGATCGCGGCCTCCCAGCACCCGCTCGTGCCGCTCGTCCGCGCGCTCGCCGAGCGCTGCGGCGAGGCGGGACGGTTCGTGCACTGGGGTGCGACGACGCAGGACGTCACCGACACGGGCCTCATCCTCCAGGTGCGCGCCGCGCTCCAATCGATCCGGCGCGACCTCCGTCGCTCGGCCGTCGCTGCCGCGGCGTTCGCGCTCGAGCACCGGTCGCTGCCGATGGCCGGCCGGACGCACGGCCAGCACGCCGTGCCGATCACCTTCGGGCTGAAAGCCGCTTCCTGGACGGACGAGCTGCTGCGCTGCGAGCAGCGGCTCGACACCGCGGCGACCGCTCTTTCCACGGGCCAGCTCGCGGGGGCGGCCGGGACGCTCGCCTCGCTCGGCGACGACGCCGCCGCGGTGCGCGAGGCCTACTGCCGGCTGCTCGGACTCGCCGAGGCCGACGTTCCCTGGCATGCGGCCCGCGATCGCCTGCGCGACCTGGGCCACGCACTCGCCGAGCTCGGCGCGGCGGGCGAGCGGATCGCGGCCGAGGTGGTCCGCCTGCAGGCGACGGAGATCGCTGAGCTCGCCGAGCCGCGGGGCCCGGCCGGGGTGGGCTCCTCGACGATGCCGCAGAAGCGAAACCCGATGACGAGCGAGTACCTCGTCGCGAGCGCGCGGCTGCTGCGCGGCGCGGTCTCCGTCCTGCTCGAGGCGCCGGCCCATGCGGGCGAGCGGGACATGGGCGCCTGGGCCGTCGAGTGGATCGCGGTGCCGCAGGCTCTCATCCTCGCCGGTGGGGTGGTGGAGAAGCTGGCCCGGATTCTCGAGGGACTGGTGGTGGACGGCGCCCGGATGCGCTCGAACCTCGACCTGACGCGCGGGGCGATTCTCGCCGAGGCCGCGATGATGGAGCTCGCCCGCTCGGTCGGGCACGAGCGTGCCCACGAGCTCGTCACCGCCGTCAGCGCCCGTGCGGGGGCCGAGGGACTCACGCTCGCACAGGCGCTGGGCGGAGACGAGGAGATCTCCACGCACCTGTCGCAGGAGGATCTGGAGCGCCTCACCGAGCCTGCCGGCTACCTCGGGCTCGCGGCGGCTGCCGCGGCCGCCGTCGCAGCCCGCGCCGGCGCGGCGGCGGGGGTGCTTTCGTGAGCGGAGGGATCGCGCACGTCGGCGTGACGGTGTCCGACCTCGAGCGCTCGGTGCGCTTCTACACCGAGGGGCTCGGGCTCGAAATCGCCGTCCGTCAGACGAGCTCGGCCGAGTACCTCGCCGTAACCGGCCACCCGGGGGTCGAGATCGCGACGGCGTTCGTGGAGGCGCCAGGCAACGGCGTCCGCATCGAGTTGCAGGAGTACCGCCGGGTCGGCGACCATGGGTCACGCGAACCCGGCACAGCCCCCGTCGGCTCCTCGCACATCTGCCTGCGCGTCCCCGACGTGGCCGCTGCGCTCGTGCGCGCGGAGGCCGCGGGCGGCCGCCGCGTCAGCGACCCGGTCACGATCGACTCGGGCATCAACGACGGCGGCGCGGCTGTCTACCTGCGTGACCCGGACGGCTACACGATCGAGTTGTTCCAGCCCCCGGCTTGACCGGACATCCTCTACCGATGCCTCCGCCCGGCCGCGGCCGATGTGGCCCGGCGGCACCCCTCTCAGAAAGGGTCGAAGACGCATGAAGAAGCCACTGAAAGTCCTGCTCCCCCTGGCGTTCGTGGCCGCGATGGCCGTGCTCGCAGGGTCGGCGGGGTCGGCAACCTTGGCAGGCAGCAGTCCGGCCGCCGCCGGCGGCGCGAGCGTTGCGAGGTGCGTGAGGTACGCTGGCGTCGAGTCGAGCGGCAACAAGAACTCGATGGACCCGGCGCAGCAGCCCTCGAGCCAGAACTCGCTCAACATGAACGCTGCCTACGACCGGCTGACGACCGAGAACGACAACTGGAAGGTCCTGCCCGACCTCGCCACCTCGTGGAAGCCCAACGCGAAGGGCACGGTCTGGACGTTCAAGCTGCGCAAGGGCGTAAAGTTCTGGACCGGCAAGCCCTTCACCTCGGCCGACGTCGTGTACACGTTCCGCCGTGTGATCGACCCCAAAACCGGATCCGAAGGCGCTTCGCAGATGTCCTTCCTGACGAAGAACGGCATCCAGCCTGCCGGCAAGTACGCCGTGAAGTTCATCACGTCGAAGCCGGTGGCAGAGCTGCCGCTCCTGATCACCAACAAGAACACCTTCATCGTCCAAAACAGGACGAGCACGGCGACGCTACGGTCGAAGGGTGCAGGGACGGGCCCGTTCATCCCGGTGAACTTCCAGCCGGTCAAGCAGGTGCAGATGTTCAAGCGTAATCCGCACTTCTGGCGCAAGGGCCTGCCGAAGGCGCCGTGCCTCCAGCTGTACGTGATCCAGGAGGCGAACTCGATGCTGGCCGCGTTGCAGACCGGCCAGGTCGACTTCTCCCAGCAGGTGGCCTACGACATCGTCCCGGCCCTCAAGAACGACCCCCGGGTCAAGCTGACGGCGACCGGAGCCTCGACGTCGATGACGATGCCGATGTGGACCGACACGCCGCCATTCGACAACCCCAACGTGCGCGAGGCCCTGAAGAAGGTCGTCGACCGCGAGCAGATGGTGAAGACGGCCCTGCTCGGCTACGGCGTCGTCGGCGACGACAACCCCGTGCCGCCGACATCGCCGGATGCCTGGAGGCACAAGGTGCCGGGGCCGGATGTACCCGGCGCGATCAAACTGCTCGCAGCGGCCGGCTACAACTCGTCGCATCCGCTCAAGGTCGATATCTACACGGCGGACATGATTCCGGGCATCGTCAACATGGTCCAGCTGTACAAGCAGCAGGCAGCCAAGGCGGGCATCCAGGTGAACGTCATCACCGGGCCTCCCAGCGAGTACTGGGACAACGTCTGGCTGAAGCACCCGTTCGAGGTGTCGGCCTGGTCGGCCCGCCCCGCGGGTCTGGCCCTGTCGATCGCCTATCTACAGAACGCTCCGTACCCGGAGTCGCACTGGAAGGTCCCGGGCTACGACGCGCTGATCCAGAAGGCCAACACGACGGTCGACCCCGCGGCCCGCAGCAGGTTCTACCGGGAGGCGGGAAAGATGCTGACCGACCGGGGCGGGGAGATCATTCCGATGTTCCAGCGGGTCGTTGCCGCACAGCGCTCGAACTGCAGCGGCTACCACCCGTCGATTCAGTTCGTGCAGTTCGACCTGACGCACCTCCAGTGCAAGTGACGAGCATGCACACGCCGTAAGCCGAACTGCCGTCACCGGGCCGCCCCGCACGATCGGGCGGCCCGGCTGGCCAGCGAGATTCCGTCCACGATCCCCAGCAGGGACCTCCGTGATTCTGAGACTCATCGCCCAGCGCCTCTCGCTTGCCGTCGGCACGCTGCTCGTCGTGTCAGCGCTCGTCTTCTTCTTCACGAGCGTCCTCCCGGGCGACATCGCCGAGCGCGTGCTCGGCCGCGAGTCCACCTCCCAGCAGCGCCAGATCTTCCGCGAGCACCTGCATCTGGACCGGCCGGTCTGGCAGCGGTACGGCCTCTGGATCGGCGGCGTTGCACGCGGCGACCTCGGCCGCTCGCTCGTGAACAACGACACGGTTACGGCGACGATCGGGACGAGCGCCAAGAACACCCTCTTCCTCAGCGTCTTTGCGTTCCTCCTCTACCTGCCGGTCACGCTTTTGCTCGCGACGGTCGCCGCACTCTTCCGGGGCAAGCTCCCGGACTCGCTGATATCCGTCGTCACGCTGGTCGGGCTGTCTCTGCCCGAGTTCGTGCTCGGCACGCTGCTCATCTTCGGTTTCGCCGTGAAGCTCTCGCTCGCGCCGGCGCTCTCGATCGTCAATCCGGGCGACAGCCTGTTCGCTCGCCTGCACGCGACCGTGCTCCCCGCGGTGACGCTGATGGTGGCGATGGCCGTCTATGCGATCCGGATGCTCCGGGACAACCTGATCGACGTGCTCGATTCCGAGTACGTCCGGATGGCCATGCTAAAGGGGGTCCCCCGCTGGCGGGTCGTCCTGCGCCACGCGCTGCCGAACTCGCTCGGGCCGGCGCTGAACGTGACGGCGCTGAATCTCACCTACCTGATCGGCGGTGTGGTCGTTGTCGAGTCGGTCTTCTCCTACCCCGGCCTCGGCAAGCTGCTCGTTGACTCGATCTCCGTGCGCGATGTGCCGGTGGTGGAGGCGACAGCGCTCCTCGCCTCGGGCGTCTACATCTTGGCCAACCTCTGCGCGGACGTGCTCGCGATGGTCCTGAACCCGCGGCTGAGGACGTCCTGATGGGTGCGGCCGCCGTCGAGCTCCCGGCCGCCGTCGAGCGCTCCCGCTTCCGCCGCTTCCTCCGCCGCTTTCCGATGAGCGCGCGCCTGGCGGCGCTGCTCCTGATCGCCTACGTCGTGATCGCGCTGAGCGGCCCGCTCTGGACGCCGTACGACCCGTTTCAGATCAGCACCGGACTGCCGTACTCGGGCTCGAGCGGTGCGCATCTCTTCGGAACTGACATCCTTGGCCGTGACGTCTTCAGCCGCGTCGTCTACGGCACGCGCGACGTGCTCTACCTCGCGCTCACGAGCACATTCCTCGCGCTCGTGCTCGGCGCCGCAGTCGGCCTCGCGAGCGGGCTCGTCGGCGGCTGGATCGACGAGCTCCTGATGCGCCTCTTCGAGACGATTATCAGCATCCCCCTGCTCGTGCTGGCGCTGCTCGCGATCGCCGCGGCAGGGCCGAAGGCCTCGGGCAAATCGCTGCTGCTGATCGGGGTCGTCGTGCTCGTCTACGCGCCCCGTATCGCGCGGATGGCCCGTACGGTCGCGGTCGACCTGGTCACGCGCGACTTCGTCACCGTCGCCCGCGCGCGCGGGGAGTCGGTGCGCTCGATCGTCTGGCGCGAGCTGACGCCAAACGCCGCCGGCGTCCTGCTCGTCGAGTTCGGCGTCCGCGCGGGCTACGCACCGATCCTGATCAGCTCGCTGGGCTTTCTGGGCTTCGGCGCGCGGCCGCCGTCGCCCGAGTGGGGGCTGATGATCAGCGAGAACCGGGCGGCGCTTGTGACCGCGCCTCTGACCGTGCTCGCGCCGGCGGCCGCGCTCGCGCTGCTCGTGATCAGCCTCAACCTCGTTACCGACGGGATCGCGCGTGCGCTCGGCCGCTCCGTGGAGCGGACGCCGTGACCGCCCTGGGCGTCAAGCGTCGCGGCTGCAGCGTCGGCCCGGAGCCGCTCGTCAAGGTCGAAGGGCTCACGATCGACTTCTGGTCGAACGACCGCTGGAACAACGTCGTCAACAACACCTCCTTCGAGCTCGCCCGCGGCGAGGCGCTCGGGCTCGTCGGCGAGTCCGGCTGCGGCAAGACGACGACGGCGCTGTCGCTGCTCGGCTTTCAACGGCCCGGCAGCCGGATCCGCTCGGGCGCGATCCAGTTCGCGGGCCGCGACCTCGCGCATCTGTCCCGGCGCGGGCTGCAGCAGGTGCGCGGCCGGCGCGTCAGCCTCGTCCCACAGAACCCCACGACGGCACTCTCGCCGGGGTTGCGCATCGGTGCGCAGCTCACCGAGGCGATGTCGGTTCACGGCGTCGGCGGCTCCCATGCCGAACGGGAACGGCGCGTCCAGGAGCTGATCGCGCGCGTCCGCCTACCCGATCCGCAGCGGACCGCGGGGAAGTACCCGCACCAGCTCTCGGGCGGTCAGCAGCAGCGCGTCGTCATCGCGATGGCGCTCGCCTGCGACCCGGAGCTGATCGTGCTCGACGAGCCGACCACCGGTCTCGACGTCACGACGCAGGCGCAGATCCTTGATCTGCTGCGCCGGCTGCGCGCCGAGCTCGGCATGGCGATGGTCTACGTGACGCACAACCTCGGCGTTGTCGCGGCGGTCTGCGACCGCGTCGGCGTCATGTATGCCGGCGAGCTGGTCGAGGACGCGCACGTCCGCGAGCTCTTCTCACACCCGCGCCATCCGTACACCCGCGGTCTGATCTCCGCCGTGCCGTCGATTGCCCAGCCGCACCGCAGCCGGGACGTGATCCTGCGCGGACTGCTCAAGCGGAGCGAGCTGCCGGCCGGTTGCCGCTTCGCGCCACGCTGCGACTTCGCGGAGACCGCGTGCTTCGAGGAGCGGCAGGTCCTCTTACCGGTCGGCGAGGGGCACGGCGTCGCCTGCCGCCGCGTTGAGGAGGTGGAGCGGCTCTCCGCAGGCAGCGGCTCGGTGGCGAGCTACGTCCCGCTCGTTGCGGCCGCCGACGAATCGCTGCTCGAAGTCGCCGACCTCTCGATTACCTATGACCGCCGCCACCGTCTGTCGCTCGTGTCGCGCGAGCCCCTGGTGATTGTCCGTGCTGTGACGTTCGACCTCAGGGCGCGCGAGACGTTCTCGCTCGTCGGTGAATCCGGGAGCGGAAAAACCACGATCGCACGCACGGTCGGGGGGCTGCTCGGACCGCTCGCCGGGCAGATCACGTTCGAGGGCCGAGGCCTCGCCGGCACCGTCGAGTCGCGCTCGAAGGACGTTCGCCGCGAGATCCAGCTCGTCCTCCAGAACCCGGATGCCTCGCTGAATCCGCGCCAGCGCGTGCACCAGATCATCGGTCGTCCACTCGAGCTGTACTTCGGGCTGCACGGCAAGGCCCGCCGCACCGGGGTGGAGCAGGCGCTCGAAGACGTGCGGCTGGACACGGCGTTCGCGAGCCGCTATCCCGACGAGCTGTCCGGCGGCGAGCGGCAGCGCATCGCGATCGCCCGCGCACTCGCAGCGAAGCCACGGCTGATGCTCTGCGACGAGATCCTCTCTGCCCTGGACGTGTCGGTGCAGACGAGCATCGTCGAGCTCCTGCGCGAGCTCCAGGCGGCTCAGGGGATCGCGTACCTGTTCATCTCGCACGATCTCGCCGTCGTCCGCTCGCTCTCGCACCGCGTCGGTGTGCTCTACCTGGGCGAACTCTGCGAGGTCGGCACCGCCGAGGAGGTCTACGTACCGCCCTACCACCCCTACACACACATGCTGCTCTCGGCCGTGCCCGAGATCGAGGGCGAGAACGAGGTCTCGCCGGCCGCCCGCAGCGATCCCGGGCCGTCGTCGTCGCGGCCCGCGAGTGCCTGCCCGTTCGCCGAGCGCTGCCCGTGGAAGGTCGGCCCGGTTTGCGACGAGGTCGACCCGCCGTGGCAAGCGACGAGCGACACGCACATGCTCCGCTGCCACATCCCGCTCGACGAGCTGTTCGCGCGGGCGGCCGCGTCGCGGGTCCGCGTCGGAACCCTCTCCGGCGGCGACGGACCCGCCGCGTGACGACGGTTGCGCTCTCGCGCTGGCTCGCCGACGAGAACGGTGCGCGGATCGAGGCCGCCGCACCCGGGCGGGTCCGGCTGCTCCCGCTGCGCGGGGAAGACGGCGAGGCCGACCTCGACGATGTCGAGATCGCCGTCTACGGCCTCTACGAGGGTCCACTCTCGTTCCGGGAGCTCTCCGGACGGATGCCGAACCTCCGGTGGATCCACTCGACGGGAGCCGGAATCGAGAGCTTCGTCTCGCCGGAGCTCGGCGAGCGCGGTGTGATCGTGACGAACAGCTCCGGCGTCTACGCGCCGGCGATGGCCGAGTACGCGCTCGCCGCGATGGTTGCGATCGCTCGCGACCTGCGCCGCCTGATCGCGCAGCAGGAGGAGCGGCGCTGGAAGCACGAGCCCATCTCCGGAACCGAGCTCTATGCCAAGCGCGTCGGCATCGTCGGCTACGGGGCGACTGGGCGCTACCTGGCGACCGTCTGCAAGGCGCTCGGAATGGAGGTGTGGGCGACGAAGCGGAAGCCGATGCTGATCACGGGCGAGCCGGTCGACCGTCTGCTGCCCGCCGAGGGGCTCCACGAGCTGCTCGCCGCGAGCGACTACGTCGTCGTGACCGCGTCGCTCAACTCGACCACGCGGCACCTCCTCGGCGAGGCCGAGTTTCGCGCCCTGAAGCCGGGTGCCGGACTCGTCAACGTCGCACGCGGAGGCATTGTCGACCAGGAGGCGCTGCTCGCCGCGCTCGCCGACGGCCGCGTCGGCGGCGCCGTGCTCGACGTCGTTCAGCCGCAACCCTTGCCGCCTGAAAGCCCGCTCTGGGTACACCCGCGAGTGATCGTGACGTCGCACATCTCCGGCGGCAGCCCCGAGGGCTGGTCGCGTTCGATGGATCTGTTCTGCCGGAACCTGCCGCTCTACCTCGATGGGGAGGTCGGGCGCCTCGGCAACCTCGTCAACCTAGCCGACCACCTGTGAGCCGCGCCGTCGTCACGGGCGCGGCCGGTGGCATCGCCCCCCGCCACCGCGCTCCTCCCGCTCGAGCACGGCGCGAGCGTCGCAGCGAACCGGGAGGAGGCGGGGGCGCCGTCGCAGCTGACGCGGAGCCGGTCGTCTGCGACCTGACCGATCCCGGCGGCCCGGCCGGCCGCGGGTCCGGCCTGCGACAACCTCGTCAACGCGGCTGGGAGCATCCGCCGCGCCGCGCCGGACTCCGTCTCCGAGGACGACGAGGAGGGTCTCGGCGGTCAATGCCAAGGCGCTCTACCTCTGCCGGGCGTTCGCGCCGCGCCTGCCACCGAGGCGCGATCGGTCAACGTCGCCTCGAGCGCGGGCAGGACCGGCTCGACGCCCCAGGCGGCGGTCTACGGTGCGGCGAAGGCCGCAGCGATCTCGCTCAGCCGCAGCTTCACGCACGCCCGCACGGGGCGGCCTACACGTGAACGCTGTCTTTCCTCGTTGGTCGACACGCCGATGAACGACCTCGTGCTCCAGGGGATCGCTGCCCGCCGGGGCCTCGGCAACGATGAGGTGGTTACGCAGCCGGATCCGGATCGAGCCGCTCGGGCGCTCGCCGACCCGCAGGAGGCGGCCCGAAATGAACGTCTTCCTGCTCTCGGACGCGTCGTCGTGGATGACCGGCCAGTCGGTGAACGTGGCCGGCGGCATGATCACGTACTGATTCGGTGATGCTCCGCGACCTCCAAGTCGAGCTCCCAGCCGAGGCCCGGTTGCGTCGTCAACTCGAGCCAGCCAGCGGAAAGCTGCGGCTAGGTGCGGGCAAGCGGGACCGGGATCGGCGAGGAGTCGATCTGGGTGATGGCCAGCCCCTCGACGGGCTCGACGCTCCAGGGCGCCGCCGTCGAGAGATCCGCTGATGCGCCGGCTCGTGGCCCTTCTCTACGCGTTCCACATCCTGGTTTCGGCGGACAGCAACGCGGTGATCCCGCTCGTGCCGACGTTCACGACGCGCTTCGGCCTCTCGGTCTTCGAGGCGGGCCTCCTGGTGGCCGCCCCGGCGTTTGCAATGCTCCTTTTGTCGGTGCCGGTCGGCCTGCTCTGCGACCGGGCGGGGGCCCGCGCGGTGACGATCGTGGCGAGCGCACTCCTCACCCTCTCGGCGCTCGGCCAGGCACTGGCGGGCTCGTACGCGCTCCTGCTCGCGAGCTGGGCACTCTTCGGCACCGCCTCGGCGATCATCTACACCGCGTCGCCCGCGTGGCTCGCCGCGGCTGCGCCGCCGCGCTACCGCGTCGCGGTGCTGGGCGGCATCGCGATTGCCGCCGGGCTCGGATTGATGCTCGGCCCCGCGTTTTCGGGCCTTCTCTCCGAGCAGTTCGGGTCGGGCGCGCCGTTCCTGGTCGTCGCCGGCGCCGCCGCGGTCGTGACGGTCGGGCTCCTGCTGCAGCCTTCGAGCGGCACAGCACGGCTCACTCCCGCCGCCGGCAGCCTGCGCGCAATGGTCCGCGAGGCCAACGGAGCGTCGGTGCTCGGGCTGATGTTCTTCATCGGCTCGCTCGGCGGGATCGTCAACCTGCTCGTGCCTCTGCGGCTCCATCGTGACGGGCTCGGCGCCGGTTCAATCGGGATCGCCTTCACGGCTTCGACCGCCCTCTTCGTTCTGACGAGCGGCCCGGTTGCGCGGCTCGGCGATCGGGTTTCCCTGCTCGCCGCCTCAGGAACAGCCACCCTTGCTCTCGGTGCGGTGCTGCTGATTCCGGTGCTCGCCGGCTCCGCCGTGCCGATGATCGTCTTTCTCGTCGTGCGCGCGCCGCTGTGGTCGGTGGTCTCGACGATCTCGAATCCGCTGTGCGCGCACGGAGCCGCGCTCGCCGGAGTGGGCACGGGCCTCGCGCTCGCGCTGATGAACCTGTGCTGGGCGGCCGGGAACCTGGGCGGCCCGCTTGCCGGCGGGGCGCTCGCCGGCGCCGTCGGCGACCGTCCGGTCTTCGCGCTGCTTGGGCTAGCAGGCACCCTGATCGGCGTCGCCGTCCTGGGCGTGCACCTGCGTTCGCGGCAGTTCCCTGGATCCGACGCTCGGTCCGGTGATCCACTCGAGGTGAGGAGGTAGTGACGATGGGCAAGCACGACGGCAAGGTCGCGATCGTGACCGGCGGAGGTGGCGGCATCGGCGCCGCGGTCTGCGGCGTCTTCGCTCGCGAAGGTGCGAGGGTCGCAGTGCTCGACCTCGATCGGGGGCTCGCGGAGGAATCCGCCGAGTACCTGCGCGGACTGGGTGCCGAGGCCCGGCCCTACCGCGTCGACGTCAGCTTGAGCGTCGAGGTGGACGAGATCTTCGCAGAGGTGCACAGCGATTTCGGCGGCATCGACGCGCTGGTCAACTGCGCCGGGATCAGCCGCGTAGGCGATCACACGCAGGACCTCCCGGACGAGATCTGGAACCAGTCGATCGGCGTCATGCAGAGCGGTGTCTTCTTCTGCACCCGGGCCGCCGGACGCGTGATGCTGGAGCGGCGCGCGGGCTCTGTGACCCACATCTCCTCGATCCGCGGCTTCTCGCCGAACCCGGGCCGCCTCGCCTACTGCGCGGCGAAAGCCGCGGTGCTGATGATGGCGAGGGTGACCGCAGGCGAGTGGGCGCCGTACGGGGTGCGCGTGAACGCCGTCGCGCCCGGTGTCCAGCGCACGCCGATGTGGACGCGCGATGTCGCGCTCGGTCTCTTCGACGAGCATGAGTACCTCGAGCTCATCCCTGCCCACCGCCTCGGTGACCCCGAGGACGTCGGCAGGCTCTGCTCCTTCCTCGCCTCGGAGGAAGCGAGCTACATCACGGGCGCCTGCGTCACGATCGACGGCGGTCTCACCTCGATCCCCGCCGGCTAGTAGACCCGGATGGAGCGTGGCCCGGCCGCGCGGTGCCCTTGCGGCACTGCCCGGACGGCAGTCCGAGCCGCGGATGCTCGCTGATGGACTAGAAGACGCCGTAGCGGTCGTAGGCCTCGAGTGGCGAGACGCCTTTGCGAACCGCCTCGCGGATCTCGTTCTCGGTCGCAACGAGCTGCTCGGCCCGCCCGAGGACCTCGTCGCGGAGCGTGGCCGGGACGACGACGATCCCGTCGCGGTCAGCGACGAGGTAGTCGCCGGGCTCGACGCGCACGGAGCCGATCGTCACCGGCGCGTTCCACTGTTCGATCCGCCAGCGCGGCACGGCGTCGGCGGGCGTCCGGTATCGGCAGAAGACCGCGAACTCCTGGTCGAGGATGGCGTCGACATCGCGACAGCCGCCGTCGATCACCGCGCCCGCGCAGCCGCGTGCGCGCAGGGCCTCGACCGAGAGCTCGCCGAGGTGGGCGGCCTGGACGCCACGTCGTGCGTTTGGTAGACGACGACATGGTAGGCGGGCACCTCGGCCAGCATCGTGAGGATGCCGCGGATCGAGGTTTCACGGTCGAGCTGGACGGCAGGGACGCCCTCGACCGGAAAGGCCGGCCCTGCGAGCCGCATGCCCTCACGCAGCGGCAGCAAGTCGGGCGGGAGAGTCCGGCTCCGCTCGCCGAGCTCATCGAGGACGTCCGTCAGCGCGCCCGTGTAGATCTGGGCAGCGCGCACGGCGAGGTCGAGCCAGTCAGTCGGCACCTGGTTGACGCGCGTCGGGGGCATTTCTAGACTCACCGGGGGCGCAAACGTTTGCCCGCTGGTCCGTGACGCTATCTCAGTCGCCGCATTCGCACAAGTGACCGCCCCGTACCGATGACCGAGCGGATCAGCCTGCATGGACTTGGCTGGGACCACGAGCGCTGCAGGGCGCCGCTTCGGGTGTGCAGCGAGGCCTGGGGGCGGCTCCGGCCCGAGGTCGAGCTCAGCTGGGAGCACCGCTCGCTGATGGCCTTTGGCGACGAGCCGCTGGAGGAGGTCGCCGACCGCTACGACCTGCTCGTGATCGACCACCCCTTCTGTGGGACGGCCGAGGCGACGGGGACGCTCGCGCCGCTCGAGGACCTCCTCCCCCAAGACCGGCTGACGGCCCTCGGCGCCGACGCCATCGGCCCGAGTCACGACTCCTACTCCTACCACGGCCACCAGTGGGGGCTCGCGACCGACGCGGCCTGCCAGGTCGCGGCCGTCCGCGACGAGCTGCTCGAAGGCGCCCCGGCGCCCGCGACCTGGGAGGAGGTTCGCGAGCTGGCGCGCCTGCGCCCCGGCCGAGTCGCCGTGCCGCTCTCTCCCACTCAGGCAATGTGCGCATTCCTGACGGTCTGCGCGAACGCCGGCTCGCCGGCCGCTGAGGATCCTGCCAGCCTTGTCGAAAGGGACGTCGGGCTCCCGGCGGTCGAGCTGCTGGCGGAGCTCTACCGGCTGGGCCCGCCGGACGCGCTCGAGTGGCAGCCCCCCGACGTCCTCAGCCGCCTGACCGCCGGCGAAGAACTCGTCTACGTCCCGCTCGCGTTCGGCTTCGTCACGTACGCGCGTGCCGACCGGGTGCAGCAGCCATGCCGGTTCCTCGACGTCCCCTCGGCCGGCTCGGGACCGGTCGGCTCGATTCTCGGCGGCGCCGGACTGGCCGTCTCGTCGACCAGCGCCGAGCCGGCAGAGGCCGCCGCCTTCGCGGCGTTCGCGAGCGGCGCCGGGGCGCAGCGCACGCTGGTCGGTCCCGCCGGCGGTCAGCCCGGCAGCCGCACGGCTTGGAACGATCCCCGGCTGGACCGTGCCGCCGGCGGCTTCTTCTCCGGGACATCGGCGACGATCGAGCGGGCCTGGGTGCGCCCGCGCGAGCGCTGGTGGCCGGCATTCCAGGTCGAAGGCGGCCGGCTGCTGAACCGGGGACTCGGTGGGGTCGTGCCGCCACGTACGATCCTCGATTCGCTCGACTCCCTGTACCGGGACAGCATCCGGACGTACGCGTGAAGATCACCGGCGTGACCTGCCACGTCCTGCTCGATCCCGGGTTCGAGCGCGATGCGACGAGCTCGGCGCAAGACACGATCGTCGTCGAGGTCGAGACCGACGAGGGCATCGTCGGTCTCGGCGAGACCGACCTGAACGCGTGGGTCGCCCGCGCATGCATAGAAGCACCGGGAATGCACACGATGGACGTCGGGCTTGCGGAGACGTCGATCGGTCTCGATCCGCTCGATCCGGTGGCGGCCTGGAACCGGCTCTACGTCGGGACGGCAATGACCGGCCGGCGCGGCGCGGCCGTCCATGCGCTCGGTGCACTGGACATGGCGCTCTGGGACATCTGCGGCAAGGCGGCGGGCAAGCCGACCTGGCAGCTGCTCGGGGAGGCCGCCCACGAATCACTCACGCCGTACGCCTCGCTGCTCCCGCACGCGCGCGACCTGGACAGCTTCCAGCAGGCGCTCGTGGACCAGGCGAGGTGGGCCAAGAACCTCGGCTTCCGGGCCGCGAAGCTCGAGCTTCTCTGGACGGGGCCGTACGCGAGCACGGGGCTCAACGAGCCGGACACGCGCATGGTCGAGACGATCGCGGCCACGCGGAAGGCGGTCGGGCCCGACTTCGCGATCATGGTCGACGTCGCCTACTCGTGGGACTCGCCCGCCCACGCACTCGAGATCGTCGAGAGTTGGGCGGAGTACGACGTCTTCTTCGTCGAGACGCCGCTGTGGGCGGACGACCTCGACGGCTACGCGGAGCTGTCGCGGCGCTCGCCGGTCCGCGTCGCGGCGGGCGAGTGGCTCGCGACCCGGTTCGAGTTCCTCGACCTGATGGACCGTGGCGGCGTGCACGTCGTGCAGCCGGACGTCGGCCGTGTCGGCGGGCTCACCGAGGCGCGGCGGGTCTGCGAGCTCGCGGCCGAGCGGCAGCGGCTCGTCGTGCCGCACGGCTGGAAGACGGGCGTCACGGTCGCCGCTACCGCGCACCTCGCCGCCGTGACCGAGCACATGCCCTTCTTCGAGTACCTGCCGCAACAGGTGGCCGAGTCCGCTTTGCGCCGCGACCTCGTCACGGACGAGCTCGAGCTGGTCAACGGCAAGCTCGCGCTGCCCCAGCGGGCGGGCCTCGGCATCGAGCTCGACGTCGCTGCGCTCGAGCGTTTCGAGGACGCGGCACGCCGACTTCGGCCGTAGGGTGAGAGCTGGAGATGGCGTGGGCCCTCACGGAACTCTTCGACCTGACCGGACGGACGGCGCTCGTGACGGGCTCGACCCGCGGGCTCGGCCTCGTGCTCGCGCGCGCCCTCGGCCGCGCCGGTGCGCACGTGATCGTCCACGGACGCGACGCCGGCCGGGCAGAGTCCGTGGCCGCATCGTTGCGGGGTGAGGGGATCGACGCCGGCAGCCGGGCCTTCGACCTCGCCGACGGGCGGGCGATCACTGCGGGCGTCGCGGCCGCCCAGGCCGAGTTGGAGGGCATCCATGTGATTGTCAACAACGCGGGCTTCATCGATCGAGCTCCGCTGACCGAGTTCGACCTCACCACCTGGCGCGACATGTTCGAGGTGAACGTGACGAGCGCCATGCTCCTCGCAAGGGCGGTCATACCGGCCATGATCGAGCGCGGCGAGGGCAAGATCATCAACATCTGCTCGGTTCTGAGCGAGGTCGCGCGGCCGGACGCGGGCGCGTACGCGACGACGAAAGCCGCCCTGAAGATGCTGACCCAGAGCATGTGCGCCGAGTGGGCGCCCCATGGCATCCAGGCGAACGGGATCGGCCCCGGCTACATCAAGACCGAGCTGAATACGTCGCTTGCTCGCTCGGAGACCTTCGACACCTGGCTCACCGCGCGAACCCCGGCCGGCCGGTGGGGCGAGCCCGCCGACCTCGAGGGAGCCGCCGTCTTTCTGGCAGCGCCGGCCTCAAACTTCATCAACGGCCAGGTGCTGTACGTCGACGGCGGCCTCCTCGCCGTGATCTGAGCCAGGCGCGTCGGTCGCTAGCGGATCGCCACTCCGGTTTCGAGGTCGAAGAAGTAGAGCCGCGAGACGTCGACGCCGATCTCGATCGGCTCCTCGACCCCCCGGCGCACGATGCCGTCGAAGCGCGCCAGGAACGACGCCCGCTTCTCCTGCGCTGCGACGTGCAGCTCCTCAACGGCGGCTGTGTCGGCGTCCTGAGCGACCTCCAGCACCTCCTGCGAGAGCACCGGCGGGACGTCGAGCTCGGCGTGCACGAGGCTCTCGGCGCCGAGTGGCTCCGCCAGGCGGAGTCGTCCGTGGAGGCGCGGCCCGTCGCCGTGGGCCGCGGCTGCGTACTCGGGCCGGATCCCGACCGCGACGGCGCGGTCGAGATAGGCTGCGAGACCCGTCACTGCACCGGGGACCGGAAGCACGTCCGGTCCGAGGCGCACTGCGAGCGCGTCGCCCTCACGCTCGATTGTCCCCTCGAGGAGGTTCATCTCCGGGCTGCCGATGAAGCTCGCGACGAAGAGGTTCGCCGGCCTGTCGAACAGCTCCTGAGGATCGTCGACCTGCTGGAGCTGACCCTTGCGAAGGACGGCGACACGTTCGCCCATCGTCATCGCCTCGATCTGGTCGTGTGTGACGTAGATCGTGGTTGCGCTGACCTCGTGCTGGATGCGCGAGATCTCGGCCCGCATCTGGACACGCAGCCGCGCGTCGAGGTTGGAGAGCGGCTCGTCCATCAGGAAGACGGACGGGTTGCGCACAATCGCACGGCCCATGGCGACGCGCTGGCGCTGCCCGCCTGAGAGCTGGCGCGGCTTGCGGTCGAGCAGGTCGCCGAGCCCGAGCACGCGGCCGATCTCCTCCACGCGGCGCTCACGCTCGGCGCGCGCCACTTTGCGCATCTTGAGGCCGAACGCGATGTTGTCGCGGACCGACATGTGCGGGTAGAGGGCGTAGTTCTGGAACACCATGGCGATGTCGCGCTCCTGCGGCTCGAGGTCGTTGACTACGCGATCGCCGATGCGGATCGCACCCTCTGACAGCTCCTCGAGGCCCGCGACCATGCGCAGGGCGGTCGTCTTCCCGCATCCTGACGGGCCGACGAAGACCATGAACTCACCGTCCTGGACCTCCAGGTCGAACGAGCTGAGCGCGCGCGTGCCGTCCGGAAAGACTTTTCCCGCCGCGCTGAAGGTCACCGAAGCCATCGGTCCACCGTCTCCACGCCCACGCGCAGCGATGTCTCGAAGGACGCGCCTGGCGCAAGCTCGATTGCCTCTCCCTGCGCGGCTGCCTCCCCGAGCGGCAGCCGCGAGACCCACGGCTCGACCCCGAGTGCGTAGGCCCCGCTGAGCGGCATCGCGTGCGCACCCCCGTACGGCTGCCATGCGATCACCCAGCGGAAGACGGTCGCGTCGAAGTCGACCCGCAAGCGCAGCCCAAGCCGAGGGTTCGTGACCGAGGCCCAGCCGTCGTCGAGGTCGGTCACGTAGACATCGTCGTGGCTCGCCGCCTCGGGACCCGGAACTTCGGTCAGGTCGACGGTTCCGCCGGCGCGCAGGCGCGCCGCCGGCCACGGCTCCCGCTGTCCCGGTTCCAGGCGCGCGGTTTCCTCCCACAGCTCGGGCACCGTCTCGAGCGTCCTCGCCGGGATCTCGAGTACGCAGCCGCGCTCGATGAACGGCGGCCCCAGCACGAGATGGTGTCCCCAGACGAACTGAGCCGGCCGCGCCCCCTCGTTCGACACCCTTTCGTCGAGGACGAGCGTACCGTCCTCGAGCCGCATGACCCGCTCGAGCCGGAACGGCGTCCGCACGCAGCGCACGCTACAGCGGAGTGCGTCGCCGTCAGGCCGGCACTCCCAGGGGAGGCTCGCGACCTCCCCGTGGAACGGGATCGCCTCGCCGCGGTACTCCGTGGAGTCGTTGGCACTCGGGAAGAGCTCCTGCCAGCCGCCAGCGTAGTGCTCGAGGAACGGGTGCCCGCCGGCGCCCTCGCGGGGCGGCGCGCCGGGCGGCTGGAGTCCCCACGGCGCGTGGAAGAGCAGCTCCGTCCCGCTCGGGCGGTGGAAGAGCGAGTGGATCTCGGCGCCCTTGTCGGGGAGCACGGTCGCCTCGAGCTCGTCGCCCGCCAGTACGATCGCGCTCCACCCGGCGATCGATGTCGCGCTACTCGTCATCAGGCAGGGTCTCCAGGATGAACCAGTTCGCGGTCAGGCCGCAGTCGACCGTCAGGTTGTGACCGGTTATTGCGGACGCGTCGTCCGAGGCGAGAAACGCGAACGCCGCGGCGACTTCCTCCGGCCGCACGAGCCGCCGCATCGGCACACGCGCGAACGAGCCGTTCAGATAGGCCATCAACTTCGGGCCCACGGACTTCTCCGTCAGAGCGGTGTGCGTGAAGCCGGGCGACACGCCGTTGACGCGGATGCCGTGCTTGGCCAACTCGAGGGCCATGGTCCGATTGAGGCCGAGCAGCGCCGCCTTTGATGCGTTGTAGCTCGCGAAGGTGCCGTCCCCGCCGCTGGCGTCGATCGAGATGTTGTGCAGGATCACGCCGCCACCGGCGTCGCGCATCACCCGCGCGACGCGCTGCGACATCCGGAAGACGCCGGTGAGGTTGGTGGCAATCACTGCGTCCCAACGCTCGTCGAGCATGTCGAGAAACGGGGTCTCATCGTCGATTCCGGCGTTGTTCACGAGCACGTCGATCCTGCCCCAACGGTCAACCGCCGCCTCGACGGCCCGCTGCACGTCCTCGGTCCGCGAAACGTCCGCGCCGAGCGTCCAGGCGGACCCGCCGACTGCGGCGCAGAGCGCCGCAGTCTCCTTCAGCGGCTCGATCGTTCGGCCGAGGCACAGCACATCGGCTCCCTCGGACGCGAAGCGGCGGGCGATCGCTCGACCGATCCCGCGTCCGGCCCCGGTCACGATCACCGTCTTGTCTTCGAAGGTCCTCATCCCTTCACCGCCCCTGCCGTCAGGCCGCGAATGAAGAACCGCTGGCCGAAGAGGTAGACGAGCAGCATCGGCAGCGACGCGAGCAGCATCCCGGCCATCGTCACGGGCACGTTGAGGTTGTACTTGTTCTGGAACACCGTCACCCCCACCATCAGCGTCTTGAGGTTGTCGCTCGGGAGGAAGACGAGCGCGATCAGCAGCTCGTTCCAGACCCAGAGCCCATTGACGACGACCAGCGTCACGAGAGCCGGTGCCGAGAGCGGAAGCAGGATCCGCCAGAGCACCGCAAAGTTGTGCGCGCCGTCGGTGACGGCGGACTCGATCAGCTCGTGTGGAATCGAGCGGAAGAAGTTGCTCAGCATGTAGATCGAGAACGGCAGCGTCAGCCCCGCGTAGATCAGGATCACGCCCTGGTAGGTGCTGACGAGGTTGAGATTCGTGAACAGGATGAAGAGCGGCAGGAGCATCACGACGGGAGGCACGACCATCAGCGCGGTGCTGAGCGCGAACAGCAGGTTGCGGCCGCGAAACTGCATGCGTGCGATCGCGTAGGCGGCGAGGGCGGCGCAGACGGTGCAGACGCTGACGGAGCCGAGTGTGAGGATCGCGCTGTTCTTGAACCAGAGCAGGAACGACGACCCGTGGACGGCGCCCGAGAAGTTTCCGAGCGACAGCGGCCACGGCACCGCGTACGGATTCTGCAGGTACTGGCGCTGCGTCTTGAAGGCGGTCGAGACCATGAACCACGCGGGATAGAGGGAAAGGAGCGCGGCGAGGAGCAGGACGGTCTGGCGTACTGCGGTGCCACGGAGACGACGACCGCGGCGGCGGGCCCTGAGGGTTTGGGGCACCGTGCTCACGCGAGTTCCTCGCTACGGGCGCGCGCCCGAACGACGAGCAGGAGCGTGATCGAGACGATCGTGACCGCGAGCAACACAACAGCGACCGCGGAAGCCATTCCCGGTAGGGAGTTGCGCAGGCCCTGGTTGTAGATGTAGAGCTCGAGCACCGTCGACGAGGTCCCCGGGCCGCCGGAGGTGATCGTGTACACGTAGGCGAAGACCCAGGCGATCATGGTGATCGACGCGACGACGACGTAGAACTCGATCGTGCCGCGCAGCTCGGGCAGGATCACGTAGCGCAGCCGCTGCCACCAGTTCGCGCCGTCAATGCGGGCGGCCTCGAGCGCGTCCTCGCTCATCGAGAGCAGCCGCGCGAGGAAGAGAACGATCCCGAAGCCGAGCTCGCGCCAGACGATCACGAGCCCGACGGTCAAGAGGGAGAGCCGCTCGCTGCCGAGCCAGTCGAGGGCGAGTGCGTTCAGGTGGACTGCGCGGAGGATGCTGTTCAGCGCGCCGTTGAGCTCGAAGATGTAGCTGGCGACGATGCCCACGATCGGTACGGCGAGGATGTACGGCAGGAAGAGCACGCTGCGGTAGATCCGCCAGCCACCGGCGCGCTCGTAGAGCAGCACGGCGAAGAAGATCGAGAGCACGAGCAGGACCGGCACGGCGAGCAAGAGCAGCGCGCTGTGCCGCAGCGCGTCGTGGAAGGTCGAGTCCTCCCAGACGAGCTGGTAGTTGAGCGAGCCGACGTAGGGCCCGCTCGCACCGCGAATCAGCCGGGTCGAGAAGTCGACGACCCGCACGACCGGGTAGGCGAAGACGAGGCAGAGC
>JBHEMK010000142.1:0-6011 GCA_046262635.1 Gaiellaceae bacterium
CCAGGAGGCGCTTCTTGCTCAGGGAAGCTCGCGCCACAGCTCCAAGGCGGCCGCGGCCGCCCCCTCGAGCGAGAGCGCCCGCTTCTCCTGCCCGCGCCTGATCTGAGCCTCGATCTCGCCCTGCTCCAGTCCGCGCCTGCCGACTGTGAGCCGTAGTGGGCATCCGAGCAGCTCGGCGTCGGCGAACTTCTCCCCCGCGCCGGCGTCGCGATCGTCGTAGAGCACGTCGAGCCCAAGCGACCTCAGCTCCTCATAGAGCCCGTCGGAGACCGTCCGGGCCTCCACACCCTCACGTCCGAGCGTCACGAGATGCACGTCGAACGGCGTGAGCGAGCGGGGCCAGGAGATCCCGCGCTCATCGGAGAACTGCTCGACCGCGGCGGCGGCCATCCGCGCGGGCCCGATCCCATAGGAGCCCATGACGATGGGATGCGACTTGCCCTCCTCGTCCAGGAACGTGGCGTCGAGGGGCTCCGAGTAGCGCGTGCCGAGCTTGAAGATGTTGCCGATCTCGATGGCGGGCTCGATCCTGATAGCCGCGCCCCCGGGACAGGTGTCGCCCGGCTCGACCGTCCGCAGATCACCCCACTGGGGATCGAAGTCGCGTCCCGGCTCCACTCCCCGCAGGTGCGTGCCCTCCTCGTTGGCGCCGGCCACCAGGCCGCGCAGGTCTCGCAGGGCCTCGTCCGCGAGCACCGGCACGCGGGCGCCGACCGGCCCGATGTAGCCCGGCGGCGCGGAGAAGAGCTCCCCGATCTCCTCCTCCGTCGCCGGGCGGGCCGCCCCGCCCAGCGCGTTCTGGAGCTTGATCTCGTTCAGACGATGATCCCCGCGCACCACCACGAGCAGCGGCGTGCCGTCCTCGCGCACGACGGGCAGGGCCTTGACCAGCGCGCCGGCCGGGACCCCTAGGACCCCCGCCACGCTCTCGATGGTCGTGGCGCCGGGCGTGTCCACGCGCTCCGGCTCGTCAAGGGCCTCTGGCTCCCCTTCCACGGGCTTCGGTGTGGCGCTCGCGATCTCCACGTTGGCCGCGTAGCCGGCGTCCGAGAGGGCCACCTCGTTCTCGCCCGCGGCGCACGGGGCCATGTACTCGTGCGCCCCCACTCCGCCCATCATCCCGACGTCCGCCTCCACCCGGTACCACTCGAGCCCTGCTCGGTCGAAGATCCGGTCGTAGGCCACGATGTGCTTCTCGTAGGAGCGCGCGAGCCCCTCGAGGTCGCGGTCGAACGAGTAGGCGTCCTTCATGATGAACTCGCGGGTGCGCAGCAGCCCGGCGCGCGGGCGCGGCTCGTCGCGCTCCTTCACCTGGAGGTGGTACAGGATCATCGGCAGGTCGCGGTAGGAGCGCACCTCCCGAGCGATGTGAAAGGTCAGCGCCTCCTCGTGGGTCATCGCCAGCACGAGGTCCGCGTTGCGCCGATCCTTCAGCTTGAACAGCTCGTCGATCTCGTAGCGGCCCGTGCGCTGCCACAGCTCCGCGGGCTGTAGGACCGGCATCAGCATCTCCTGGCCGCCGATCGCGTCCATCTCCTCGCGCACTATCTGCGCCGCGTTGCGGTGCACCCGCCAGCCAGCCGGCAGATAGGTCCACATGCCGGCGCCAAGCTGGCGGACGAGGCCGGCCCTGACCATCAGCTTGTGCGACAGCGCCTCCGCGTCGGCGGGCGCCTCCTTCTCTGTGGGCAGCAGGTAGCCGCTCTGGCGAGTCATGGCGCGAGTCTAGTTGGGCCATCCCCGTCCGCCGGCGAGGTCACGCCCCGATGAGCCGCCGGAAATGCTGTCCTCGCGCGACGAAGTCGCGGTACACGCCGTAGCTTGGAGCGCCCGGTGACAGAAGTACAGCGACGCCGGGTCGCGCGAGGTCGCGAGCAGTGGCGACGGCCGCCTCCATGTCGACCGCCTCGACCGCCCGAGCGTGCGCGACTCCCGCGGCGCGTGCGGCGGCCACCAAGCGCGCGCCGGTTACCGGGAGACCGATCACCGCAGCCCCACGCGTCGAGAGGGTGCGACCAAGCTCCGCGTAGTCTTGGCCGCGGTCGTGACCGCCGCCGATCAGGACGACATCGCGGCCGCCGAGGCTCTCGAGCGCCGCGGCCGTCGACTCGGGCGTCGTCGAGATGCTGTCGTCCACCCACAGCACCCCGTCACGCTCGGCGACCTGCTCGAGCCGGTGAGGCAGCGGACGGAATCCCGCTAGGACATCCGGCCGCGGGACCGGATCGACCCCCAGCACCTCGAGCGCCGCAGCGGCCGCGCACACGTTGAGCGCGTTGTGCTCGCCGAGGAGCGGGAGGCGCGACCTCGGGATGACCAGTTCACCGCGGCGCGAGACCCCGTCCCCCGACGCGTCCCAGCCGGATGACACGCCGTAGAAGAGGACGCGCGAGTTGCCGTCGGCCGCGTCCGTGAGCACCGGATCGCGTGCGTTG
This sequence comes from Gaiellaceae bacterium, assembly GCA_046262635.1. GTDB lineage: Bacteria > Actinomycetota > Thermoleophilia > Gaiellales > Gaiellaceae > JBHEMK01. Next base: position 2,436 of record JBHEMK010000142.1, read on the forward strand.
ACCACGGCCGTCGCCACGCCTGGCAACTCGAGCATCCGCAGCTTGTCGGTGCAGTAGACCTCATGCGAACCGTGCCAATCAACGTGCTCGTGGTAGAGGTTCGTGAACACCGCCGTCTCCGGGCCGACCGCGAGGTCTGCGATCTGGTAGCTCGACAGCTCGATCACGGTCACGTCCGCGTCCGGCACGTCGAGCAGGTCGAGCGCCGGCAGCCCGATGTTGCCCGCGAGCGACACGCTCCAGCCCGCCGCGCCGGCGAGATGGGCAATGACGGCGGCTGTCGTGCTCTTGCCCTTCGTGCCCGTCACGCCGACGACCCGCGCGGGGCCGCGCTCCTCGAGCCACAGCGCCGTGGCGGTCGTCACGGGCCGCGCTTGGCGGCGAAGCTCCTCCATCTCTGCGCGGTAGATCGAGACGCCTGGCGAGCGTACGACGACGTCACACCCCGCAAGCGCAGGGAGAACGCCGGAGCCCGAGACGAATTCGGCGGCGGGCGCCTTTAGCGCCGCCCGAGCTCGGTCGTCGAGTGCATCGTCGGATGCGACGATCGCGAGCCGCGCCGATGGCAGCCGCTGCGCAAGCTGAGTCGCGAAGGAGCGGATCTCCCGGCCGGCTCCCCAGACGCCGACCTGGGCGCCGTCAAGCTCCGAGAATCTCACGGACGGCTGGGAGTAGCACGGAAGGAACGTCGTGGTCGTCACTCAGAGCGAGTGCTTCTGGCCCACCTTCGAGTGCCTGGGCTGGCAGGGACTCTGCCGCGAACCGGTGGACCACCGCGTGGTCCCGCCAGCGCGGGTCCGCGGCGAGGAGTCGCATCGCAGCGAGGCTCTCCTCCTCCTCTCCCACACATTCGAATGGCTTGTGACCACCTGTCGCGGTTAGGAGTGCGAACCCGTCGAACTGGCGCTCGTCATCGAGCAGGTCGGTGCCGAAGACCCCACGTAGATACGTCGGGTCCATGAACGGCGCCAGCGCTAAGAAGACGAACCGGCACTTAGGGCAGTCGCAACACCACGACTTCCCGCGAAGCGCGGGGTCGAGCCTGAAGACCGTGTTGCAGCTTGTGAACGCGTGGTGGTAGCCCGTCATTCGTGCAAAGGCGCGAGCGATGCTCAGCTCCGAGGCGGGCCGGAGCACCGAGAAGATCTGCAAGTCGGGCGCGGTCTGGGCGACGACCGTGCTGAGCATGCGCTCGACCCGCAGGCTCTTGCTGAACTGATGGTTGACCATGACTCCGTCCCACTCGAGGTTTCCGCGCGAAGCCGAGCGTTCGTTGGCCATCGCAACCGCGTCGAACCCATTGAGCGCCGCAGTAAGTAGCGCGATGCAGGACACGATCGCGGTGACCGGGATGTGCCCATTCAGCGCGCCGATCCCGTTGAGTGCACCGAGCCTAGAATCCAGATGACGTGTGGCGATCAGACGCGGTGCCGCCGCCACAGAGGCGGTCCGCTCGATCGGGACGGCGTTACCGACCGAAAACAGCTCGAACTCAAGCTCGGCGTGCCGGACAATTTCGATTGCGACCGCCGAATCCTTTCCGCCCCCGACTGGCACGAGCACCTTCTGAATGCCGCGCGACTCCGGAAGGCCCGCCCGCGGTCTCCGGGTTGCGACCGACTCGGTCGCAAACGATGGATGCGGCAGGGGGAGCTGATTGCGATACGCGAACTCGCCCAGCCCCTCGGAGTACAGGGTTTCCAGCAAGCGGGCCGTGGCTGACGAGGGCCTGCCGCACTCAAACCGGACCGAGCGCGGGACGGCCGTCTTGAAGTAGCTGACCCCCGCGACCCAGTGCAGCAGAGCCAGTAGGCCGGACGCGCGCCGAATGTTCCCGTCCGTCACACCACTTCGTACGGGCAGCTGTATCGACTCAACGAATTCGAGCTTGTCCTCAAGCGCGTAGACGAGCTCGACGCGGCCGGTCGCGTCGAGACGATGCGAGACGAAGCGGAAGGTCTCGAATGACGCAGGGTCGAAATGGGCGGGCGGCATTCGCACGTCGGTAGCCATCGTCAAAAGAGCGTAGACCCTCTCGCACCGCGCGCCGGAAGGCCGCTAGTCGCGCTCAGGCCCGTTTGAAGCGCCGGCCCGCCGTGGGCGAGGCTTCCTCGTCGAGCTTGGTCGGACGGGGCCCGCCATTCTGCTTTGGCGCCATCGGAAGGGCCGTGCCGTTCTGGAGCGACTCCTCCCCGGCCGCCTTGGCCTCCATCGCCGCGATCCGCTCCGGGGTCAGCTCGCCGGCGTTCTCCTCCTCGATCTTCCGCACGAACTCGGCGCCCTCCGCCGCCTCGCGCTCGTCCCGCACGACCCGCTTGCCGGCCGCGTAGTACTTGTCGATCTCCTCGAACAAGACATCGACGAGGTCGTCCTGGGGAACCTTTCGCAGCGCCTCTCCCTTCGAGAAGATCACGCCCTGGTTCTTTGCTCCCGAAATGCCGAAATCCGCGTGCGCGGCCTCGCCGAAGCCGTTGACGACGCAGCCGAGCACCGCCACCTCGATCGGGTCGTCGTAGGCCTCGAGCCGCCTCTCGATCTCGGTCACGACGGTGTCCATGTCGAACTGGAGGCGGCCACACGTGGGACACGCGATCAGCACGGGGCCCCGCTCGCGCAGCTTGAGCGCCTTGAGGATCTCCCAGGCCACCTTGACCTCCTCCTCGGCGTGGAAGGTGGAGAGCGAGATCCGGATCGTGTCCCCCACGCCGTCCGCCAGCAGCGTGCCGAGACCGACCGCCGACTTCAGCGAGCCCGTCCACTTCGTCCCCGCCTCGGTGATGCCGAGGTGGAGCGGATAGTCGATCTTCTCGGAGAGGAGCCGGTTGGAGGCGATCGTGTTGGGGACGCTCGTCGACTTGATCGACACCTTGAAGTCCTCGAAGTCGAGCCGCTCCATCAGGTCCACGAACTCGACGGCCGCGGTCACGAGCGCCTCGACCGGGCTCTCGCGCTCGAGTTCGTGCAGGTGCTTGGGCAGCGAACCCGAGTTCACGCCGATTCGCAGCGGCGTGCCGGCGGCCTTGGCCCTGCTCGCCACCTCGGCCACCTTGTCGGGACCGCCGATGTTGCCGGGGTTCAGGCGGATGCAGTGGGCACCCGCATCGATCGCCTTCAGCGCCAGCGTGTGGTTGAAGTGGATGTCGGCGATCACCGGGATCGGCGACTCGACGACGATCCGCTTGAGCGCGGCCACGTCCTCGTCGCGGGGCACCGCGCAGCGCACGATGTCGCCGCCCGCGTCGGCGATCGCCCGCACCTGGCGCATCGTGGCCTCGAAGTCGGCCGTCTCCGTCTTGGTCATCGACTGCACGGTGACGGGCGCACCGCCGCCGATCTTCACGCCGCCGACGTCGATCTGTCGCCTGGAGGGCACAGACGGAGGATAGCCGGGGGGCGCGAGCCCTCCGGCTATCTCACCTGAAAACCCTCGCCCGACAAGCGGTCGATGTCGTTGTTCAGTCCGATGAGGAAGAGGAGGATCACGAGCATGAAGCCCACCACCCCGGCGCGCCCCATCACGCTGAAGGGGACCGGCTTGCCGCGCACCTTCTCCACGATCGCCCAGAAGATGTGGCC
>JBHEMK010000143.1:0-12618 GCA_046262635.1 Gaiellaceae bacterium
TCGAGGTAGAGGCCGACGATCTCGACCACCTTCGCGACCAACTGCGGGTCGCGGCTGTACTTGAAGCTGCGCGTGCGGTGCGGCTTCAGCCGGTGCGTGCGCCAGATCCGGTGCACGGTCGAGCTCGACAGCCCCGTCTCCCGCGCCAAGCGGCGGACGGTCCAATGCGACTCGCCGGCGGGGGGCGGCTCGAGCGTCTTTGCGAGCAGCCGCTGCACCGTCTCCTCGGTCGATCGCGCGCGGCCTGCCCGAGCGCTGCCGGTCGGCGAGGCCGGACAGACCCTCGCGCGCGAACTGCGCCCGCCAAAGGCTGACCGTCGGCAGCGACACGTCCAACTCGCCTACGATCTCCGCGTTACTGGCCGCCTCTGCCGCGCGCAGGACAATCCGCGCCCCAACGCGTCCTTCTGGGCACGACGGCGTCCGCAGCCGCCGGCGCAGTTCCGCTTCCTGCACTGGCGAGAGCGCGATCGCAGCGGCGGTACGCGGCACCCCCGAACCGTACGACGAGTCCTTATATCAAGAGACTATTGAAACGGAACACTAGCCTCGGGTGAACCGAGAGGCGCACATCTGGCGCGGTGGCGCAAGCGACGCCTGCGCGCCGACGGGGCTACGGATCTTTCAACGGTAAAGCCGCGCCCACGCTGGCACTGTTCGGTAGCTAGTCGCCCCAGTCGAAGTCCCGCGAGCGGCTCCAGAGCCCGCTGTCGTCGGACTCGCCTCCGGCATGCTCGGCGGTGTCCTCACCGGGCCAGGGCAGGGCTTCAACGGCGGTGGCGACGAGCGGGGAGTCGACGCCGTCCATCGTCTCCTCGATCCGAGCCTGCGCCTCGGTCTTGAAAAGTGGATGGTTGTTGAAGGGATCGTCGACCTTGTAGTGGTCGATCGGCATCTGGTGTTCGAGCCGCTGATTGCGCTGCTTGAGCTCGAGATGGTCCTGGATGACTTGCGCGAACAGGCTCGGAGTCTCTACCGGCATCAGCTTCCCTCCGTGCTTCGGGGGCGGAAATCAGCAATTGTACCCGGTTTTCGAAGAGGTTCCTGCGACCCAGGCTAACGAAACCTACGGACGCTGCACGGACGACCCGGCTGCCTCGACGCGGTTCTTGCCACCTCGCTTCGCCCGGTAGAGCGCATCGTCGGCCGCCGAGAGCAGCTCGGCTGCGCTCGCAGCCTCGGGATAGGTTGCGACGCCGAAGCTGCACGTGAGCGTGACCGGGACGCCGTCGGCGGTCAGGATCACGCGTCGCTCGATCGACTCCCGGACGCGCTCAGCGAGCTGTGCAGCGCCCACGGCATCGGTGCCGGGCAGCAGCATGATGAACTCCTCCCCGCCCCAGCGGCCGGCGACGTCCGCCTCACGGACGCTTTCCTGCAGGACCGCCGAGAACTCGCGCAGTACGAGGTCCCCCGCGTGGTGGCCGTGGAGGTCGTTGACGGCCTTGAAACCGTCCAGATCGGCAAAGACCAGGGCGAACGGAGAGCCGTAGCGTTCGACGCGTGCGAACTCGCTTGCAAGCATCTCCTCGCAGTGCCGGCGGTTTGCGAGGCCGGTCAGGCCGTCGACGGCCGCCTGGTGCTCCACGGTCACGTGCAGGCGCGCGTTCTCGAGTGCGATCACCGCCTGCCCGACGAGCGACACCGCAGTCAGGCGCTCCTCCTCGTCGAAGCCCGGCCCTGAAAGAACAAGCGTCCCGAAGCTGGTCCGACCAGCGACGAGGGGGAGCTGCAGCCGATCCGCGCCCTCCGCGGCTTCGCCGATTCGCGTCACCTCGCCACGCTCGTCGACCAGGGCGGCAGAGGTCGCGCTGGTCGCATCGAGCGTCGTCGCGAGGACGACGCGGCGGAGCTCCGCGGGATCGTGCGTCGCCGCGAGCGCATGTCCGGTCTGTGCGAGCGACTCGCGCACCCGTCGGCGCTCTGCTTCGAGCTCGTCGTGCCGCGCCTGGAGCTGGTCGGCCATGTCGTTGAACGCGTGGCCGAGCTGGGCGAATTCGTCACGTCCCCGGACGGGCACACGCTCGTCCAGGCGTCCCCGAGCGATGCCATGAGCTGCACTGGCGAGGCTTCGAACCGTCCGCACAATCGAGCGGCCTTCGACGTACGCGACGAGCGCAACGGCCAGCAGCGTGCCGATCAAGAAAATGAGCAGGTGACTGCGCGTGGAGCTGTTCACAGCATCGATCAACGCTTGAGGACTCAGTACCGCAAGCCTGATGCCGCCTGCAGCGTCGAGCGACCCCGCCGCAAGCGCCCGGTAGTGCAGGCCTCCGATGGAGACCGAGCGGGTCGCTCCGGAGGGCAGGTTCAACCGTCCGTGGATCGGAGGCGACGACGCCCCGATCTGCGTCCCATCGATGATCGCGACCGCGTCGTTCTCGCCGAGGCCGGAGAGGAACCGGAGGCGCGAGGCGAGGCGCGTGTCGAAGGGGACGAACGCGATCACCGTCCCCACGAGACCGTGGGTCGTGAAGACTTCGACCTGGCGGTCGGCTGCGAGACGCGGCCGCACGCCGATCCGACGCCGATCCGGCGTCAGCACCACGACGTTCGGCAGGCCTCGCAGCATGTGCTCGAGGCCGCTGCGATCGTGCCGCTGCAACTTCTGCTGGAACAACGGATCCCGTGCGAGAGTGGCCGCCGTCACCTGCGCAGTGTTCAGCCGCTCCTGGTATGCAGCCGAGGCGGCTCGCAGACCTGCCTGCAGGCGCGTGTCCACCCGGCGGGTCTCGCTGCGCGCGGCGAGCGAGGAGAAAGCCCAGAACGCCGCCGCCACGGGCAACAACGAGAGCAGGACGAAGTAGACAACGAGTTTGACCTTGAAGCTAGTCATGACGGCTTGCCACAGTCTCCGGGTGAAAGACCCCTTTGCCGATACCCCATTGGAGTGACGTCGCCCGCATCGGCGTTCGGAAGCATAGGCGGCATTGGAGCCAGTGAGGTGAGCGGCGTCCAGCAGCCGCCACGGTCCATCCCGTCACCGCGGCCGGTCGGCGCGGAGCCCACGCGCTCGCTCGGGGCCACGGAGGAGCCCCGAGACGGACCGCGAGAACGGTCGAGCCAAGGACAGCGGGCAACGTCACGGTCGCGCGAAGCGCCGCGACGGCTACCATGCCGCCGTGCCCCGCTTGAATCCCCTTCGCCGTATCGGCCCACTCGGGGTCGCGCTCACCGCGTACGACATCTACAAGCGTCTGCCGGCGAGACAGCGCAGGCAGGTGCGCGACCTCGCGCTCAAGCACGGCCCGCGTGTCGCCTCGAACGCCCTGAAGGTGTACGCACGAGCACGCTCGAAGCGCCGCTAGGCAACCGGCGCCCGCGGCGGGCCTTCAGCGGCCGAGCGCGGCACGGACGATCCTGTCCTGCTCGCGCAAGTGCGCGGTTGGGTAACCCTCGGATGGGCTCGCGCGCCAGGGCCGGCCGGCGAAGCGGAGCTGTGTCCCCTCCGGCTTCGACTCCTCGAGGCGGTGCCTGATCGCCCGCCAAGCGCCCATGTTCTGAGGCTCTTCCTGGGCCCAGACGAGCTCGGCCACGTTCGGGTATGACGCGATCACCTCCCGCGCCCGCCCGACCGGGAACGGATAGAGCTGCTCGAGCCGGACGACGCCGACGTCCTGGACCTTGGCTCGCAGCTCGTGCCCGGCTATGTCGTAGTACACCTTGCCCGAACAGAGGACGAGCCTCCGGACGCGCTCGCGGTCGACCCCCTGCTCTTCGAGCAGCGGCTCGAAGGCGCCCGAGGCGAGGTCGTCCAGCCTCGAGGAGGCCTCCTTCAGACGCAGCAGACCCTTCGGCGTCATCACGATCAGCGGTCGCGCCGAGGCGTCGAGCGCTTGCCGCCGCAGCAGGTGGAAGTACTGCGCGGACGTTGATGGGTTCGCGATCCGGATGTTCTCCTGCGCGGCCAGCTGGAGAAAGCGCTCGAGGCGCGCGCTCGAGTGCTCGGGGCCGTTGCCCTCGTAGCCGTGGGGCAGCAGGAGCGTCAGCCGCGAGGTCTCGCCCCACTTCGAGAGACCGGCGACGATGAACTGGTCGACCACGATCTGGGCGCCGTTGACGAAGTCACCGAACTGGGCCTCCCAGAGAACGAGCGCCTCTGCGGCGGCGACGGAGTAGCCGTACTCGAAGCCAACCGCCGCGTACTCCGAGAGCGGCGAGTTGTGCACCTCGAAGGATGCGTCGGCATCGTCGAGGTGCTGAATCGGCACGTACTTGCGGCCGTCGGCGGCGTCGTGGAGGACGATGTGCCGGTGCGAGAACGTGCCGCGCTCGGTGTCCTGGCCGGTGAGGCGAACCGGGATGCCGTCGACGAGCAGGGATGCAAACGCGAGCCCTTCGGCCTGGCCCCAGTCGATCCCGCCGCGATCGAGTGCTTGGCGACGGCGCTCGAGCTGCTTCATCAGCTTGGCATTCGGCGTAAAGCCTTCGGGGACAGCGAGTAGTTCCTCATTGAGCGCGCGGAGCGGGTCGGCGCCGACGGCGGTGAGAACGACCTCGGCGGTGGAAGCCGGAATCCGGCCCTCACGGACGGGCGTCGCGACGGTCGCCCCGAAGCTCTGCTTCAGCTGCTCGTGCGCCTGTTTCAGGACCGTCTGCATCTGCTTGTAGAGCTCGTCCGAGCGCGCCAGGGGGACGACGCCCGCCGCGGCGAGCTTGGCCGCAAACTGCTCTCGCACGGTCGGCTGCTCAGCAACGAGCGTCGCCATCAGCGGCTGTGTGTAGGCGGCCTCATCCTGCTCGTTGTGGCCGTGGCGACGGTAACCCACGAGGTCGACGACGATGTCGTGGCCGAACTTGCGCCGGTAGGCGAGCGCGAACCGGATCGACGAGATCGCCGCCTCGGGATCGTCGGCGTTGACGTGGATGATCGGGATGTCGAAACCCTTGGCCAGGTCGCTCGAATAGCGAGTCGAGCGGCCCTCGGCGGGATCGGTCGTGAACCCGATCTGATTGTTCCCGATCACGTGAAGCGTGCCGCCGGTCGAGTACCCGGCGAGCCCCTGGAGATTGAGCGTCTCGGCGACCTCCCCCTGGCCGGCGAATGACGCGTCACCGTGGATGAGCACGGGCAGCGCGACGGACGGGTCGTGCTGGCCCTCGGGGGTTGAGCGGTCTGTCTGCTCGGCGCGGGCACGGCCCTCGACGACCGGGTCGACGGCCTCGAGATGGCTCGGGTTCGACGCGAGGCTGACGGTGATCTCCCCGGCCGACGTCGAGCGAGTCCCCTTCGCGCCGAGGTGGTACTTGACGTCACCGGTTCCCCCCTCGTCGCCCGTCACGACGGCCTCGATCGTCCGTTCCCCTTCGAACTCCCGCAGGACGACCTCGTAGGGTCGGCCGACGACGTGCGCGAGCACGTTGAGCCGACCGCGGTGGGCCATGCCGATCACGACCTCGTGCGCTCCGCCGTCGGCGGCGAGCTCGATTGCCTCGTCAAGCATCGGCACCATCACGTCGAGCCCTTCGATTGAGAACTGCTTCTGGCCGAGGAAGGCACGGCGCAGGTAGTGCTCCATCCCCTCTACCTCAGTCAGGCGCGTGAGCAGACGCTCCCGCTCGTCGGCCGAGAGCGGCTGCCGGTAGCGGCCCGATTCAATCGCCTGGCGCAGCCAGACACGCTCCTCGTGATCGGAGATGTGCTCGATCTCGTAGGCGATCGTGCCCGTATAGGTCTCCTGCAGATGCGGCAGGGCGTCTGCGAGCGTGGCGCCCGCGACGTAGAGGCGCAGGACCGAGGCAGGAATGCGGGCCTGCAGCTCGGGGGTCAGCTTCGGGATGAGCCGCTCCGGCTCGAGTGCGGGATCGCCGGGAGGCTCGGAACCGAGCGGGTCGAGGTGCGCGGCCAGGTGGCCGTGCATGCGGTAGGCCTTGACGAGCGCCATCGCCGCGGCCACCCCCCCGACGAGCTCGTCGTCCACGGCCGCTGGGGCGGAAGGAGCCGCAACCTCGACGTGCCCGTTTCCATGCCCGTCGGCCGCGAGCGTCTGGAGCAGCCGCCTCAGGCCGGGATAAGTGTCGAGCGCCTCCCCAGGGGCGTCTTCGAAGAGCACGCGCCACTCCGAGGGAACCGCGCCCGGGTTCTCGAGGTATTCCTCGAGCAGGACCGCGGCGTAGCCCGCGTTGAGACCGTCAACCTGCATCACAGGTGTTGCAGCAACGACGCCCTCCCCCCGGTCAGCGGCGCACCTCGCGTCGTTACCAGAGCGGGTGCTTCACCAGGATGGCGACCGTCATCCCGGCCACGAAGCAGGCCGCGGTCGTCATCACGGCGAAGAACGCGAGGCGCTTGTAGCGACCTCCGATCGCCGCGGCAATCAGCGCGAGCAACATCGAGAACGGAAGCAGCCGCAGCGGATGCCACGCGATCGCGATCAGGCCCGCGAAGATCGCGAAGGAAGCCAGGAATCCGCTGACCACCTCCGCCGGCCGTGGGGTCGCCGACACCGGCTCGGAGGCCCGGACCACGGGCTGCGTCTCGGTCACTCCGCGAGCTTACCGCGAGCCGACGCGGCCGCGCGCCCGGTGCGGGCGTACCTGCGCGAGGGTCCACCGCGCGGCGAGGGGCGCAGAGGCCGGCGGGGGCGGCGAGGCCCGCCCCGGGGGCGGTTCTGGCCGACGACGACCTGGATCGCGGCACCCTCCTCCGGCCTGGGCTCCGCCTTGACTGCCCACCAGATGACCCAGCAAAGGTAGACGATGGGGATCTTGAGGATCACCATCAGAAACACGATCTCCCAGATCGAGTCCGGTGCCACGAGCGTAGTGTACCGCCTGCGTCCTGGCGATTATGACGTCGACCCGGAGGGGATAGACCACCCATGACAACAGAACAGCTGAGAGCACTAATCGAGCGTGGCGAGGAGCACGGCTGCGTCGGCCTGTCGGAGTTCAGCGAGCTCGTCCAGGAGCTCGAGCTCGAGGACGAGGAGCTTTCCGCCCTCTACGAGCAGCTCGAGGAGCGGCAGATCGAGTTGACCGACGACTGTGGCAACCACGAGGTTGCGGGCAGCACCTACGTCAACGGCGACCTCGCGTCGATGACGACCGACTCGCTGCAGCTCTTCCTGAACGAAGCCGGGCGGTACCCGCTGCTGACCGCGAGCGAGGAGGTCGAGCTTGCGAAGCGAGTCGAGCGCGGCGACAAGGCGGCCAAAGACAAGATGATCAACTCGAATCTCCGCCTCGTGGTTTCGATCGCCAAGAAGTACCAGGGCCACGGCCTCTCGCTGCTCGATCTGATCCAGGAAGGGATCATCGGGCTGATCCGCGCCGTCGAGAAGTTCGACTGGCGCCGCGGCTACAAGTTTTCGACGTATGCAACCTGGTGGATCCGGCAGGCGGTGCAGCGTGGCGTTGCCAACAAGTCGCGCACGATCCGCATTCCGGTTCACATCGTCGAGCGGGAGCAGAAGATCATGCGGGCCGAGCGCGAGCTCGTCGCGCAGCTCGAGCGCCCGCCGACCGACTCGGAGATCGCAAAGAAGACGAAGCTCTCGCTGAAACACGTCAGGGAAGTGCGCTCCGCGGCGCGGGCGGTCGCGAGCCTCGACAAGCCGATCGGCGACGACCGTGACTCGGCGTTCGGCGACCTCGTCGCGCAGGACGCCGGAAATGTCGAGGAGCAGGTGACCGTGAGCCTCAGTGAGGACGCTCTGCACAGGGCGATCGAGCTGCTGCCGGATCGGGAACGGGAGGTGATCAAACTCCGCTACGGGCTCGACGGCGACGCTGACCCAAAGTCCCTCGAGGAGATCGGCCGTCGGCTCGGCGTCACCCGTGAGCGCGTCCGCCAGATCGAGTCGAAAGCGCTCGAGCGACTTGCGATGGAGCGGGAGCTCGAGGCGCTCCGCAGCGCCGCGTAGGAGCGTCGAGCGGCGGACTGGCATCGGCGAGGCGGCTTGAGGCTCCGGGGCAGAGCGCGCTCGGGCACAGCTGTCACGGCGACAACGGCTTCATCCCTCGCAACCGGGTCGAGAGCTGATCCCGGAACGAGCCGCCTCGCGCCGCACGCGCCGTCGGGCGGCTTGACTGGATCCCAAGTACAGACGGCCCGGCCGGCCCCACTTGCCCGGCGGCTGACCTTCCGCGCTGGAAAAGATGGTCGACGCGCCGCCGATACAGCCGACGGCGCGGCGACGCCGTGACCGACGAAGCCCCGTTTCTCCTTTGATCCGTGGCGGGGGCTCATCGCTCGGTTCGGCTGACAGTTTGAGCGCCGCGCAGGCGCGGTACTTCCGGAGTCCCGACGAAAGGATTGAATGATGGCGGAGCTGACGAATCTCGAGAGCAAGCTCGGCGAGGTCACCGGCCTCGCCATGGCCGCTCAGGCGGCGACCGACAAAGTGAAGCGTCTGACGGAGGGCGAGGACGAGAGCCTCGTCGCGACTCTGGAGACGATGGCCGAAGAAGCCGCGCGAACCGAGCAGCGCTGCACCGAGCTCGCGAGCACGTTCGAGGGCAAGAAGACGGCGATCCTCGACGAGGCGCGGGAGGTGAAGAGCAAGGCGGCAGAGATGATGTCGACATACCTCGACCAAGACTCCGACGCGCTTGACGGCTTCGAGTTCTTGACGATGGCCGAGGCGGCCGAGGTCGGCCATTGGTCGGTCCTCGAAAAGATGAACGAGCGCGCGGGGCACGAGGGGCTCCGCGACCTGATCGCCTGGGCGCTCCCGATCCAGCAGCGTCACTTCCGCGACGTGCTGGAGGGCTCGAAGACGCTCGCCGCGGAAGAGGATCCCGACGAGGTCGCGTAGGCCCCCGGGGGCGCGTCACCAAGGACAGGGCTGGAGCCGAGGCGCGCGCTGACAGCGTGCCGGAGCGGGTTTCCGCTAGAACGCGAGTTCCCGGCCGCTCCAGGCCAGGACGCGCATGCCCTCCCACCACCACGGCTGCCCCTTGTCCTTGCCGTCGAGCCACAGCAGCTCGCGGGCTTGTGCCTGGCCCGCGAGATAGTCGCCCACGGCCCGCTCGACCTGCTCCCAGTCCGTGTCATCGACGATCAGCAGCGCCCGCTCCGCCAGGAAGGGCTCCACGAGTCGGAGCCCTTCGAGTTGGTGTTCGTAGCCGTGCGCCCCATCGTAGTAGTAGACGCCGACGCGCCGTCCCTCGAGCGAACCGCCGCGCAGCAGGGCGAATGCGTCGCCCTCGAGGATGGTTGCCCCCTCGCAGCCGAAGCGTCGCAGATTCTCCTCGAGCTGCTCTCGACTGCCGTCCCCCATCGAGAAGTCGTCGATCCCGACGACATCGGCCGCCTTGCCGTAGGCGGCCGCGATCATGCTCGCTCCCTTGAAGGAACCGATCTCGACGTAGCTCTCCCCCTCGCCGAGACAGGAGGTCGCTGCGGCGAGCAGGGCGAGGTTGTTCGGCTGCGCGAGACCACCGACCGCCTCGAGCAGCTCCGCGTAGAAGGGCTCCCGCGGCAACTCCGAGCGCGGGAAGTCGTCGAACGCCTGCCGCAGCTCGTGCTCGAAAAGTTTGGCGTCCATCCGCAGGCAGCCTACGAGGCCCAGCGCTGCATCGCCTCGACGACGGCTGTCAGACGGTTACCGTCCCGGGTGAGACGGTACTCGACCCGCGGCGGCCGAGCATCGATGACGCGCCGCTCGACGATTCCAGCCTCCTCGAGTTCGAGCAGGCGTTGCGCGAGCGTCCGAGGCGGGATGCCGTCAAGCACCTGCTTGAACTCGTTGAAGCGGACGGCGCCCGACTGCGACGCGGCGTAGACGATCCCGATCACCCAGCGGCGCCCGAGGAGGTCGGCGGCGCGGCCGACCTCCTCGGGAATCGCCTGGCACTTACGACACCGCATGGAGCTGTGTCACCGGCTCGAGCGCGAGCTCGAGCACCTCGCCGAGCGTCATCACCGGGTGAAACGTCATCTCGGAGCGGACATCGTCTGGCACGTCATCGAGGTCGGCGCGGTTGCGCTCCGGGATGACGACGTCGGTCAGCCCGGCAGCGTGGGCTGCGAGCACCTTCTGCTTCAGACCGCCGATCGGAAGGACTCTGCCCTGCAGCGTCACCTCGCCGGTCATGCCGACGGTGTGCTTCACCGGGCGGCCCGTGAGCAGCGACGCGAGCGCGGTCGCCATCGTGATCCCCGCGCTCGGTCCGTCCTTCGGGATGGCTCCGGCAGGGACGTGCACGTGGAACGAGCGCTCGTCGAAGGCATGCTCATCGACGCCGAGCTCCTGTGCGTGCGAACGCACGTACGAGAGCGCGATCCGCGCCGACTCCTTCATCACGTCGCCGAGTTGGCCCGTGAGGACGAGGTCGCGGCCACCGTCCATCGTCGTCGCCTCGACGAAGAGAACGTCGCCGCCGGTGCCGGTGACCGCGAGACCCGTGGCCACGCCCGGAACGGCGGTGCGCTCCGCAGCCTCCTGGTAGAACCGCTGGCGGCCGAGTGCCTCGCGGACGGCCTCGAGGTCGACCGTGACGAGGCCCTCACCGCCGGAGGCGACCTTCGTCGCCACCCTGCGGAGGATCTTCCCGAGCTCCCGCTCGAGCTGCCGCACGCCCGCCTCGCGGGTGTACTCGGCGATCACGAGCCTCAGCATCGCGTCCGCGACGGCCACCTCGTCTGCACGCAGGCCGTTTCGCTCGACCTGGCGCGGCCAGAGATAGCCACGCGCGATCGCGAGCTTCTCTTCAACCGTGTAGCCGTCGAAGCGGATGACCTCCATCCGGTCGAGCAGCGGCCCGGGGATCGTCTCCGAGACGTTCGCGGTGGCAATGAAGACGACCTCGGAGAGATCGAGTTCGACGTCGAGGTAGTGGTCGCGGAACGAGTGGTTCTGCGCGGGGTCGAGCACCTCGAGGAGCGCCGCCGACGGGTCACCGCGCCAGTCGGCTCCAACCTTGTCGACCTCGTCCAGCATGATCACAGGATTCATCGTCCCCGCGTCGCGGAGGGCGCGCACGAGCCGGCCCGGCAGCGCCCCGATGTAGGTGCGCCGGTGGCCGCGGATCTCCGCTTCGTCGCGGACGCCGCCGAGCGACATGCGGACGAACTGGCGCCCAAGCGCGCGGGCGACCGACTCGCCGATCGAGGTCTTGCCCGTCCCGGGCGGCCCGATCAGCGTCAGGATCGCGCCGGAGCGCTTGTCGTTCGGGATCCCGCGGTCCTGCCGCAACTTGCGGACGGCCAGGTATTCGACGATGCGCTCCTTGACGTCGTCGAGCCCTGCGTGGTCGGCATCGAGGATCTCACGCGCGTGAACGGTGTCGAGCGTCTCCTCGGATCGCGTCGACCACGGCACGGAGACGAGCCAGTCCAGGTAGGTGCGGATCATCGACGACTCGCCGCTGCCTTCGCCCATCGACTCGAGCCGGCGCAGCTCGCGCTCGGCCTGCTCACGGATGGCCTCCGGCATGCCGGCGTCCTCGATCTTCTTCCGATACTCCTCGATCACGGAACCCTCGTCCTCGCCGAGCTCCTTGCGGATCGAGTCCATCTGCTTGCGCAGGAAGTACTCGCGCTGCTGGGCCTGCGCACCGGACTCCACGTCCTCGCGGATGCGGCGGCGAACCTGCAGCTCGGCGAGCCGCTCGCGCTGCAGCCGGACTGCGAGCCCGAGCCGCTCAGCGACATCGAGGGTCTCGAGCAGCTCCACCTTCTGCTCAAAGGTCAGGTCGGGGGAGTAACCGGCCGTGTCGGCCAGCGCGCCCGGCTCGACGACCGCGCGCAGGAACTGGCCAACCCGCTCGTCGGCGTTGCGCAGCTCGAGAATCTCCTCGACCACCGCACGGTATTCGATTTCGAGCTCCTTGACGCTGCCGCCGCGCGGCTCCTCGTCGGGAAGCTCCTCCACCTCGACGCGCAGGCGGCCTTCGGGGTCGGACTCGGCGGAGCCGATCACGCCCCGGTGCAGGCCGGCCAGAGCGACGGCGATCCCGCCGCCGGGCAGGCGGACGCGGTCGGCCACTTCCGCGACGGTGCCGACTTTGGCGTAGTCATGCTCGTGTCGCGGTACGAGCAGGACGCGGTCCTCCTCGCCAACGTCGACGGTCAGCGTGACCGTCATGTGCGGGAAGACGACTGTGTCCTCCAGGGGGACGAGCAGAAGCGTGCTCAAGGGATTCCTCTCCATTCGGATATCAGGTATCCCAATTGTACCGCTCACAGCACACCCACCGCTTGACCGCGCAACAAGCACTCCCCCCCGGATCCGAGCATGTGTCACTCGCTTTCCGCCGGCCACCGCCGCGTGCGGCACCGGTCGTGGCGCGTGACCGGGAGTCCGGACGGCGGAGGCGTCTGGATCGCGGATCTCGACCGCCGGGAGCGCTTTCGCCGCCCGCTGACCGGCCCCACTCAAACCCGTCGGTGACTCCACGGCCTGCGCGGCTGCCCGCCGCCGGCGGCGGTTGATCGCTCGGCTCAAATGGCGCCTTTCATTGCAGGCGTGCCGGTCCGGCGGATGGGCGGCGAGCAGACGTCTCTGGCAGGGGCTCGCAGCAACCGCGCCCACGGAAAACCGGTGCGCCCGCCCCGCAGACTGGGCGGCCAAAGCCGGTTCGGGGTGATGAAGCGATGCCGCCGAGAAAGCCGTCAGAGCTCAACGACGGCCTTCGTACCGGAGCCCTGCGCATCCCAGGCCTCTGCGATCC
>JBHEMK010000144.1:0-10760 GCA_046262635.1 Gaiellaceae bacterium
CGGGCTGCCGGGGATCCGCGTCGACGGCGGCGACGTGCTCGCAGTCTTCGACGCGACACGCGAGGCGTTGACCCGTGCCCGCGAAGGCGGCGGGCCGACCTTCATCGAGGCGCTCACCTACCGCGCCGCACCGCACGCGACGGCGGACGACCCGGGCGCCTACATCGACGTCGACAGGGTCGAGGCGGAGAAGGAACGCGAGTGCGTCGGCCGGTACAACGGGTACCTACGCCGGCTCGGGCTGCTCACCGACGAGCTGATCGAAGAGATCAAGGCCGAGGCCACGCAACTGATGCGCGAGGGGATCGCGCAGGCAGAGGCGGAGCCGCCGCCTGGGCCGGAGCTCCTCTTCGAGCACGCATTCGCGAACCCGCCCGCCTCCTTCACGAGCGATCTCGCTGAGCTCAAGACCATCCTCGATGGCTGAGCTCTTCCTCGTCGAGGCAGTCAATGACGCGCTGCACACCGAGCTCGCGCGCGACGACTCGGCCATGGTGCTGGGCGAGGACGTGGGCCGCTCCGGCGGCGTCTTCCGCGCCACCGTCGGGCTGCGCGAGCGCTTCGGCGCGGATCGCTGCGTCGACACCCCGCTCGCGGAGGCCGGGATCCTCGGCGCGGCCGTCGGCCTCTGCATGGCCGGCTGGCGGCCGATCTGCGAGATGCAGTACGACGCCTTCTCGTATCCGTGCCTCGACCAGCTGATCACCCACGTGGGCCGCTATCGCTGGCGCACAGGCGGCCAGATGCAGTTCCCGATCGTGATCCGGATGCCGTACGGGGGCGGCGTGCGGGCGCCCGAGATGCACGACGACTCGCCTGAGGCCTACTACGTGCACACACCCGGGATCAAGGTCGCCATCCCCTCGACGCCGGCGGACGCGAAGGGGTTACTCGCCGCCGCCATTCGCGATCCAGATCCGGTCGTCGTCTTCGAGCCGAAGCTGATCTACCGCAGCGAGCGCGGCACGGTGCCGGAGGGCGAGCACGTCGTCGAGCTCGGGAAGGCGCGCGTGGTTCGCGAGGGTGGCGATCTGACGATCGTCGCCTACGGGGCGATGGTTCCGGTGGCCGAGCGCGCGGCGGCCCGGCTCGAGGCCTCGGTGGAGGTACTCGACCTGCGGACGCTGAAGCCCGTCGACGAGCAGGCGCTCCTGGCCTCCGCCGCGAAGACCGGCCGCGTCGTGCTCGTCCAGGAGGCGCCTCGAACGGCCGGCTACGCGGCCGAGCTCGCTGCGATCCTCGCCGAGAAGGCGATCCTCGACCTGCGCGGGCCGGTTCTCCGCGTCACCGGGTACGACGTCCCGTACCCGTACTGGCAGATCGAGGACGCCTACATGCCGTCGGTGGAGCGCGTCGTCGATGCAGCCCGGCGACTCCTCGAGTTCTGAGCGGCTCCGCCTCTGGCTCGAGCCGGGGCCGGGCGGTTACTTCCTGCGCGACCCCGCCACCGGCGACGCTGTGCGCTGGGAGGACCCGCGCATCCTCGTGATCAAGGTCGCAGGCACCTCGTATCGCGCCGACGCGCTGCAGGACGACGCGTTTGCGCCCGGACGCAGGCTCGCGCTCGTGCCCGAGCCGGAGAACGAGCACGACCCGCACGCCGTCGGCGTGTGGGACGCGGAGCGGCGCCTGCAGGCAGGCTACGTCCCCGCTGAGCAGGCGGCCCGCGTTCGCGGCGGCGAGCAGGCGGTCGCGCTCTGGCAATTTCGGGAGGACGACCGCCGCATCGGGCTGCGCGTGCTGATCGCCCCAGCGGGTGCATGGATCCAGGAGCCCGGGCCGTGATCTACGAGCTCCCGCTCGAGCGGCGCACGCTGCACGGCCACTTCTCGCGGGAGCTCGAGCCGGTCGCGGCGGTCGACCCCGGTGACACGATCGGGTTCGCGTGCCTCAACGCGGGCTGGCGTTCCGAGACCGAGGAGCAGTTCGAGCCGCGCGATCCCGAGCTGGATTCCGGCCACGCTCTGATCGGCCCGGTCGAGGTGCGCGGCGCGCGCGCCGGACAGACGCTCGTCGTCCGGATCGGCAGCGTCCGGCCGGGCTCGTGGGGGACGACCCTCGGCAACGGGGCGTCCTACGACTGGGACCTGGCGGCTGGCCGCGGCGTCATGCGGCAGCGGCGCGAGGTCGCAGTCGAGCTGCGTCCGTTTCTCGGCGTGCTCGGGATGCCTCCGCCGGCGCCGGGCCGCCACTCGACGATCCCGCCGCGGGCGTGGGGCGGCAACATCGACTGCAAGGAGCTCGTCGCGGGGACGACGCTCTACCTGCCGATCCCAGTGGATGGCGCATTCTTCTCCGCGGGTGACGGCCACGCCCGCCAGGGCGACGGCGAGGTTTCAGGGACCGCGATCGAGTGCCCGCTCGCGCGAGCCGAGCTGACGCTCGACCTCCGCGACGACCTCCGGCTCGAGACGCCGCTGGCGCGGACCGGCGACGCGTGGCTCGCGTTCGGCTTCGACGAGGACCTCGACCGCGCCGCAGACCAGGCGACCGAGGCGATGCTCGGCCTGCTCCGCCGGGAGCGCGGGATCGGCCGAAGCGAGGCGCTCGCGCTCGCGAGCGTCGTCGTCGACCTGCGCGTGACCCAGGTCGTGAACGAGGTGAAGGGCATCCACGCGATCCTTGCCGACGACGCGCTTCGATAGGTTCCGCGCCGTGGCCTACGAGTTCAAGCTGCCCGATCTGGGCGAGGGCCTGACGGAGGGCGAGGTCGCCCGCTGGCTCGTCCAGGAGGGTGAGGAGATCGGCGAGGACGAACCGCTCGTGGAGATCCAGACCGACAAGACGACGGTCGAGATTCCCTCGCCCGCCGCCGGAACCGTCGCGCGCATCCTCGTCGCCGAGGGCGAGGTCGTCCCGGTCGGGACGGTGCTCATCGTGATCGGCGACGGCCCGGTTGAACCGCGCCGGGCCGAGGCGCGGAGCCGCACGCCCGACCGCGCAACACCGCGCGCAGACGGCCCGACGCGCGGGCCCGGACGGGCGACGCCGCTCGTCCGGAGGATCGCTGCGGAGCTCGGTGTCGACCTCACGTCGCTGACCGGCACGGGACCGCAGGGCCGGATCACGGAGGACGATGTGCGCAACGCCCCCGACCGAGCGGCCGCGCCGTCGGCCGAGGGGCGCCGACAACCGCTGCGCGGGGTGCGCCGCAGCATCGTCGAGCATCTGACGCGCTCGCACCGCGAGATCCCGGCCGTGACCTGGGTCGAGGAGTGCGACTTCACCGGCGTCGACCTGAAGCGGCTGATCCCGCTCGTCCTGCGCGCGGCGGCGCTCTCGCTGCAGGAGGTGCCGGAGCTGAACGCGCGCCTCGAGCGCGATGAGATCGTGTACCTCGACCGCTACGACCTGGGCGTTGCCGTCCAGACCGACCAGGGGCTCGTCGTCCCGGTCGTGCGCGGTTGCGACACGGCCTCGCTCGACGAGCTCGCTGCGGAGGTGAAGAGGCTCGCCGAGTCGGCGCGCGCAGGAGCGCTCAGGCCAGAGGAGCTGCGCGGGTCGACCTTCACGGTCACGAGCGCCGGGAAGCTCGCCGGGGTGCTCGTGACGCCGCTGATCAACCACCCCGAGGCCGGGATCCTGGGCGTCCACCGGATCGCCGAGCGGCCGGTCGTCCGTGCCGGCGAGGTCGTCGGCCGCCACATCGGCAACGTCTCGGTCACGTTCGACCACCGCATCGTCGACGGAGCACGGGCGGCCGAGTTCGGTCTCGCCGTCATCGGCCGCCTGCAGGCTCCGGCGTAGCTACTTCGACAGCTGCCCATGGACGAAGCGCCTTGCCCGCGCCGTTGGGGTCGCGGGCCGGAACCTCCGCCGCTCCGTTCAGCGGCGCAGTGCGCGCCGGCCCGAACTTCTTGCCGAGGTCGCCCTGCGCCACGGCCTACGACCGCGGCGGCGAGCAGCAGGACCGCGACGAGCGCGGCCGCGGCCAGACGAACGATCTACCGATGCCTCTCCTCCCTGGAAGGTCTGGCCCTTCTAGGCGGGGAAGCGGTCGGTGGTTTGCCCGGTCTCAGGCGGCGGCGACGATCAGGTGCGGTTCGAGCATCCGCTCGATCTTCGGTGCGCTCGCCTGGCCCTCGAGCCGCGCGACGACGCGCCGGTCCTTGAGGAGGATCAGCGTCGGCACCTCCGAGATGCTGAACTGCGCAGCGAGCTCGGGCCGCCGCCCCACGTCGACGCGCTTCACCACCAGGCGCTCCCGCTCCTTGCGGGCGAGGTGTGCGAGCAGGCTCTCCATTCGCCGCGCGGGACCGGAGGTCGCCGAGCAGAAGAAGACGAGCAGGGGCTTGGCTGCGTCGGACACGGACTCTTCCTCCTCGCTACGGGGGCTGGGTGAAGGACGAGGGTTTCAGCGGTCTTCCCAGACAGACTCCGAGCCAAACCCCTCCGTCTACACTGGAGCCCGCGTGGGCGACTGGTACCTGATCGGTCTCGCGGTGGGCCTCGGTGTCGCCTGCGGCGTCCTGCTCGCCGGCGTTCTGTCGGCAACGCGGGCGGGTCTGCTCGCCGCGGCGCTGCTCGGGGTTGCTGCCGGAATCGGGATCGGTCTGGTGGTCGACAACTGGGACGAGGCGGTCGGCGGCGTGGTCGGGGCGCTGCTTGCGGTCGTCGGGGCGGCGCAGATCGTCCGCGGAGCGCTGCGCCGCGGCGGCACCCGCGGCGGCACGGCGGTGCTCGTCGCGCTGGCGGCCGCCGTCGCGGCCGGGCTCGCCTTCGTCCCGGTGCTCGGCTACCTCGAGGCGATCGCGCTGCCTGCGCTCGCCGCCCGCCTCCGGCGGCGGCTGCCCGAGCGCTATGCGGGACTGCGCACCCTCGCCAAAGACTGACGTGCCGAAGAAGCTCGTCCTGATCGTGATCGACGGCCTGACGCCGTCCGCCTTCGAGCGCGCGGTCGTGGACGACACTGCGCCCGCGCTCGCGTTCCTGGCCAAGCAAGGTCGCTACGGCCAGGCGGTCTCGGTCTTCCCCTCCCTCACGCCCGTCTGCCTCTCGGCGATCGCGACCGGCGGCGGCCCGGGCGTCCACGGGATCCCGCATCTCGTCTGGTACGACCGCGACGCACACCGCGTCGTCGAATATGGCTCCTCCTTCGGCGCGATCATGGCGGCCGGCTTCTCGCGCTCGGTCATCGACACGATCTACTCGATGAACCAGAAACACCTCTCCAAGAACGCGGTGACGATCTACGAGTCGCTCGAGGACGCCGGGCTCGTGGCGGCCGCGATCAACATCACCTGTTACCGGGGCCGGACCAGGTACCTGCCGAAGCTCCCCGGCGTGACGAAGCCCGCCTACGGGCCGCAGCGTTTCTTCTTCTACAGCCTCTTCGAGTCCGACCGCACCGGTGCGCCGCTCGCGGTACGCAACCGCGCCGCCGGCTCGGTGGACGCCTACGCGGCCGCCGTCGGCCGCTGGCTCGTCACCCGAGATGGCTTCGACTTCCTCGCCTACTACCTCTCCGACTACGACTTCGCCTCCCACACCCACGGCCCGGACGCGGCCGGCGAGGCGCTCGCGCGGGTGGACGCCGCCGTCTCGGCGCTGATGGCCGCGGCCGGCGGCCCGGACGAGTTTGTCGAGCGCTACGCCGTCATCCTCTGCTCCGACCACGGGCAGACCGCCGTGACGCGGGCCGCCCGGCTCCAGGACTCCTTCACGCGGCTCGGCGGCGAGGTGCTCGTCACGGCGTCGAACCGCGCCGGGATGGTCTACCTGCTGCCGCCCTGCCGCGCGGAGGCCGGCGAGCTCGCGCAGCTGCTCGATACCGAGCCGGCGGCGGAGGTCGTCCTCTACCGCGAGGGATCGGTGGCGGTCGCCCGGCGTGACGGCGCCGAGCTCCGCTTCCGGCCGAGGGGGGACGGCTGGGAGACGAGCGGCGACGCGGCGGTGCTCGACCAGCCGAACGCGCTCGAGCGCTCCTGGTCGGCCCTCGCGAATCCGCGTGCGGGGGAGGTGATCGTCTCGGCGGCGGCCGGCTACGAGTTCGCCGACCTCGGGGGCGGCCATCATGCCGGCGGCGGCAGCCACGGCTCGCTCTGCGCCGGGGACTCCCTCGTCCCGATGCTCACGGTCGGAGTCGAGGCTTTTCCGCTGCGGATCACCGACATCGCTCCGGCCGTCCTCTCGCACTTCGGGGTCGAGCCGCCGTCGTACGCGCGGCCGCTCGCGCATGCGGCCTGAGGCGGCGCGGTCCAGGATGGTCCAGCGCCAGCTGCGGGCGCGGGGGATCGGGGACGAGCGCGTGCTCGTGGCGATGGCGACGGTGCGCCGGGAGCTCTTCCTGCAAGCTGAGCTGCGGCCGCACGCATACGACGACGCAGCGCTGCCGATCGGCTGCGGCCAGACGATCTCGCAGCCGGCGATGGTGGCGCTGATCTGCGAAGCACTCGCCCTTCGGGGCGGCGAGCGTGTCCTGGACGTCGGCACGGGCTCCGGCTACCAGGCCGCGGTGCTGGCCGAGCTCGCGGAGGAGGTGCACACGATCGAGCGGCTGCCGGAGCTCGCGGAGGCGGCCCGCGGGAGCCTCGAGGCTGCCGGTTACGGGGAGCGGGTCCAGGTGCATGTTGGGGACGGCACACGCGGGCTGCCCGAGCACGCGCCGTACGCCGGGATCGCCGTCGCAGCCGCGGCGCCGCTTCCGCCACCGTCGCTCTACGAGCAGCTCGAACCGGGCGGCCGGATTGTCCTCCCGGTCGGCAGCCGCCGGGAGCAGCGGCTCGAGGTGGTGGTCCGCGGCAGCGGCGGGCCCTCGGTGCTGCACTCCGTGCCCTGCCGGTTCGTGCCGCTCGTCGGCGAGGAAGGGTTCGATGCCTCCTGACCCGCGGTTTGGTCCGCCCTCGGGCGGGCAGAAACTGGCGGCCATGAGGGCGTTCTCGGCCCGTCGGGCGCTACGGCTTCCAGTCCGCGCGGGCGACATCAAGCTCGGCAGGCCCGTCGACGTGCTGCTCGACCGGATCGAATGGCGGGTGCTCGGGTTCGAGGTGCACTGCGGCGACGGGGCGACGCGCTTCCTGCCGCTCTCGGCGGCGCGGGTCGGCGATACCGAGATCGCAACGGGCTCGGCGCTGACGCTGCTCGAGGACGTCGACCACTACCGCACGCGGAGCCGCAGCCTGCGCGCGCTGCTCGGCACGGCGGTGACGGGCGGGCTCCTGCGCGACTTGCTCGTCGACCGCGACGGTGCCGTGTCCGAGCTCGTCGCCGGCCAGGAGGACGCCGCCTGATCTTCTGCTGGTAGCCTCGGTTTCCGCCGTGCCCCGGACCGACGCCGCCGCCGTCCCTCCAGAGACGCGCACCGGCTCCCGAGCCGGGCGCGCGCTCCGCGCCCGCCACAACTGGGTCCAGCTCGGCAAGTTCTGCGCGGTCGGCGCGCTCGGCTACGCGATCAATCTCGGCGTCTACACGCTGCTCCTCCGCGAGGCCGGACTGCACTATCTGGGCGCGGCGACGTTGTCGTTCCTCGTCGCCGTCACGAGCAACTACATCTGGAACCGCGCCTGGACGTTCCGGGGCCAGCGGGGCCACGTCGCCTATCAGGGGATACGCTTCCTCCTCGTCTCGCTCGCCGCCCTCGCCGCGAACCTGCTCGTGCTGCAAGGTCTCGTTGCGGCCGGGCTCGGCAAGGTCGTCGCGCAGGCGATCGCGATCGTGCTCGTCACGCCCCTGAACTTCATCGGCAACAAGCTCTGGTCCTTCCGGCCCTAGCCTGAAGCGAGATGCGCCGCGCCGCCGCCGCCGCCGCACTCTGCGCGCTGGCGCTCGTCCCCGCCGCCGGAGCGGCCACGTCGACCGCGCCTAGGGCCGTGCCGACCGCGCCCGTCTACGACTTCAAGGGCCGGCTGATCGAGACGCCCTTCGCTCCCGCGGCCAAGCTGACGCAGCAGCAGGCCATCGCGAAATTCCTCGCCGACCCGAAGGTTCGAGACTGGCTCGACCGCTACCCCGCGGCCAAGCGCACGTCCGAGGCCACCTTCCAGTCGGGGCGGGGTAGCTGGGAGGTGAAGATCTGGTGGGACGCCGCAGGCGAGATCGCGACCGGACGGGTGGACGACGTGACCGGCGCCGTCCTCGAGGCCTGGACCGGCCCGCAGGTTGCCTGGAAGATGGCGCGCGGCTACAACGGTGCCTTCGGCGGTCTCAAGATCAACGACCCCTGGATCTGGGGCGCCCTCTGCCTCGTCTTCCTCGTCGGCCTCGCCGATTTTCGGCGTCCGCTCTCGCTGCGCAACGTCGACCTGCTCGTCCTCCTCTCGTTTTCGGTCTCGCTCTGGTTTTTCAACAGAGGCGACATCTTCACGAGCGTGCCGCTCGTCTACCCGCCGCTCCTCTACCTGATCGGGCGCGGGCTCTGGGTCGGGCTCACGGGCCGGGGGACTCCCGGACACGCAGTCTGGCCCGCCTGGGTGCTGCTCGGCGCGACGGTGTTCCTCGCAGGCTTCCGGATCGGGTTGAACGTCGAGGCCTCGAACGTGATCGACGTGGGCTATGCGGGTGTGATCGGGGCCGACCGAATCGCCCACGGCGTCTCCCCGTACGGGCACTTCCCGGTCGAAGGCGAGCTCAAGGCGTGCGGGCCGGCCGACAGCGAGGGCGAGATCCGCGACCGGATCCAGGCGAACGGCCGGTGCGAGTCGGCCAATCCCCAGGGGGACACCTACGGCCCGGCCGCGTACGAGGCCTACCTGCCCGGCTACTGGATCCTCGGCTGGAGCGGCAAGTGGGACACCCTTCCTGCGGCCCACCTGACGTCGATCCTCTGGGATCTGCTCTGCCTCGTCGGCCTCTTCCTCGTCGGCCGGCGCTACGGCGGGACGAACCTCGCCGCTGCGCTGCCGTTCGCGTGGGCGGCCTACCCGTTCACGCAGTACGCGTCCAACTCGAACACGAACGACATGATCCTGCCCGCGTTCCTGATCTGGGGCCTCTGGCTGGCCGGCTCGGAAACGTGGCGGGGGGCGCTCGGCGCGCTCTCCGGCTGGACGAAGTTCGCCGCATTGATCGTCGCGCCGCTCTGGCTCACCTACCCGGACCGGCGGCCGAAGGTCCGTTACGCCGTCGGCTTCGGGATCGCGACGCTCCTGACCTTCGGCATCCTCCTCCTCGAGTCGAACCCGATCCACGCGGTGCACGTCTTCTACGATCGAACGCTCGCGCCGCAGATCGGCCGCCAGTCGCCGTTCTCGCTGTGGGACTGGCGGCAGTACCACGCCCGTGGGCTCCCGAACCTGCACCTTGTCCAGCAGGCGCTCGAGGCGCTCCTGCTCGCCGCCGCTGCGCTGCTGCCGTTCTTTCCGCGCTGGAAGTCGCCGCTGCAGCTCGCCGCTCTGACGGCGGTGCTGCTGCTCGGCTTCGAGCTCGTGCTGACCCACTGGTCCTACCTCTACATCCCATGGTTCTTCGCGTTCTCGGCGATCGCGACGCTCGCTCCCGCGCGGAAGCGGGAGCCAGCCCTCGGGGCCGAGGAGGAGGCCCAGCCCCGGCCGGAGCTCATCCCTGCGCCGTAGGCAGCTCGTCCCGCTCGTCGCGTTCGTCGGGCTCGGCCTCCCGTACGGGATGCTCGGCCCAGCCTGGCCGTCGATCCGCAGCCGCTTCGATCAGCCGCTCGGCGCGCTCGGTATCCTCGTTGCCCTCTCGACGGTCGGGTCGTTCGTCGCCTCGGCGCCGAGCGGCTACGTGCGCGCGCGTGTCGGCGCGAGCGCCCACCTCGTTGGCGGCACCGCCGCGCTCGCCGCCGCGGTCGCCGGCTTTGCCCTCTCGCCGTCCTGGTGGGGCCTCCTCGTCGCCTCCCTCGTGCTCGGCGCCGGCGCGGCGACCCTCGATACCGGCTTTAACGCGCACGTCGCGCTCCGCCACGGGCCACGAATGATGAACGTGCTGCACGCCAGCTACGGCGCCGGGGCGACGCTCGGGCCGGCGGTCGTCGCGGCGGCGATCGCATTCGGGTCGTGGCGGAGCTCGTTCGGCGCGGTCGCGGCGTTCCTCGCGGCAATCGTCCTCGTGCTTTGGATCACCCGTGCTTCCTGGCCGACGGCGGCCCCCGACGATGTCGCCGGCACTGTGCCTGGCCGCCTGCCGGGTCGGTGGACGTTGCCGGCGGCGCTCGGGCTGTTCTTCGTCGCCACCGGAGTCGAGGTCGCGATCGGCAACTGGTCGTACACGCTCCTCGTTGACGCGCGCGGGTTCGGCACCGGCGTCGCCGCTGCGTGGGTCTCCGTTTACTGGGCGCTCTTCACCGTCGGGCGCATCCTGCTCGGGCTCGGCGGCCGCCGGATCACTGCCGCCCGGGTCGTGACGATCGGCTCCGCTCTCACGGTCGCCGGGTGCGGGCTGCTCTGGTGGAACCCCTTCGGCGCCGGTGTGGCCGGACTTGCGCTCGCCGGGGCGGGCCTCTCGGGTGTCTTCCCGTCGCTCGTCACGCTGACGCCGGAGCGGCTCGGTATCGACCGTGCGGCCGCCGCGATCGGGTACCAGATCGCCGCCGGGACGGCCGGCTCGGCCGTGCTCACCGCGGGCGCCGGGGTCGCGGTGCAACGGTTCGGGCTGGAATCGCTCGGCCCGTTCCTGCTTGCGGCGGCGGCCTCCATGCTCGCGCTCGACACCGTGGCGCGGCGGGCCTAGATGAGTGATTCCGTCTGTTTGTGGTCAGTGGTCGTAGGCGGTGAGGTGTCGGCCGGGTTGTCCGGTGTTCCAGTTGTGCCAGAGGGCGGCGGCGAGCGCGAGCAGGCGTTGGGCGATGCGGGTGATCAGGCCGGGCA
>JBHEMK010000145.1:0-7979 GCA_046262635.1 Gaiellaceae bacterium
GCGTCGTCACGGTCACCGCCGGCACCGGCCCCGGCGCGGTCAGCACGACGCATGGCGGCTGGCCGTCACGCCCGCTACTACAGTTGGCCTGCCCGTGGTCGGTGAGGCCGAGGATCACGGCCGTGACGACCCCCACGGCCAGCATCAAGGGGTAGACCGCCGCCACGCGGAGCGGCCGCGGCCACCACCACCACCGGTCCTGGTTCACAGGCTTCATGCTGCGGTGAACACCGAATTCATGCTGCTCGAGCGTCGCCACCGCCCGGATCAGCCGGCGCTCGTCGCCCCGGTGGATGCCGATGGCGTTGTGGTAGCCGCCGAGCAGCCCCTCGATCTCGCGTGAACGATGAAGCGTCTGCCGGTAGAGCGCTGAGTAGTAGCCATCGGCGACCACAAAGGCGGGGAGGACCAGGACCGCGACCACGGCGACCTCAACCGAGCGCGCGGCGAGCGCCGCCGCGTAGAGGACGCCCCAGACGGCGATCCCAACCGCGCGGAGCTGCCCGGCCGACGACACGAACCCGGTGAGCGCCCGGTGGGTAGCGTCATAGTCGGCCTTTACGAGATCGACGAGGATCTTCTCGCTGTCCGGCACATGACGCTCGCTCAAGGCGCCGCCTTTACGCGGTCGAGTGCCTTAACCAGCTCGGCATGCGTTGCCGACGCGGTGTCGCCTACGTCGGTGCCGTCGGCCCAGGTCGCGATGTGCTCGAGGAGTTCCGGCACGAAGACCTCCTGAAACTCGGTGAGCTGGCCCCCTTTGTCGTAGCGCTCACCGGTGATCGTGTCGTAGTCTTGACAGAATTCGCGGAACCCCGACACGATCGGCGCCCGCAGGTCGCGGTCCTTGAGTTGCGGCCGGATCTTCACCCACGCGTCGACGGCGGCCCTTGACGAGAAACCGGTGAGCGGGATGCGGAACTCCGACGCCAGGAACTGATTGAAGAACTCACGACAGAAGAGTACGAGGCCCTCGTCTTCATCGAGCTCCGTCAGCAGACAATGAGTGTCCGCCAAGCTCTCCACGTAATCTTCGACAAAGCCGAAGACATCCGTCGTGATTCCGGTCACGGTGCCGCGTCGGCCAGTCGGCTCACAGCGTCGACAGCTCGCTCGACCTCGTCGCGGGCGCGGAATGGATCGAACGGCAGGCACTGCCCCCCGTGGCCTCGGGTCATGTCGTAGAACGGACGAAGCCGCTTGATCGCCGCGATGTCGTCGCGCAAGTCGGGCCGGCACTCCGCCACGATCGCCAGCGCATCTTTCTTGACGAACGTCGGCCGGTCGAGCGTCGCGCACCAAGCGACGCCAATGCCCTTGGCGATGGCGTACAGGTCGGCGAGCGCGAAGAGA
Source organism: Gaiellaceae bacterium (assembly GCA_046262635.1). Classification (GTDB taxonomy): domain Bacteria; phylum Actinomycetota; class Thermoleophilia; order Gaiellales; family Gaiellaceae; genus JBHEMK01. The sequence goes on from JBHEMK010000145.1 coordinate 1,354, forward strand.
TAGCGGTCACCGAAGCGCTCGAGGTGCTGGTAGTGCCGTAGCCCGGCAGCGCGCCGCCGAATATCGCCCTTGGCGTCGAGCGGCACCTTGCTGGCGATGTCGAAGACCCCGGCTAGGAAGCGGTCCGGGTCGTAGAGCACCTTTCCTTCGGTGCGGACGTGCTGCAGGAAAAGCGACCCCGTGAGCGCCATCTCGCGGACCTGATCGGGCGTACGGCAGATGAGCGAAACGCGGTCGTGACGCGCGTGAGGAGGCAGCCGGCCGACGAGCTCCCGCACCGGTCGGTCCGATACAACGACGAGGTCCAGGTCGCTGTCGGGCCGCGCGTCGCCGCGCGCGAATGATCCTACGAGGCACACTGCCCGCACGCCGCCGGCACGCGTCAGCGCCCGCACGGCGTCTCCGACGACAGCGGCCGGATCTGCGCCACGCTGGTGGACGACAGCCACGCGCGTAGCGTACCGTCGCGCGGTGACGCCTCAAGCTCGCGTTGTCGGCGGCCGTACGTCGCATACCAGGCAATCGGGCGATCGGACCGACTCGCCGCCCGGGCGGCGGCTGTCTTGATGGCTCGTGGCGGTTGGCCGCCCGAGCCGTCACGTTCCCTGCGGCTCCGCTCCTGTGGAAGCCTCGTGCCGACCGGCAGCGACCCAGGGTCCAGAGTGCCGGACCGCACTGGGCAGCAGCTCGGCCGCCGTCCCCGGTGGCCGGCTTGCGGATCGTGGCCACCTCTGCACCCCGACATGAGCGCGGCGCGGCCGCTCTACCGCACTACGCTGACCAAACGGCGCCGGAAAGCACCTTCGCTTCGACGTCGGTGCCCGGGCGTGCGGCACGCGCTACCGGTCGCCGCACACGGTTGTGCTCCTCCGCGGCAGTGCAGAAGCGGCGGGAGCACGATTGCGTCGCATAGCGAACCGACCGACGCGGCCCGATACGCAGCTAAGCTAAGTCGTGGGTCCCTCGGCCACACTGATCCCGTTCTCTCGCGTGACCTTGACGTGCAAACTGCAGTGCTCACGAACGTCGTCGGTGTGGGAAATCACGAAGATCTGCTGGAAGTCCGCGTTCTCGGCCAGCTCACCGAGCTGCTGGAGCAGGAGCCGTCGGCGCTCCATGTCCTGGCCACTGAAGACTTCGTCGAGAATGACGAAGCCCTGCTCGGCACCGCGCTGGCGGGCGAGCGTAAGCGACAGCGCCAGACGCAGACACAGCGCGGCCAGGTCCTGCTCGCCCCCGGAGAAGCGCTTGAGCGGGTGGAAGCGCCCGGCGTCGGCGACCTCAAGCAGATAGCCGTCGGTCAGGCGGATGATCGGATACATCGAGCCCGTGACCTGCTTGAGGAGGTGCGACGCCTGACGTTCGAGCTCGGGCCGCGCGCGCTTTGACGCGTGCTCGCGGTAATCAGCGAGCGCGCGGGCGACCGCCGTGCGGAATTCGAACTCCTTGCGCTCGCGTTCGACTAGGCGCGACATCTTGCGGCCGTCTTCGAGCTGCGCCCGAGCCGTGGTCACCGCGGCGGACTCGACCGAAGCCTGCCGCTTAGCCTCGTCTAGGGTCTGCTGGGCTGCTTCGAGCTCATCGGCGATCCGCTCGTGCTCGCTCTCGGCGTTCTCCTGGGCATCGAGTTCGATCTCGAGCTCGGCCGCGTGTGCACGCAGATGCTGCAGCTTCGGGGTCAGCTCGTCGACCAGCGGCTGCTGCTTGGCGACTCGGCCTTTGAGCAGCTGCATGGCGTCGGCGTTCTCGCGTAGGCCGACACTGCGGCGCACGGCCGTCTGCGTGCGGTCGAGGTCGGCTTTAAGCTCGGCGTGCGTTGTGGCGTCGTACCCGTTGGAACCGTAGTGACTGCGCTGCTCGGCGTAGTCGGCAGCCTGCCGCTCGGCGCGCTGCTTTCGCTCGAACGCCTTCGCGCGCTTGGCGGCCGCCTGCGCCGCGTGTTCGGCGACGATCCGCAGCGCGGGAATGTGGCCAGCCAGCGTGCGGTAGCTGGTGTCCAGCTGGTGCTCTCGATCGGCGGCGGAGCGGGCGGCGCTGGTCGCGTCGTCGGCGGCGGCCTCCAGCTGGTCCCGGTCACCGATTTCGCTGAGCGCGGACAGCTGAGCACGCAGCTGCTGCGCATGATCGGCGGCGGTCTTGTGCTGCTTGCCGACAACAACGATCTGTTGCATCTCGGCCGAGATTCGCTCGATCTCGGTCTGCTGGCGGGCGATCGCTTCCTCGAACTCGGCGAGGAGGTCTCCGAGTGTGCCTTCAAGCGGCCGCTTGCAAGTCGGGCAGACGCCTGTCTCTGTGTCGCTGACGCCGGTGAGGGCGTCGCGGTGCTTGATGTCATGGTTGAGCTGGACGTGGAGATCGGCGCGCTCGTCGCGGAGCTCCTGCCAGCGCTCGCGGCTGCGGTCGACCTGAGCCTCGGATTCGGCCAGCGAAGACAGCTCCCGCTGTGCGTCTGTCCGGGCCTTGGCCTGGGCGAGCCGTTCGCGCGCGACGCGCGCGGCGTCGTCGACCCTCTGACGGACCTCGGCGGCCCCGCGCAGCCGCTCGCCGAGGCCGTTGAGCTCCTCCTGCGCGGCCGACAGCTCGGCCGCCGGGTCTTCACCGGTGCCGGGCGGATCGCCGAGCTCGGCCAGGGCGTCGGTCGCCCTGGCCAGTTCCTCAAGCGCGCCGCGCTCCTTCGCCCGCAGTCCCTCGAACAGCTCGTGGTTGCGCCGACGCTGGTCCATCTCGCGCTCCAACGCGGTCACCTCGTCGGCGCGCGCCGCGACCGGAGCGAGTTCGGCCAGCTCGGCCTGCGCAGCTTGTGCGGCTTCCAAGCGCTGGCGCAGATTGTCGAGCACCGTCTGTTCGCGCCTCAACTCGTTGTGTGCTCGCTCGAGCGCGAGCTGACGCGAGCTGTGCTCGGAGATCTGTTTGGTTAGGGTCTTAATCCAACCGACGGCTGCCTTGACCTGGGCCTTGAGGTCGGTGAGCTTGGCTTCGAGCTCGCCGACCGCGGGCGCGGCCTTCTGAGCTTCGCGTTCGCAGCGCTCGACCTCCGCGCGTAGCTCGTCGACGTCGGGCGCCTCCTCGGCGAGGCCGTTGACGATTCCCTTCTGCTCGCGCGCGTCGCGCGCGGCGAGGTCGGCAGCGACGCGAAGGTGCTCGATGCCGAGCAGCTTCTCCAGCTGCTCGCGGCGGTCACCCAGCTTCTTGGACGACGACAGCGCCTGCACTTCCTTCTGGCGCGCGTAGAAGGTCCCGCAGAACATGTTCTGCGTCAGGCCGAGCTGCACCGCGACCTCGTGGCTGGTGTCGGTCAGGCTGCGCGCCAGCTCTTTGTCGCTGGCCACGTCGGTCAGCCAGGCGTCTGACCCGTCGATGCGCACGACCCTGAGCACCCGGCCGGCGACTTCGAACTCCAGCTCGACGCGGCAGCTACCGTCGGCGCCGTGGCGGGCGACGGGGATCGAATGCGGCCCGCGTTTGCCTCCGAACAATGCCCACTCGATGGCGCCGAAGATCGAGCTCTTGCCGGTGCCGTTCGGGCCGGTGATCGAGTACAGGCCAGGCGCGTTGAAGTCGAGCTCGAAGTCGGCGAACGAGCGGAAGTTCTTGCCTTTGATGTGCAGCAGCTTCATGCGCCGATCTCCTCGGAGGCCTTAGTCAGGTAGGCCTCTGCGCGAGCGATGAACTTGTCCGCCTCGACACCGCGCGGCACGCGAGTGGCCAGGAAGTCGCGCAGCTCCTGAGGTGCGCCGGGCTGCGCCCCACCTGCGGACGTGCCGTCGATGAAGTGCGGGTCGAGCTCCAAGTGCAAGCAGTCCTCGAAGGCCCTGTTGATCGCGCGGCGGTCGATCGCGCCGAAGACGTCCACGGTCACGTCGCGGATCGGCAGCTTCACTATCGCCTCCTTGACCCGCTTGTCCTCGGCGGCCGCCAAAATCGCGGAGGTCAGGTTGTCCGTCTGTGAGGCGTCGATCACCGGGAGCCGCTCGAACCGCCGGCTCCTGATCGGGTGCGGCGTAACGTAGCCGGAGTCGTCGTCGAACGGGTCGGCGGTCAGGTCGACTTCGAGGATCCCCTTGTGCTTGGCATCGTCGGCCCAGGTGATGCGTTCAAGCGAGCCGGCGTAATAGGCATTGATGCGGGAGCGCCCGAACTTGTGCAGGTGCCCAAGCGCGATATAGGTGAACTCCTTGACCTCCTCTAGCGTCTCCCCAGAGAACGAGACGTGCCCGGCCTCCTTCGCGCCGACGCTGTCGAGGCGGTTCAGCCCGACATGAACGACGAGCACGTTGAAGCGATGCTTCGACGAGGGCGTGGCCTGGGTGATCCATTCGCGCAACTGGTCAGGGTCGTTGCAGTGCGGGATCGCGGTCACGGCCAACTCGCCGATCTCGATCACCTCGGGTTTCGCGTGGACGGCGTGCACACATCCGAGCCGGTCGAGCAGCCCAAAGACGTGGTCCTTGGCAGCCACGCGCGGCGTCGAGTGGTTGCCGGCGATCACCACGATCGGGATCCGCTCGGCGTGCAGGCGCTTGAACTGGTCGAAGGCGACGCCGATCGCGGCGTTGGACGGGTGAAAGCCGTCAAACAAATCGCCCGCGTGGACGACCGCGTCGGGCCGCAGCTCGATGATCTTGTCGACCGCGCGTTCGAAGGCGTCATAGATGTCTTGCTCGCGGACATTGCGGCCGCCGTCGAGCGTGTAGTGGTACTGGTGCAGGCCGAGGTGGGTGTCGGAGAAGTGCGCGAGTCTCATGCCATGTGCTTGGGGAGTACGCCCAGCAGCCGAAGCCGCAGGCGGATCGCAGGGACGGAGACGTCGAAGCGCTCGGCCAGCGCGGGCAGGTTGAAGCCGGTGTCGCGGGCGTGCGCGGTCACGAGCGGTTCGGGCATCAGCAGCTCTCGCGCGAAGCGATCGGCCTCGTCCTCGCGCTGTTTGAGCGGCGGCAGGGCCGCGGCCGCGCCGCCTGCGTTGCGTGGCAGCTCGCGGATGTCCTTGGTGCGGTCGGCGAACACGCCGTCGGTGGGCGGCGCATGCAGGCGGAAGTGGCCGATCTCGTGCGCGACCGTGAAGCGCCGGCGCTGCGGACTGCGGCGCGCCTCGGTCGCGTCGACCCAGATCGTCATCTCGGTCGGGGCGGCGTCGAGCATGCCCGACAGATGGCCCTGGTCTTTGGGCGCGTTAGGCAGCGAGCGGATGTCGTCGTGTTCTTCGATCAAGAGTCCGAGAAGCGAGTTGGCGATCCGTTCGACGGGCACGGGCGGGACGTCCGAGGCGCTGTAGGCATCCTCGAACTCGCGCAGAAGCGCCTGTGCGGCTGTCGCTGGATCAGTCGTCGGGGCCTCCGTGGAAGAGCCGTTCGACGAGTTCGACCTCGGGGTCGGGCAGGACGTCGTCGACCCGGGCGGCGGCTCGCATGGACCTGCTGGCGCCGCTGCCGCGGCCCATCGCTGGCACCGCAGTCAGTCTCTGTGCTTCGCCCGTGGGCTTGGCTCCGGCGAACAGGTCTCTGACGTCGATCTGGAAGATCCGCGCCAGCGACTCCATCAGCCTCTTCTTGAGCTTCTCGCCGAGCAACTTGCCGCTCTCCAGATAGTGGTAATTGCGCTCCAGCGCCCGGAGGCCAGCGGCACCCTTGATGCCGAAGTCGGCGGCCAGCGCGTCGACGACGTGCTCGCGCTCGATGCCCCGGGCGTCGCGCATGGTCTTGAGCGCCGACGGCAGGATCCCGGCCGGAGTCGCGACCCCGAGCAGGTCGTCGATGATCGCCAACGTGCGGACGTAGCCTTCGCTCTCGATCGCGGTCGGAGTCGGCGCCGGGCCGCGGGCCACGAGCACGTCAGCGAGCATCTCGGCGAGCTCGTCCTGCTGCTTGGTCGGGACGAGCGTCAGATACGTTTCGATCGGCTTGGCGGTGCCGGCGTTCATGTCGTCGACGGCCTGCCAGAAGGCGTGGTCGAAGGCGTGGTCTTCGGAAGTCATGAGTTCCTCCAGTCGTTGCGGCGCAAGCGCCCGCCTTCCAGAGCGTCGCCAAGCTGGTCGGCGACGCGCAGCTGCGGGCGCCGCGGCGCCAGCCGTGGGGGAGCGGGGGCCGCCGGTTCCTGCGCGTTGACGCAGTCGGCGGCGATCTCGGCCGCCACGGCGCTGACCGCCGGCTGGCGGTCAGGGCGCCCGAGGCGCAGCAGCAGCCGCACCGAGGCGTCGTCGACGGCCTTCAACACCTGCTCGCGCGACAGGCCACGATCGGCGCCGCGGGTCCGGCAGACCGACTCGATCGTGCGGACGGCGCGCAGGACCAGCTCGCGGATGACGATGTCCAGACGGCCGTCGGCGTCGGCGACCATCTGCACCCGAACCTCTTCCAGGGCGGGATCGTCGAGGCGCCGCAGCGCAAGCTCGTCGTAGTGGCGATCGAAGTGCTCCATGATGTCTAAGCCGCTCCTTCGTCCAGGTCTCTTACATCCAGCTCACGTCTCTTCCTGCGGGCCCGGTCGAGCGCCCTGCTGTACCGGGTGTCGAGCGTCCCTCGGGGAATGCCGCGCCGGGCCGCAGACTGCTCCGGAGTCAGGCCGAGGAACAGCCGCTCGGTCAGCAGCTCGCGGTCGCCCTCGGACAGGCCATCGATGTATGGAGCGAA
>JBHEMK010000146.1:0-4466 GCA_046262635.1 Gaiellaceae bacterium
GACGAGGGCGCTCTCCCGGCGGCGGTCAGCCACGAGCCGACGCTACGAACCGCGCCGGTCGACACCCGCGATGACTGCGTGCGGGCGGACTCTCAGATTTCAAAGAACAGGCAAAACCAACAGCAAGGTTGACCAATGAGCACCGTCGCCAGCGTCGGCTTCTGGTCGTTCGTCGGGATCGTGGCCGGGATCTACACCCTCTTTGCACTCGGCGTGCAGGTGCAGTTCGGGTTCGCGGGGCTGCTCAACTTCGGTCACGTCGCCTTCATGGGGATCGGCGCCTACACGATGGCGATTCTCGTCGTGAAGGAGCACGTGAACATGTGGGCCGCCTCCGCCTGTTCGATCGCTCTCGCCATGCTCGCCGGCGTCCTGCTCGGGCTTCCGACCCTGCGTCTCCGTGCCGACTATTTCGCGATCGTGACGATCGCGTTCAGCGAGATCCTGCGCTACGTCGCCACGAACGACGACGGTCTCACCGGCGGTTCCCAGGGGACGATCAACCTCGCCGGAGTCGGCCGGACGGCGCAGTACGACGGGGCGTGGAAGAGCTTCCTCGGCTCAATGGCAGGTGGGCTGCGCGTCCGCAGCGACTTCGCGATGCTGCTGATCGTCTGGAGTGTCGCCGTCGTCGCGGTCGCCCTCGTCTGGCTCTCGATGCGCACCCCGTGGGGCCGCGTGCTGAAGTCGATCCGGGAGGATCAGGACGCGGCGGCGTCGCTCGGGAAGAACGTCTTTGCCTACAAGCTGCAGGCGCTCGCCCTCGGCGCGGCACTGGGGGCGGCCGCAGGACTCTTCTACGCGTGGCAGTTCAGCTTCTTCAGCCCGGACGACTTCGCGCCGCTGCTGACGTTCTTCGCCTGGATGATCGTCATCCTCGGCGGCCTCGGCCGCGCCTGGGCAGTGCCGGTCGGAGCGATCGTCTTCGGCGTCATCTTCGCCGGCACCCGCTTCTTCGACTTCCCGCCGTTTTCGCTGCTCGACTCGACCGAGCGGGCGTACGTGCGGCTGATCGTGATCGGGCTGATCCTCATCGGCCTGATGCTCTTCCGTCCCGAGGGCATCCTCGGCAGACGCGAGGAGATGGTGCTCGAGTGAGTGCGGCGATCCTCGAGGTGCGCGGCGTCGTCCGCACCTTCGACGGAGTGCGTGCGGTCGACGGAGCATCGCTCGACGTCGAGGCCGGGTCGATCACCGCCCTGATCGGCCCGAACGGCGCCGGGAAGTCGACGCTCTTCAACGTCGTGTCCGGGTTCCTGCGCGCCGAGCGCGGAACGGTCAACTTCGAGGGACGCCGCGTCGACCGCTCCCCCACCTACCGGATCGCCCGCCGAGGGCTGGTACGGACGTTCCAGACACCCCGTGCGCTGACCCGGCTCTCGGTGCTCGACAACCTGCTGCTCGCGGCCCCTCGGCATCCGGGCGAGCAGCTCCCTGGCGTGGTGTTCCTGCCCGCGCGCGCCCGCGCGCGCGAGCAGGGGGCGCTAGAGCGGGCGCGCGAGCTGCTTGCGCTCGTCCGGCTCGAGCGCCATGCCGACGACTACGCGGGCGTCCTCTCCGGCGGCCAGCGCAAGCTGCTCGACTTCGCCCGCGTGCTGATGACCGAGCCCCGGCTCGTGCTCCTCGACGAGCCGATGGCCGGGGTCAACCCGGCGCTCGGGCGCCAGCTCGTCGAGCACGTCCTGCAGCTCCGGTCCGAGGCGGGCATGACATTCCTGTTCGTCGAGCACGACCTCGACGTGGTGATGGAGGCGAGCGACCACGTGATCGTGATGAGCGAGGGCCGCGTGATCGCAGCCGGAACGCCGGACGAGATCCAGGCCGACGAACGGGTCGTCGACGCGTATCTCGGGACCTCGGTACCGGCGTGAGCGCCCTGCTCGAGATCGCGGACGTCGAGGCCGGATACGGCGAGGCGCTCGTCCTCCGCGGCGTCTCGCTGACCGCCGCAGCCGGCGAGCTGGTCGCGATCATCGGTCCGAACGGGGCGGGGAAGTCGACGCTGCTCAAGGTCGTCTACGGGCTGCTGCGGGCGCGCGCCGGGTCCGTCCGCTACGCCGGAGACGTGGTCACGGGGACGCGACCCGAGCTCCTGACACGCCTCGGCCTGAACTACGTCCCCCAGACGGCGAATGTCTTCCCGAGCCTCTCGATCGGCGAAAATCTCCTGATCGGCGCCTCGCCGCTGCCGCGCGCCGAACGGGCCGGAGCCCTCGCCGAGCTGTACGAGCTCTTCCCGCTGCTGGCCGAGCGCCGGCGCCAGCGTGCGGGGACCTTGTCCGGCGGCCAGCGCAAGCTGCTCGCGGTCGCGCGCGCGCTCGTCACGCGGCCACGCGCACTGCTGCTCGACGAACCCTCGGCGGGACTCTCCCCGCAGGCCGTCGAGCTCGTCTTCGGAACACTGGCCGACGTCAACGGGCGCGGGATCGCAATCGTCATGGTCGAGCAGAACGCCCGCCGTGCGCTCGCTCTCGCCGATCGAGGCTACGTCCTCGACATGGGCCGCAATGCCTACGAGGGAGCTGGCCGCGAGCTCCTTCACGACCCGAAGGTCGTCCAGCTCTACCTCGGCGGCAGGTCGAGCAGGACGGCATCGAGCTCGACCTCCACGAGCGCCCCCTCGGGGATCAGCCCCCCGACGAAGTAGGTGGTGTTCGCCGGATCGACGCCGGCGAAGGCCTCGGCATGGGCACGGACAGCGGCCTGCCAGTCGCAGCCCGGCGCGAGCAGCAGCCGCGTCCGGATCACGTCCTCGGCGCCCGCGCCGAGCTCCGCCGCGGCGGCGAGCGCCCGACGGATCGACTCCTGCGCCTGGCGGTACGAGTCGCCGGCATGGAGCAGCTTGCCGCCGTCGAGCGGCGCGGTCGCGCTGACCGCGACGTGGTCGCCGTGACGCACGGCACGGGAGTAGGCGGCGGCTTCGCCGAAGCCGCCGACGTCCCTGACCTTCTCCCTCACTACCCCTTGAAGGTGATCGTCTTCAAGGTCGCGATCGCGCCGCCCGCGTACTTCCAGATCTCGTAGACGGCCGAGCCGGGGTCGCCGTTCTGATCCCAGTCGATCGGGCCCCAGGCACCCTCGTAGTTGACGTCCTTGCCCGCGAGCAGGAGCTTGACCGCCCGGTCCATGTTCGTGTAGGTCACCTTCACTCCGGGCGGCCCCGAGACCGCGCGCAGCTGGTTCTTCAGCTTGGCGGGCCGGGCCGAGCAGGCCTTCAGCGAGGCGAGGAACGCGAGATTCGCCGCGTCGAACGCGGTGCCCTCGAAGCCTGTGTACGGCTTCGCGCCGTGCACGATCTTCTTCCAGAGAGCGTCGAAGGCCGCCCGGGCGGGAGCGCCCTCGGAGGTCGCGGCGGTGCCCCGTAGCCCTTCGACCGGCTTGCCGATCCCGTTGAGCACGTCGGCATTGCGCAGGGCCTCGGTCATCAGCGTCCGTGAGGCGTCCCACTTGCCGGTGCGCACGAGCGACGGCGCGAACTTCTGGAAGGTCTCCGGGAAGTCGATGATCACGAAGCCGGCCGGGTTTCCCTCGACGAGCTGCCCCGCCTCCGTGTCGTAGTTCGGCTGGTCGACGTTCCACGAGATCCGCTTGCCGACCTTGCCGCCGAGCTTCGTGTACTGCGCGACGAAGAGCTGTTCGAGCGCCGTCCCGAAAGCGTCATTGCGGGCTCCGACGTTGACCGTCTTCCCCTTGCCGAAGGCGTCGATCGCAGCCTGTGCAAGCACGCGTCCCTGCAGGTAGTCGGACGGGTAGACGCGCCAGAGATAGCCGTTGTCCTTGATGCCCGTGATCTGCGGCGCGCTCGACGTCGGCGAGATCACCACCACGTGGTTCGGGATCGCCACCGACTGCGCCATCGGGATCGTGGCGCTCGAGGCCATCTCGCCGATGATCACGTTCGCCTTGTCGGCCTTGATCAGCTTCGTCGCGGCCTCCACCGAGGCGGACGCCTGGGTCTGGCCGTCCTCGGAGGCGACCAGCTTGACCGAGATCTTCTTGGCGAGGTGCAGCCGCCGGAGCGAGGCGTTCTGCATCGACACCGCGAGCTTCACCGCCCGGTCGAGATTTGCGCCGTACGCCGCGAGCCCGCCGGTAAAGGGAAGGACGTCGCCGATCCGGAGCTGGAACGAGCACGTGCGCCGGGCGGCCGCCGCCGAGTGGACGGTCGAGACGCTCGCGGCGGCGACCCCTGCCGCGCAGGCGACGGCGGCGAGCAGCGTCAGCGCCGCGGCCGTTTTCCGCCAGTTCTTCACGCCTCCTCCTTCGTTCCGTGACGCGCACGGGCGCGCGTGAGTGCCATCATTGACCGAAGTATCGTCCGAGTGCAAGCTGGAATCGGCAGCCCCGCCCTCGTATGCTCGCGCCGTGACGTCGCGGCGGCGCAGGTGAACCAGGAGGGCGAGGACGGCTTCCGCGAGGGCGCCGGCGACGGGCTGCCTCAGATCGGCGAGGTGATCCGCCAACCG
>JBHEMK010000147.1:0-33797 GCA_046262635.1 Gaiellaceae bacterium
CTCCCATATTTCGGGGCACTGGCACCTCCTCGCCGACCCCGCCGCTCGCTACCACGACTTCGGCGCCGACTTCTACACACGCCGCATCGACAACGACCGCAAGACCCGCCAGCTCGTCCACCAACTCCGAGCGCTCGGACAGGGGCCGGACAGCTTCGCGGCGCCGCGGCTATTCGGCCAGAGACGCTCAATGAGTTACTGAACGATCCGGGTTAGGCAGGCGGAGAGGTCGCTGAAGGCTCGGCTTCGATCGCGGCAGCAGCCGCAGCGGCCAGCTTCTTCTGTTCCTTCCGTTCCTGCTTCAACGCGCGCTTCTCTTTCAGCTCGCGCTCGCGGTTCAGCTTGCTCATCGTCGTGCGCTTCGCCGTCGACATCCGGTACGTCCTCTCCTCGGTGATGGCCGTTCGCGCGACGCGTCGTCGAGCGCGGGCAAAAAATGGGCAAAAGAACGACCCGCCGTCTCTGGCCTGGCACCAGAAAGGCCCCGTCTCCGGGGCCTTTCGAGTAGCGGGGGCAGGATTTGAACCTGCGACCTCCGGGTTATGAGCCCGGCGAGCTACCTGACTGCTCCACCCCGCGACGCGGCCAGCAGTCTAGCACCAGGCGATACGATCCGCGCATGGGGAACTGGGTAGTTTGGTCGTCGCTCGTGATCGGCGCACTCGTCGCGGGCGGAGCCCTGACCCGCTTCGCGTTTGTCGCCCGCCAGGGCTGGCGCAACCTCAAGCGCTCGCGGCACTCCCTCTTCACTGAGCTTGATCGGGTGGCGGAGGCAGCCGACGCCGTCGCTGGCAGGGCCGAGGCGCTGGGGGCCGGCACCGACGAGCTCATGCGCAGCGTCACGAGGCTGCGGGAGTCACGACGACGGCTCGCGGTGCTCCAGGCGGCGGTCGGCGAGACACAGGAGGCGCTCGCCGTCGTCACGTGGATCGCACCGCACAAATGACGCGGGTTGCGGCCGTCGACCTCGGTACGAACTCAACGCGGCTCCTCGTGGCCGATGTCGAGAACGGCCTCGTCCACGAGCTGCTCCGCGTGACGAGGATCACGCGGCTGGGCGAGGGAGTGGACAGGCGGCGGCGCCTTCTCCCTCTTCCAATTGCCCGCGTGCGCAACACGCTCTCGGAGTACCGGCGCACGCTCGAGGAACTCGGTGCCGAGCGGACCCTCGCCATCGCGACGAGCGCTGTACGCGACGCCGAGAACGGCGAGGCCTTTCTCGGGGAGGTCGAGTTGAGCTACGGCTTCGCAACCCAGCTCCTCTCCGGCGACGAAGAGGCTCGGCTCACCCGCCGCGGCGTCGGCGCGGGCCGCGAGCTCCCCGTCGGGACGCTGATCGTTGACATCGGCGGCGGCTCGACCGAGCTGATCCTCGACGACCTGCACGCGAGCCTCGACATCGGCTCTGTTCGTCTGACTGAGCGGCACCTCCGTTCCGACCCGCCCACCGCGGAGGAGCTTGCCGACTGCGCATGCGCTGTCTGCGGCGTGCTTCCAGAGCTTGAGCCGGCGGCCGCTGTCGGTGTCGCCGGAACGATCACGACCCTCGCCGCCCTCGATCTGCGACTCGAGGCGTACGACCTGCAGCGAATTCACGGTCATCACCTTTCCCACGCAACCGCTCGAGAGCTGAGTGCGCTGCTGGCCGGGCTCAAGGTCAAGGAGCGCTGCGCCCTAGCAGGGATGGATCCCGGTCGGGCGCCGGTGATCGTCGGCGGCGCCGTGATCCTGAGCCAGATCCTCGAACGCTACGGCCTCGAGGGGATAGAAGTCAGCGAGCGGGACATCCTTGACGGTGCGGCCCTCGCCGCCGCCGAGCTGCCGGAGTCAGACGGACGGACAGTGCCCCCGGCGCCTTCACCTGCTGCTGAGAGCATGTCCGGCGCCTAGCGAGGGGTCGGTCGACCGCTTCCGTACGCGCAGGTTGCATTCGAACGTGACCCCCCGGCCGGATCGCCGATTCGCCCATTAAGGGAGCAGTGCCAGTTCGGGCTCGGTCGAGCATCCGTTCGACCGGTGCTGCTGCGACCGAGCAGGACGCTCCCTGACCCCGCGAGCTACCGCGACGGCGACCTGCCGCCGACCTCGTCCGCCGTCCGGGCGGCCGGCAATGAAGCGTTTCTTCGCCCACGGCCTCTCTGGATAAGCCTGTGGCGAACGTCCGTTGCGATTGCGTGACCGGCGCGCTCGGCGAGTGCGAGAGCCACTGCTCGAGAGCTAGACCTCCAGCGGCCCGTACGGCGGCTCGTCCTCGGCGAGACGCCGCTGCACGACCGCGCGCGAGAGGACGCCGACCAGGCGGCCGTCCTCAACGACCGGCACCCGCTCGAGATCGCGGTCCTCGAGCGCATGAAACGCCTCGTCGAGCGGCGTCTCCGCTTCGAGGATGAAAACCGGCGGCTCGGCGATCGCGCGGAGCTCGGTCGTCTTCGGATCAAGCCCGCTCGCGACAACCTCGCGCACGAGCGTCTTGCGGGTGACGACGCCGACGAGCTGCCCCGCCTCGCAGATCAGGACTGCGCGCATCTCGCGGTCCGCGAGCCTCTGCCCGGCCTCCTGCGCGGTAGCCGACCCCTCGAGCGTAACCGGGTCCGGGAGCATTGCGTCGCGGACGAGACTCATGGATAGAGGCCGCGGGCGCTGAGCGCTGCGGCGACCTCGCGGACGCCGGCGACGAGGGCAGCCGTCCGCAGTGACAGGTTTTTGTCCTGGGAGAGTCCCCAGACCCGGTCGAAAGCGTCGTCGAGCTTCTCGGCGAGCTTGGCCCGGGTTTCCTGCCTTCCCCAAAAAAGGCGGCCGAGATCCTGCACCCACTCGAAGTAGGAGACTGTGGCCCCGCCTGCGTTGGTCAGCACATCCGGTAGCACGAGGACACCCCGATCGAACAGGATGGCATCGCCTTCGACCGAGGTTGGTCCGTTCGCCCCCTCGGCGATCAGCCTCGCCTGCACCCGGCCGGCATTCGTACCGGTCACCTGCTCCTCGCGCGCGGCAAGGACGAGGATGTCGCAGGGCAGCTCAAGCAGCTCCTCGTTCGTGATCCGTTCGCAGCGGTCGTAGCCCTCGAGCGACCCGTGCGCGACAGCGAACTCCTGGAGGGAGGGGATGTCGAGACCCTGCTCGTCGTGAAGGCCGCCGTGCGCGTCCGACACACCCACGACCTTTGCACCCTTCACGTGCAGTTCCATTGCGGCGATGCCGCCGACGTTCCCGAAACCCTGAACGACGCAGACCTGGTCAGCGAGATCCCATCCGATTCGGCGGCACGCGCGCTCGACAACCATGACGACGCCTGCACCGGTCGCCTCGTGGCGGAAGACCGAGCCGCCGATCGAGATCGGCTTACCGGTGACGACTTCGGGCACGGCATAGCCCTTCTGCATCGAATACGTGTCCATCATCCAGGCCATCGTCTGCTCGTTCGTGGCCATGTCCGGAGCGGGAATGTCCCTCTGCGGGCCGATCACGTCGTTCAGCTCCGAGGTGAAGCGCCGCGTCAGCCGCTGCAGCTCGGCCTGGGAGAGCACCCGGACGTTACAACGGATGCCGCCTTTTGCCCCCCCGTAAGGAAGGCGCAACAGGGAGCACTTCCATGTCATCCACATCGCGAGGGCCGCGCACTCGCCGAGCGACACCTCGGGGTCGTACCGCACGCCACCCTTCGTCGGCCCGAGGACGCTCGAGTGCTGGACCCGGTAGCCGGCCAACACCCTGGTCGACCCCTCGTCAAGTCGCAGTGGCACACTCACCATAAGCGCGCGCTCGGGATAGCGAAGCCGTTCGGCGACGGCGTCGTCCACCTCGGCGAAGGGCAGCGCCAGCTCGAACTGGGTTACCGCCTGCTTAAAGAGGTGCGAGTCCCACTCGAGCCGCTGCTCGAGCGCTGGGTCCTCAACCCTGGCCACCGTCGCAGTGTAGGTTCAGTCGTCGGCCACCGCGCTTGCGAGCCGCTTTCGGACGCCCGCCACGCTCGTCGCACCGAGCGCCTCTCCGAGCACCGACGAACCCAGTTCGTTGGCCTCTCGGATGATCGTCTCGCGCTCAGCGGCCAGCCCGGCGCGCACGAGGAACAGCCCCGCGCGTGCGCGTGCTCCCCAGTCGGCAACGCCGGCCGGGCCTTGCGCAGGTGGATCCACCGCCTGCCGGGACAGGCGCGGGAGCGCCGAGAGCTGCCGGGCTGCCTCGGCTGCATCGGCATCGAGGACGTCCGCCGCGGCGCCCGCCGCCCGAACCTCGAGCTCGAGCTCCGCGGCGCCCGCGCGGGCGCGAGCGAGCTCACCTTCGGCCAGGCGCGCATTCTCGTGCGCCTCAGCCGCAGCGCGGCCGGCGACGGCCCGCTCCCGCTCGCCGCCGTGCTCCTGCGAGCGCGCCAGCTCGGCCTCCGCGCGGGCAAGCGCCGCCCGCGCGGAGCCCAGTCGCGTCTCCGCCAAAGCGACGCCGTGCGAGCGCCGCTCACGCTCGGCCGGCAGCGCGGCCGCGAACGACTGGAGAACATCTGCGCGGTCACGGATCCGGAGGGCCCGACCCTGCAGCTCCTCGACCGCCGCGAGGGCGGCTGCGGCCTCATCGTCGCGCTGCTGTAGCTCCTCGACGAACGCGAGCGCGCTCACCCAGTGGAGACTAGCGGTACTGGCTCTCCGGAGCCGAGCCAAGCATGCCTCCAGGAAGGACGACTTTGAGCGGCGGTGACTCGCGCGACCGGAGCGTTGCACAGGCCGCCCGCAAGCTGATCTACCTCGCGATCACCAACGCCGTGCCGGCGCGGACGCGAACGTGCAACTGGACGACAGCCCTGCTCGCGTTCAAGATCCACTTCGGCGAGCGACTACCCGAGTGAACCGCCCGCACAGAATTTCGGACGCCCTCACCCGCGAGGAGCTGCGGCTCCATCCTGTCTAAGGAGTGAGTCGGAAGAGCAGGATGTCGGTGGCTGGGTGGCTGGGCTTGACGTTGGTGACTGTGAGGGTGCCGCGTGCGTTGCTGTAGAGGCCGGTGCCGCCGAGCACGGCTAGCCCGTAGAACTGGCGGTAGAGGAGCGATCCGCCAACGATGATCTTGCCTTTGGGCAGAAAGTAGACGCCGGAGCAGATCCTTGAGCTTGTGCCTGTGAACGTGCAAACGAGCTCGCCGTGACCGATCGCTTGGGGCGTGATGTGGGTGTTGTATAGAAGGTCGCGCACGACCTCGACGTCGCCGACGCTGGGGCCTGCCCTGCCCCGGTCGACCCGAGCATCTTCGACTTGCCGCTCCGTGATGCGAATCACTCCGGGGGCGGTCAGCGCCTGCGCGGCAGGGCTGCCGGCGAGCGCGAGCGCGAGCGCGACGGCCGCGAGGCTGATGGTCCGCGCACTGCGTAGCACCTTCTCTCGGTGCAGGTCCTCGCGCCGCGTCTGCGCGGCTCTCACGTCGGCGAGGTGATCATGGTCGCTGCGGGCAACTCGATCCAAAAGGTCGAGCCCCGGTCGGCGATGCTGCTGAAGCCGATGCGCCCGCCGTGTGCTTCGATGATCTCGCGCGCCAGCGTGAGCCCGAGCCCGGTGCCGGGAATGCCGCGCTCGGCCGCGGCGCCGCGAAAGAACTTGGTGAAGATGCGTGCCTGCTGCTCGGCTGGGATGCCGATTCCGTGGTCGCAGACACTCACGCGGACGGTGTCGCCGAGTCCCTCACCGCTCAATTCGACCTCGCCCCCTTTCGGCGAGTACTTGATCGCATTCGAGAGAAGGTTGCTGACCACCTGAGTCAGGCGGCCCGGGTCGCCGCGCACGGGCAGTGTTTGCCCACGCGGCAGCCTGCACGTAAGCGTGTGCAGCGGGCTGTGGGCGGCGAACAGCTGCTCCTGCTCCCGCAGCAGCGCCACCACGTCGATTAGCTCCTGCCTGAACTCGAGTCCTCCCTCCTCGATTCGCTGCAGGTCGAGGAAGTCGTTGACCAGGCTGGCAAGCCGGCGCGCCTGCTCGCGGATAATCTCGAGATAGCGCTGGCGGTCTTGCTCCTCGAGCCTGCGGCTCAGAAGCGTATCTGTGAAGCCGAGGATGCTCGTCAACGGCGTCCGCAGCTCGTGCGCGACGATGTTAACGAGATCCGTCTTCAGGCGGTCACGCTCACTCAGCAGCTGGTTCTGCGCCTCGAGCTCGAGTCGGTTCTGTTCGAGCGAGTCAGCCATCGAGTTGAACGCCCATGTCAGCTCGGCGATCTCGCCCGGGCCGCCGGCAGCCAGGCGGGCGGCCAGATCGCCCCCGGCCAGGCGCGTCGCAGCAGCCGCCACGGCCCGGATTGGCCGCCCGATCGAGTGAGCGAGGTAGAGGCCAAGCAACAGCACCAACGCAACTGAGAGGCCAAGCCCGCCGATCCCGAACACGAGCGCGCGGTGCGCACGTGTTCGCGCCGTCGCGGCGCTCGCCGACGCACGCGCATCCTCGACCGCGAGCAGGCGCGCAAACCGCTGCCGGATCACGTCGATCCGGCCTTCCCCCTCCGCGGTTGCCACCGGAGTTCGCGCGGCAGCCGGGGTGGTCCGGGCGATGGCGATCAGCGGCAGCGCGTAGTCCTGCTGGTAGGAAGCGATCTCGCGTGCGAGCTCGCCAACACGCGATCGCTGCGCCGGGTCAGCGCGGACAGAACGCTCGAGAACTACCAGCTTGCCTGATAGCGCGACGCGCGCCTGCAGCCATGGGCGAAGCAGCGCCGGATTCCCCGTGATGACATAACCACGAAGGCCGTTCTCGAGATTGAGCACGACCGCCTCGAGGGCAAGAGAGGCTCGGCCGACATCCCTCGAGCGTGCCAGTGCTCTCGTCGCTCCGCGCAGGCTCGATACCGCCACCTGCTCCACGGCAAACACGCCACCCACGAACAGCGCCAGCACCGCGCAGGCGCCGGCCATGCGCGTCGCGAGCGGAGGATCGGCGCGCCGAGCGGAGGCAACCGCGCCCGTTTTCCCGGTCACACCACCGGCGGCGTGCGCGAGCATCAGCTCACGCCAAGCAGCTCCGCCACAGCCGCTCTCAAGTCGGTGGGCTCGAACGGCTTGACGAGAAACCAATCCGCTCCTGCAGCCACCGCGTCCCCCTCCAGATGGTTCCAGGCCGACACGACCACCACCGGCGCGCCTGGAAAGACAGGGTCTGACCGCAGTTCCGCCAGAACCTCGAGGCCGCTCTTGCCGGGCAGCATCAGGTCGAGGACCAGCAGATCCGGCCTCGTCTTCCGCGCCAGCTCGACGCACCCGACACCATCATCCGCTTCACCGAACTCGTAGCCGTCCTCGAGCACGACCCGCACCAGCTCGCGCATCGACGACTCGTCGTCACAGATCAGAATCCTTTTCGGCGGCATCGTTCGACGGCCAACGGGCCACCGAGACCATACGGAACCCGAGCCGCCACCGCGTCCCTCGACCGAGGGACGCGGCCACAACAATCCGGCGGCAAGCAAGCCGCGGAACACGTGACGCCCGTTGAAAGCTGACTCCTTTGGCGGTGCTCGAGGCGCTGTCCGGGATGGTGGTGAGGCTCGAGGGCTCCTTCTTGTACTTCTCGGCCTCTTGCCGATCGATCACGAAGCCGTGGGACGAATAGAGAGCGACGATGTCGCTCAGCACGTTGGGATTTTGCCCACGCTGAGAGTCGCTCCGCATAGTCACGTGCGACGTTCATGGCGCGCCCAGCTTCTCCTATATAGATCCGATCGATCTGCTTGTAGATCGGCTCGAGCAGCCCCGTGACCATAGCCTCCGCCAACGACAGGAGAAACTTGACGAGCCGGTCGCGGCTGCGTAAGGATGGCCACTCTCGATTGCGCAAGGCTCGGCCGAATCTATCCGCCGCCTGCTCGACTTGAACCGCGAAGTCGCCGCGGGGCACGTTGCGTACTCACCTTCTTGTGAGCACCCTTGGCTCATCGCGCGGGGCGCTCGACCGTGACCATCCCCCTCAGCCGCCTAGTGGCCCCCTGAGTGGCCCCCAAGCGAACCTCGTCGCCCAATCCGGCAACTCGACGGACGAGTTAACCATCAATCTAGGAGGGATTCTACCTAGGTGCCGGGAGCGGGACTCGAACCCGCACGACCCGTAAAGGTCACCCGATTTTAAGTCGGACGCGTCTGACCAGTTCCGCCATCCCGGCGGACGGAGGATAGCCCTACTCGCCGGCCGCGAACTTGTAGCTCTTGGGCAGGACGAGCGGCGGCTGGCCCAACACGATCGTGATTTCCTGATGGGCCTTCAGGATTAGCTTGGCGGGATCCCCGCTCTGCTTTACTCCGTTCACCCACCAGCTCAGCTTGCCACACTCGCTGCCGACGCAGTTCGCGGCCAGCTTGACCCCCCAGACGCCGAAGAACTGGCCCAGCGAAAAGTCTCGCTTCGTGGGCGACTCGACATGCATCACGCCGGTCGTATCGTGCGAGTGCAGCTCCGTCAGCCAAGTGTTCGCGTAGATGCCCACCTGGGCCGGCAGGGCGACCTTCTTGCCGTTGACGTAGAGGTCCAGGTGCTGGTGGATGTGGAGCACACTGCCCTCGGTCGAGAGCTGCTGGAGGCCGAGCGGCTGGAGCCGGTCGGGGAGCCCGGCCGTGCCGGTGTTCCAGGGGGGCGGACTGGTTTGCAGGCCGGACAGCTTGGCGAAGTCAACGTTGATGCCGGCACCGCTCGTCGAGCCGTTGCCCTTGAGCAGCACAACCCCAAGCACGATCGCCACAAGGGCAACGAGGCCGATCGCGGCGCCGACCACGACGCGGCGGTCGAATGACGGAGCGCTCCTCGTGTGCGGGGCCTCGCGCCGCTTCGGTGCCTGGACGGGGCGCGGCGGCGACGGAGTTCGGGGCTTATTCGCCACGGGCGGCGATGGTAGCACTCGTCGCTGGCGAGAAAACACGCAACGTGCGTACTTTTCCCGTGGTAGGCCCCTTGACGACGACGCCTGAGCGGCCGTAGTCTCGCGGAGTCAGAGCCGAGGGACCTTCGGGTTCGTCGGTTCTGGCATTTAACGACCCAGGCTCGGGTACTGCGTCGCCCGAAGCAACCAGGAGGCGACAGATGGGATTTCTCGACAAGATCCTCGGCCGGTCCAAGCAGGCCGCTGGCGACATGCTCGGCGACACTTCGATGCGACGCGAGGGCGTGCACCAGGAGAAGGCCGGCAAGGCCGACGAGCGCGCCCAGGTCCACGAGGAGGCCGCCGTCGATGCGCGGGTCGAGGAGGCGGAGCACCGCTCCCAGGAATAGCGCGGCTCGTTTGAGAGGGGCGGCTCCCGAGCCGCCCCTCCGTCCGATGCAATCCCTACCGTTCGTCGGCCATGGTCGTCGTCGGTCTGATCGCGCTCCTCGCGTGCGGCATCGCCGCCGGGCTTGCCCTGCTCGCCCACTTCGTTCGCGGCCAGCTCACAGCCTTCCACGCCGCGAGCCAGACGCAGCTCGACGCGCTCCAGGCAACGAGCCACGCTCAGCTCGCCGAGCGGAACTCTGACGTCGATCGTCGGTTGCAGGGCGTGATCGAGACGATGGATCGCCGGCTCGGTGAGCTCGATACCAAAGTGGATCGCCGGCTTGCTGCCACGGGCCAGACCGCGAACCAGATCCATGAAGAGCTGGGCAAAATGACCTCCGCGACGGCGGAGATGATCTCGCGCGCCAAGGATCTCGGCCGTCTCGAGCAGGCGCTTCGCCCGCCGAAGGCACGTGGCGGCTTCGGGGAGCTGCTGCTCGAGAATCTTCTGCGCGACCGGCTCCCGCCGACCGCGTATGACCTCCAGTACGGGTTCAAAAGCGGCGAGCGTGTCGACGCTGTCATCCGCGTCGACCGGCTCGTCCCGATCGACGCCAAGTTCCCGCTCGACAACTTCGAGCGGATGTCCGCCGCCCAGGAGGAGGGCGAGGAGCTCCTCCACGCAAAGGCCTTCGCCCGCGACGTGAGGGGGCACGTCGATGCGATCTCCGCGAAGTACATCCGTCCGGGTGAAGGAACCTACGACTTCGCACTCATGTATCTCCCGGCCGAGGCCATCTACTACGAGCTGGTCTGCGGCAAGACCGGCGCCCTGCTCGCGTATGCGCACGAGAAGCGGGTGTTTCCGGTGTCGGCCACGACATTCACGGCATACCTCCAGGTCATTGCCTTCGGCCTGAAGGGAATGCAGATCGAGCAGAGCGCACAACAAGTGATGTCGTATTGCGCCGGGCTCCAGAAGGACTTCAGCAAGTTCAAGGGGGACTTCGAGCTGGTGGGAACCCACCTCGGCCGGGCGCACACGAAGTTCAGCGACGCGGAGAAGCGGCTCGACCGCTTCGACGACAAGCTCGAGCGCGCGAGTGAGCATCATGACGAGCTCGTCTCGGTGGAGCCGTCCGCTCCGCGGGCGCTCGACGCCGCTTAACTCGCGCTCCGCGGCGACCACGAGCAGTCTCGGGCCGCTAGAACCGGAGCAACGCTCCGATCCCCTCGACCGGCTCGAGATCCTGATGGTCGCGGATCACGGTCACGGTGCCACCGTGCGCAAGCGTCTGGTGAACGGCGAGGTCGAGCCCGCCGTCGCGCTCCTCCACCTCGGCGCCGTCCAGCGGGCAGCTCCCGTTTGAGGTCTGCGCGCGGCCGCACTTCGGGCAGCGGTAGGCCGGCCGGTCGGCGCCCTCCTGGACGAGCAGTAGCTCGACGCGCCCGTCCGATGCGGCCTCGAGCGTGTGCTGCCAGCCCGCAGAAGCGCGTCCGCGGCGGCCCGCCTCCTCGCGCCAGCGCTCCAGGAGCTGATCCTCCCGGCCCGCCCGCCACTCGTGCAACACCGGCTCGGCAGCCTCGAGGAGCTCGGAGGGGCTCGCGTGTGCGCGCGCGTGGGTCCAGCCGACGAGGCACTCTTTCACGTCGTTCGAGAGGACCGACTCGAAGTCGGACCGGATGTCCTCCGCGCCCGCGAGCACGACGCGCACGCCGCGCTCGCGGCGGACATACCGCTCAAGCGTTTCCGCTACGCGGCGGAGGTGCTGGCCGACCAAGTTCTCGATGTGCCGCTCGTAGCGCGCCTGCGACCAGCCCCCCTGGTCGTGCCGGCCGGGCACCTCGTCCGACTCGTCCGCGACCTCGACGAGTCGGCCGCCCTCCAGCCGGAACACCTGCCCCTGCTCGCGCCCGACCGAGGCGAGGAGAACGCCGGCTCCGCTGCCGACGAGCCGAACCAGCGGCACGAGGAAGAGCTCGCGATCGACCTTGATCCCGTCCTCCACCAGCTCCGGCACGCCGACGGTCGCCCAGAGATCATCGAGCCCCGAGGCGAAGACGGCGACACCGCGTGAGCCGTCCCGATCGAACCCGTCGTCGAACCAGGTCCGCAGCCGCTCGAAGTCGATCTTGAGCGCCTCACGACAGTCCCGGGTCAGCTCGTCCTTGCGGGCATCGACGATCCGCTCGCCCTCAGCGAGCAGCGAGTTGAACCGCGTCTCGGTCTCTCCCGCCGTGGGGGCCACGCTCGGATCGAGACTGAGATAGAGGCTGACCGCAGACCCTTGGGCGGCGCGGAAGCCGGCCAGTTCACGGAGCATCTCCCAGGTGATCGTCGCTGACACGGTGGGTTCCTTCCCCGGCCGCAACGGAGGTATTCCTAGTCTTGCACAGTGCGCCTCCATACGATCGGCCACGGAATCCGTCCTCTCGCGGAGCTAGTCGAGACCCTTCGCTCGGCGAGGATCGAGACACTGGTCGACGTCCGTCGCTTCCCGGGCTCGCGCCGGAACCCGCAGTTCAACCGGGCGCCGCTCGCAGGAGCGCTCGGCGAGGCCGGCATCAGCTACCGCCACGTGGTCGAGCTCGGCGGCCGCCGCAGCGGCGAGGCCGGAGAGGAACGGTTCGGGTGCCTGCGGGTGGAGGCTTTTCGTAGCTACGCGGCGCGGATGGGCACGCCCGGGTGGCAGGCTTCCCTCGCGGCGGCGATCGCGGAGCCGACTCCGTGCTTCATGTGTGCCGAGACACCCTGGTGGCGTTGCCACCGTCGGCTGATCGCCGAGCTGCTCGCTGCCCGCGGACACGAGATCGTCCATCTGATTGGCCCCGAGGAGCGACAGCCGCACAGGTTCTACGACGAAGCCCGCGTCCTCGAGGGAAGTCTGTACCTCTGCGGCGAGCTCGTCGCCTGACGGGAACGAACGGCCGGCATCGTACGTTTAATACAGTCGGAGAGGTTTTTCGAGAGAGGAAGAGATGTCCACTGACGTTCGCGAGCTCATCATCATCGGCGGCGGCCCGGCCGGATACACGGCTGCCCTCTATGCGGCCCGCGCCGATCTCGAGCCGCTTGTGATCGAAGGCTTCAACTGGGGCGGCCAGCTGATGATCACGAGCGACGTCGAAAACTACCCCGGCTTCGTCGACGGGATCGTCGGCCCGGAGCTGATGGCGAACTTCCGCAGCCAAGCGGAACGCTTCGGCGCCCAGTTCCTCACCGACGACGTGACCTCTGTCGACTTCGCGGGGCATCCGTTCCGCGTCAACGTCGCTGAAGAGGAGTACCTCGCGAAGGCGGTGATCGTCTCCACGGGCGCGAGCGCCCGTCAGCTCGGCCTACCCTCCGAGCGGGCGCTGCAGGGAAAGGGCGTGACCTACTGTGCGGTCTGCGACGGCGCCTTCTACCGGGACAAGAACGTGATCGTCGCGGGCGGAGGGGACTCGGCGATGGAAGAGGCGATCTTTTTGACGAAGTTCGCGAGCAAGGTGACGGTCGTGCACCGCCGGGAGGAGTTCCGCGCCTCGGCGATCATGGTCGATCGCGCCCGTGAGAACGAGAAGATCGAGTTCGCCCTGAACAAGGTCGTCGACGAAGTACTCAAGGGCGAGAACGGCACGATGCGGGGGGTTCGCCTGCGCGACACGCGCACAGACGAGAGCTCCGAGGTGGAGGCGGGCGGACTGTTCGTGGCGATCGGGCACGACCCGAACACCTCGCTCTTCGTCGACCAGCTCGATCATGACGAGGCGGGCTACCTCATTACGAGCCCGCGCTCAACCGAGACGAACGTTCCGGGCGTCTTCGCCGTCGGCGACGTCCAGGATCACACCTACCGGCAGGCGGTCACAGCCTCCGGCTCCGGCTGCATGGGGGCCCTGGACGCGGAGCGGTTCCTCGCCTCCCTGGAAGGCCACGCCGGAACCGCCCTCACCGCCCCTCGGCCGGAGGCCGCCGAGGTCTAGAACCAGCCGCGACGCTTGAAGAAGGCCATCAGGACGGCAAGGCCGAGCACTTCGGTGCCGAGCCCGAGGCCGATGAAGGCCTCCCACCCGCCGATGTGCCCGACGAGCCAGCCGAAGTTCTGGCCGAAGAAGCCGGTCAGCCAGCTCAGCGGCAGGAAGACGGTCGCGATGATCGTCAGCTGCTTCATCACGGTGTTCATCCGGTTGGAGACGGTCGACAGGTAGACGTCCATCGCGCCCGTGAGCAGATCACGGTACGTATCGATCAAGTCGCTGATCCGGATCAAGTGGTCGTACACGTCGCGGAAGTAGCGTTCGTCGCCCTCGGCGAGCCCCGGTAGGTCGGCAACCCCGCCCATCAGCGACGCGAAGGCGTCCCGCTGCGGCGAGACTGCCTTGCGCATCCCGACGAGCAGACGCTTCATCTGGAAGATCTCCTGGAGCTGCTGGTCGTCCGCTCGCTGGAAGATCGCGTTCTCGAGCTCGTCGATCCTGTCGTCGAAGTCGGCCAGGATCGGGAAGAAGCTGTCGGCCAGTCCGTCGACGATCCGGTACAGCAGCAGCGACGGGTGGTCGACCGCGTTGTTGCGCTTCTCGTAGCGCGCCCGGATCTCCGCGAAGGCCGGACAGTGGTCGCGATGCACCGTGAGGAGGAAGCGCTCGGAGTAGAAACAGTGCACCTCGACAAGCCTGTCCTCGTCCGGCGAGGCGCCGTAGACGACGATGAAGACGAAGTCGTCGTAGTCGTCGAACTTCGCCCGCTGGCCGAAGTGCTCGGAGTCCTCGACCGCCAGGGGGTGGAACTTGAAGACGTCCCGGAGAATCTCGTAGTCGGCGGCCTGCGGCTGGTCGAGGTCGAGCCAGAAGAAGGCGCCGGCTGCAAGGAGTTCCTCGATCGTCCCGCGGTCGAAGTGCACCTCCTTGCTGGCCCCGTCATGGATGACGTGGCACCTCGAGGGCCGCCCGTCCCCGGACGGAGCGGGCGCGCTCTCGAGCGGCTTGACCCTCTGCCCTTCGGACACGCTCCGATCGTACTGCGCCGGGTCCGTACGATCGACGAGTGGCCGCGAGCTCTCGTGAGGCTACGCTGAGACCGTGCCGTACTTCATCTGCCCGAACTGCAAGGAGCGGTCGATCGACAGCGACGGCCGCGAGAGCCTGCTCGACCAGCAGGCGGTCGGCTGTCGTCACTGCGGTTTCGGCTTCCTGTTCGAGCTGATGGACGACTACTATCCGGGGCCGACCACCGGCATGGTCGTCTGCGACCGGCAGGGCCGGATCCTGGCGGCTGGCCGTGGAGTCTTCGAGCTCTCCGGCTACCCGGAGGGCGAGCTGATCGGCGGCGACGTGGTCGAGCGGTTCGGCCTCGCGGGCTTCGAGGAGGAGCGGAACCCCGCGAAGCTCGCGCTCGAATGGGGCGTTCGCCGTCTTGGCGAACACCTGCAGATCCGCACTCGGTCGGGCCGTGAGAAACCTATCAAGGGCGACTTCTTCCCCGCCTACGACGACGACGGCGGCCTGCTCGTCGCCCTCACGCCCCGCTGACTCAGCTGACGATCATGACCGGGCACGGAGCATCCTCCGTCACTCGCCGGCGGTCGAACCGAGCAAGTGGCCGGGCACGAAACGGCCACGACGGCCCAGGACGACGACGTCGTAGCCACCGGCAGCCGCGAAGCGGAATCCGCGGTTGGGCGCGAGCCTGATCGCGCTTGCAGCCGTCGCAGTCTCTCGATCGATGCCCAGAATGTGCCTGTGAACACGCTTCAGGGCCAGCTCCTGATCGCATCGCCGTCTCTCCTCGACCCGAACTTCCGGCGGACGGTGATCCTCGTGACCGAGCACGGGGAGCGTGGCGCCGCGGGGCTCGTGCTCAACCGGCCCTCCGAGACCGCGGTCGAGGACGCGGTGCCGCAGCTCGATTGGGTCACCGTCCCTGGGGAGCCCGTCTACGTGGGTGGACCCGTGGAGCAGAACGCCGTGCTCGTCCTGGCGGAGTTCGACAATCCCTCGGAGTCGCCCGTCCAGGTCTTCGCCGACCTCGGCTTCCTGGCGCTCGAGGAAGACGCGGAGGCGGCCGTCGTGCGCCGACGGCGGGTGTTCGCCGGCTATGCCGGCTGGGGCGAGGGCCAGCTCGAGTCGGAGCTCGCGCGGGACGACTGGATCGTGGAGTCGGCCGTACCAGACGATGTCTTTGCTGACGACCCGTACGGGCTCTGGCGCAGCGTCCTCCGTCGCAAGGGTGGTGTGTTCGAGCTCGTCTCGCGGATACCGGACGACCCCTCAGTGAACTAGTTGTGCCGCGCCGCAACCAGCGGCGGCAGCCCGCCGTTGCACGAATGGTGTCCGCCGCGGTTTTCGTCCTGCACAACCTCGGGCCGCTCTGGCTCGTCGGCATGTGGGCGGCCTCGGTCCGCTGGGTGCTGATCGACGCGCGCGCCCGGCTCGCGAGCCGAAGCGGAATCCGCGTTGCAGTCTGGGCGGCCGCCCTCCTCCCTCTTGTCGGCGTCGCGCTCTGGGCCTGCGCGAGGCCTGCCCAGACCCGGCTGGAGCGACGCGAGCGGCGGCTGCGGCTGCTGCTCCGGCTGATGTCGTCGCCGCCGCTCGCCCGCGAGCCGGAGACCCCCGCTCCGCCGGCAACCGAGGATCATCTCCGGCTTGGCCGCTTAGCGGTCGCAGAGACCTAGCTGCCGCCTCAGACCCGCCTGGACGGACAAAGGTCGATCAGCACACACTCCTTGCACAGAGGCTTGCGGGCGCTGCAGACCCGCCGGCCGTGCCAGATCAGCAGGTGAGGGAACCGCGCCCAGTCGGCTCGGGGCACGAGTTCGGCGAGGTCGCGCTCGATCCTGACCGGATCCTCGTGGCGGGTGAGTCCGAGCCGCTGCGAGAGGCGGCGCACGTGTGTATCGACGACGATCCCCTGCGCCTCGCCGAGCTCGGCGGCGACGACGTTGGCAGTCTTGCGCGCAACCCCGGGTAACCGCGTGAGCTCGTCGATCGTACGCGGCACCTCTCCGTCGAACTGCTCGAGGATCATCGCCATCGCTCCGCGCAGCGACTTCGCCTTCTGCCGGAAGAAGCCGGTGGCGAAGATGTCCTGCTCGAGCTCCTCCTGCGGCGCGGCGAGGTAGTCCTCCGGCCGGCGGTACTTGACGAAGAGCTTCTCCGTGACCCGGTTGACGTTCACGTCGGTCGTCTGCGCGGAGAGCAGCACCGAGACGAGCAGCTCGAGTGGATCGCGAAAGCGCAGCGCGATCGTGGCGTCGGGATGCGCGGCTGCGAGCCGTTGGATGATGGGGCGAATCCGGGCGCTCTTGGGCCCGACGCGCTTGCGCGCCTCGCGCACGTACGACTGCGCCATCAGAGCGGCGCGGGCGCTTCCCAGGGGCCGCCGTCAAGGAGCCGCGGACCGGCGCACACCAGGTCGAGCGCCGGGCAACCTGAGCAGTTCCATTCGCTTGGTGTCGGCCGGAAGTCGCCAGCGTGGATCTGAGCGATCGCAGCCGACAGCTCGGCTTCGAGCTCCGGCACCCCCTCGCGCGAGAACGAGGTCGCGACGAGGGCTTCGGGCCGCTCGAGAAAGTGATACACGACCTCGACCTCGCCGGCGCCGGCCCGGAATGAGGCGAGTGCGTAGACGAGCCGTTGCAACGCGTAGTCCGCCTCGACGATCTCCTCGGGCGTCCGCTCCGCCACAGAGTTGGTCTTGTAGTCGACGACGAGCGCGTGGCCCTCCTTGAGGTTGAAGGCGTCGAGGAAGCCATGGAGCAGGACGCCGTCGTGCTCGAACGTGAAGTGCTGCTCCTTCCGCGTGCCGGGCAGCGAGGCGATCCGGAGCGCCAGCTCGGAGTCGCAGTAGGCGGCGGTCAGTGAGCGGATTCGCTCCAGTTCCTCGTCGGTGACCTCCGGGTAGCGAAGGCGCACCTGCTCGACGTCGGGCAAACGCGGATCAGCAAGGTCGACCTGCTCGAGCAACTTGTGGACGGCGTCGCCGATCTCGGTGGCAGCGAGACCCCCGCCCTCGCCGCCGCCGCGGGTCGCGGGCCGCTCCCGCAAGCCGGCGACCCGCATCGCGTAGTACTTGTACGAGCAGCTCTCGAACTGGGCCAGCGCCGTGAACGAGAGGCGACGGACGCGGTGAAGCGGCGGCAGGCCCTGCTCCTCGAGCGGCGGCAGCGCAGGCACGACCAAGGGAGGTCCCGCTGCCGACAGGTCGGCGAAGAGCTCGAGCTGGCCGCCGCTCGAAGGGGAGTCACCCGCAGGCTCCTCGACCGGCTCCACGGTGAAGCCGTGGAGCCGGAGCAAGAGATGCGCATCGCCGCGCGCGAGCTCGATCGCGCTCGTTCGGGCCGCCTGGAGCTCCTCGTCCGCCTGCAGACGTCCAAGCACCCAGCCGATGGGGGTGGCGGCGTCTCCGGCCGCCTCCCCGAGCGCACCCGAGACGATCAGCCGGTCGACTGCGCGCGTCATCGCCACGTAGTAGAGACGGAGCTTCTCGGCCTCCGCCTCGGCTTTGCGCGCCTCGCGCACCTCTTCCCAGCCGAAAGCTCCGCGGCGCCTGCTCGTGACCGGATCGACAACGCGAAACCCGAACCGGCCGTCCGCGAGTGCGAGGATCTCATCGGCCGGCGGCGGCGCCCTGTCGCGGCCCGCATCCGCGACGATCACGACCTTGAACTCCAGCCCCTTCGCCGCATGGATCGTCAGCAGCCGCACGGCGTCCGCACCCTCCTCCTCGGCGACAGCGTCACGCTCGCTCGATCCGAGGGCCTCCTGCTCGGCGACGAAGTGGACGAAGCCCTCGATGTCGGTGCCCCGGAGCTCCTCGTACGAGCGCGCGAGCCGTGCGAGCTTGCGCATGTTCGCGTACCGCCGCCGGCCGTCCCACTGAGCCAGCACGGCGAGGTCGTAGTCGTGCTCGGTGACGACCCGCTCCAAGAGCTGTTCGAGTGACAACCGGTTCGACGCCGTCGTGAGCCGCTCGAAGCGCTGGCGGAACGCGAGCATCAGCCGCGCGTCGTCGGCCGAGAGTCCGGCCGGCAAGTTCCTCTCGAGCCCGACGAAGAGCGGCCGCTTCGACGCCGCACGGCGCAGCAGCACGAGCGCGTCGTTCGAGACGCCGACGAACGGGGACGCGAGAACGCTCAGCAGCGCGACGTCGTCATACCGGTTGTGCAGGAGTCGAAGGTACATCAGCAGGTCGACCACCTGCTGCTGGCCGAAGTAGCCGCGGCCGGTGGCGCGGTAGGTCGGCAGCCCGGCACGGCGCAACTCCTCCTCGTACCACTCGGCGTCGGTTCCTGCCGCGAAGAGGAGAACGATCTCCCCGGCGGTCGCTGCGCCGGAATCGACGAGCTCCCTGACGCGCCCCGCGATATGCCTCGCCTCCGCGCGGCGCCAGTGGATGCCCGTGTCGTTGTAGCTCCCCTTGTCGGTGACGAGCAGTTCGACCGGATGGCCGAAAACCGGATCCGGGAACTCTCCGGAAGCTGCGAGCGGCTGGTACTCGTCGCCGAAGTGGGCGCCGAAGAGCTCGTTGACCGCCGCGAGAACCTCCGGACGGGAACGGTAGTTGCGCGTGAGCGGCAGCAACTGCGCGGCGCGGGCGCGGCGCTCGCGGAAGACGCTGACGTCGGCGTGGCGGAACCCGTAGATCGATTGGAATTCGTCGCCGACAAAAAAGAGCTCCTTGTCGCTCGGCCCGCCTGCAAGCAAATCCACGAGTTCGCATTGGAGCCGGTTCGTGTCCTGGAACTCGTCGACCATGATCGAGCGGAAGCGCAGCTGCTCGCGCTCGCGGATGAGCTCGTTGTCGCGCAGAAGGTCGCGGGCCGCGAGTTGGAGATCCTCGAAGTCGACCGCCGACTCCGCGCGCTTCGCAGCGGAGTAAGCCTCGGCGAAGCGGGTCAGGAGCTCCTGGAGCTGCGCGCGGTCATCGGCGGCAAGACGGTCGAGCGCCGCCTGTTCGACCCGCCGCCGGGCCTCCTCGTAGGTGGCTGCCCGCTCACCGCGGGCCCTGAAGTTCGAGAGGTCGAGCAGTCGCTCCGGCCGGCGGTCCTCAGCGAGCAGGTCCGCGAGCCCGGCTGCCCGGATCCGCTGCGAGTCGGTCGCCGAGGCATCCTCGACCAGGCACCGCGCAGCCTGGCAGAGCTCTTCGAGCGGTTGGGTGAGATCAGGCGGCTCGGCGAGCTCGAGCACGAGATCGCGGCCGGCCGAGCGCAGCGTCTCGTAGACGCCGGTCAGCATTCGCCGCAGGCCGACGGCACCGTAGGTTGCGAGCAGCCTCAGCCGTTCGGGTTCGTCGTTCGCGCAGAACTCGGCCAGCGCGTCGTCGAACGCCTCGGCCCGCAGCACGGCGCCCTGCGACTCGTCCAGCTCGCGGAAGCGCGGGTCGAGCCCCGCTGCGAACGGGTACGCCTTCAGCAGCCGGTTGCAGAAGCCGTGAACCGTCGAGACCCAGGCTCCGTCGAGCTCGCGCGCAAGATCGTGGCGGCCACGCCCTGCGAGGCCAGCTCTGATGCGCGAGCGCAGCTCCCCGGCGGCCTTCCGCGTATACGTCATCACGAGGATCGAGTCGACGTCGAGCCCGCGGTCACAGGCCGCGCGGACGAAGCGCTCGACGAGCACGGCCGTCTTCCCCGTCCCGGCTCCAGCCGAGACGAAGACCTCGCCCGTTGCCTCGACCGCTGCCTGCTGCTGCTCGTTCAGCACTGTCGCTAGGCTCGCTTGATCCTGCAGATCGTCCAGAGGTCGCACCAGGCCGGACACTCGCCGTGGCGCGGATCGTGCTTGACGTCGCCCTCCTGCATCCGCCCCGCCAGGCCGCGGGCGGTCTCCTTGGCCGCGTCGACCTTGCGCCAGAACTCACCCTCGTCCAGATAGTCCGTCTTGACGTAGCCGGGCAGCGCCTCGCCCTCCGCGCTGCGGAGGAGGCCGCGCGCCTTCCGCTCGCCCGCAAGCGGGCGGTAGACCCCGCCGAGCGGCTCGATCCCAACGAGGTCACGCAGGACGAGCATGTACAGCGGGACCTGGAGCCGGAGCTCCTTCTCGATCTCCTCGGCCGAGTGAGCGCTCTTACCCGACTTGTAGTCCTGCACGATCCCTCGCGCGCTGAACGGATCGACGTCGATTCGGTCGATCTTGCCCGAGAGCGTGACGCCACCGAGGTCCAGGCCGCGCTGCAGCTCAGGGGCGGCACGGTCGTTGCCGAAGCCGACCTCGAAGCGCCGCGGCACGAGCGGCGAGTCAGACTCTGCCTCCTGGCGCACGAACGCCTCCAGGTCACGCCAGAGGGTCTGGCTCAGCTCACGCCGCTGCATCGCGGTCATCTCCATGCGCTGACCCTCGAGCGCCTGATCGAGGCAGCTCCGCATGAAGCGGATCGCATCCGCCAGCGTCGCCTGCTCGACGCGGTCGGTGCCCACTTCCTTCGGGAGCCCTGCGAAGAAGCGGTGGAGCGCGGTGTGGGCGACGGAGCCGCGGAGCTTCGCGTCCACCTCGGCGTCGATCGTGCGCGGGTCGAGAAAGCGCTCGACGAACCAGGCCTGCGAGCAGTCGGCGAAGCGCTCGAGTTCTGTAACCGGAAATGTCGTTCGGCCCCCGAGCTGCTCCAGCACGAGCGGGTGTCGGAGGCGGGTCTTGCGAATGAAGGCGCCGCGGGCACGCTCGAGCCGGCGGCTCCAGTCGTTGGCGCGCGCGTGGGCCTCTGCATCCTCGAGATCACGCGTCGAGAGCTCGGCGAGCGACCGCAGCCGCTCGCGTTCGGTCGGCGCGCCCTCGAGGGGCCAGGTCAGCTGCGAGAGGGGGCGGCGGCGCGTCCAGCGGAGCACATCGTCGGAGTCGAAGAGCCCACGCACCTCCTGCCAGAAGGGGCTGGCGTCCCGCGGCGCGCCGTCGTCCCCGGCGGCCTCGCGGACGAGGTAGAGACGATCGACCGCGCGTGTGCAGGCGGTGTAGAACAGGTAGCGGTCGCGGGCGACCGGATCGGGGCGCTCCAGCCGCCGGCCGAGCTCGCGCCGGTGCTCGTCGTCGAGGAACGGAGAGCCCTGACCTCGGCGCGGCAGACTCCCCTCCTCCAGGCCGAGCACGAAGACGACGTCGAAGCGGCGGGTGCGGGCGCGCCCCAGGTCGACCACGGCGACGCGGCCCTGCTCGTCGCCGCGGGCGAGGCTGACCGGGGCTCGCTCGAGCGCGGCGGCGAGCTCCTCGCGCGAGAGGCTCCCTTCGAGCCGGCGCCAGCGGTCGAGCTCGTCGAGCAGCCGCCGAGCTGCCTCGTAGGCAACGAGATCGCGGCGCGAGGTCTCGCCGGCCGGGGGCGCTTCCGTGCCGTATGCCGCGCGCAGCATCGAGCCGATCAGCCCAAGGACAGCCTCGATCGGGTCGGAGGCGTCGCGGATGGCGTCGAGCTGGGGAAGCGGCCCGCCGCGCAGACGCTCGGCCTCGGTCGCGACGCGATCGGGAGTCCGGATCGCACGGCCGCGCAGCCGGCCCTCCAGAAAGTCGACCTTCGCGCGCTGCAGGCCGGAGTAGGGCGAGCGCAGGAATGCGAACAGGTCGAGCCGCCGCCCGCCGAGCCAGGCGAATCGGAGCAGTCCCAGCAGGGGCCGGCCGAAGTCCGTCTGGCCGAGGCGGACGCGGCCGTCGATCGCGAAGGGGACACCTAGCGTCGCCAGCACCGTTTCGAGCGGGGCTCGGCAGCGCTCGATCGAGGGGCAGACGAGCCCGATCCGTTCGGCCGGAGTACCGTTCCGAAGGAGTGTCAGCAGCTCCTCGGCGACGAGCTCGAATGTGCCGCGCGCCCCGGCACCCTCGAAGAAGCGGATCGCACCTTCGAACGGCACGGGCTCCGTCGAAGCGTCGCGAAAGAGCCCGCGCTCAAGGTGCGCCAGCACCGGGTGCGCCACCTCCGCGTAGTGCGGCGCAAGCTCGGCGATCCGGCCCGGTGCGAGCGCGCTGAGATCCTCTGCCGTCCGACGGAGCGAGGCGAAGGCTGCGCGGCCGGGCTCGTACGGCAGTGAGACGGCGAGGTCGGTGCGGCCGGCGAGGGCCTCCAACAGCGCCCACTCGGCCCCGGTGAGGTCCTCGAAGCCGTAAGCGAAGACGGGTTGTCCGTCCCAGGCTTGAAGGTCGCGCTGGAGCCGCTCGGCGGCTGCGCGCCGCTGCTGATCCCGGTCCCAGAGGCCGAGGCGGTCGAGCTCGGCGCGGTAGCCGGCGTAGAGCCGAGCCAGGTCGCCGTCGAGGTCGTCCGGATCGACAAGGCCGGACTCGAGCTCGGCGAGGACGCCGAGGAGGGCCTCCGCGAAGCCGCCGAAGCGGGCGGAGGGGCCAAGGCCGTTCAGCGGCGCCGCGGCGAGCACACGGCGCACCACGAGCGCGCGCTGCGCGTCCGACGCGACCGGGCGCGCGCCCGCCGAGCCGAAGGCGATTCTCCGGAAGAGGTCGTCGAAGGTGCCGATCGTGCCCCCGAGCAGGCAGCCACACCGGGCCAGCAGATCGCGCTCGACTCGGTCGACGTCCGAACGGTTTGGCACGATGAGAACGGGATCGAGCTCGACCGCGGCCACGTACCGGTCGAGTAGGAGCTCGACCTTGCCGGCATTGGCGGGGCCGACGATCAGGCTGAGCGGCATCCCTTCATCGTAGAGGGGGTTCCTGACGGCTCCCTGGCCGCATCCGCAAAGAGCGGGAAAAAGATGAGAGGCGACCGGAGCCGCCTCTCGGGACTACGCGGCGGCCGCCTTCGGCCGCCTGCCACGACGAGCCGCGGGTTGGCCGGGCAGCTTCCCCGCACAGTCGTCACAGAGGTCGGCCTGCTTTGCACCCCGGCGGGCGTCGGCGTACGTGATGCGCATGGTCGCGCCTCGCGTGTCGTCGACCTCCTTGGAGCAATTGTCGCAAACGAGCACTGTCTTACGCGCCACGCATTGCCTCCTTGGAATTGGAGAGGGGCACGAGCATCGTAGTCGGAACACCGACGGTATCTACGCCACCGCACGCGCGCGGCGAATACGCCAGGATCGAAGCAGGCTGAGCAGCGCCTGCTCCTCGGGGTCGAGCCCGATATCCCGCGCACTGACCACGCGTAAATTCCGTGGTCGGAAATCATCGATCGTTCTCCCGTCCAGGTACTGGTCGATCACGGCAGGGCTGACGTACGACGCGCGCGCCACGGCCGGCGTATTGCCGAGCTGTTCGGCGACGCGGCGCATCACCGCCGTCACCGAGCGCTGCGCCTCGGTCTTCGTCTCGGGGAATCCGCGCTTCTCCACGCGCTCGGCGAAGTAGATCGCCGCGAGCAGCGTGCCGCCCCAGGTGCGGAAGTCCTTCGCTGTGAACTCGTCGCCCATGTAGATCTTGACGTAGTCGTTGAGTTGTTTCGAGGTCAGATTCCAGATGCGGTCGTCCCAGCGATAGCGGAAGACCCGGTGGCCGCCGGCGAGGGTCAGGAGCTCCCGCAGCGAAGCCGCAAGCTCCTCGTCGACGAGCGACGTTCGCACGTGGATCCGATGCTTGCCACGGAACGCCAGGGTGATCCGGTGCCCGCGGACGCTCACGTGGCGCCGGGTCAGCGTCGTGATCCCGTACGTGCGTGACTCGCGAACGTAGCGCTCCGAGCCGACCCGGAACCAGCCGATGTTGATCAGCCGGAGCGCCACGGCGCTGACGCGCTCACGGTCGAGCTCGTCCTTGTCCATGTGCTCGGCCATCGTCGCCCGCAGGTCGGGCAACTTCTCCCCGAACCGGATCAACTTGTCGTATTTCGCGGCGTCCTGCTGGGCCCGGAAAGCCGGGTGGTAGAGGTATTGCTTGCGCCCCGCCTTGTCGTGGCCGGTCGCCTGCAGCTTCGAGCCGGAACGCGACGAGATCCAGACCTCCTCCCAGGCGGGCGGGATCGCCAGCTTCTCGATCCGCTCGAGCGCGGCCGGCTTGGTGATCTCGGCACCGAGCTGGTCGTAGTAGCGGAACCGACCCTTGCGTCCCTTGCGTGTCCATCCGCGGGGCATTGCCGCCGCTTTTGTCCCGGGACGGGAGGCAGTAATCCCGTCAGTAGACTCCGCGGCCGTGGACGGACGGACCATCGTCGTACTCGCAGGGGACGAGACCGGACAGGAGCTGCTGGAGGAGGCACTGAGGGTGCTCGCGCCAGACGTGACCGGGCTCGAGCTCGAGTTTCCGCGCTACGACCTGTCGCTGGAAAGCCGGCGGGCGACGCAGAACGAGGTCGTCCACGAGGCTGCAGCGGCGATCCGGCAGCTCGGGCTCGGGCTCAAGGCAGCGACCGTGACACCCGAGGGCCGTGGCGATGTCGGCTCGCCGAACCGGATCCTGCGCGAGGAGATCGGCGGCCGCGTGATCGTGCGCACCGGCCGCCGCATCCCGGGCGTCGTCCCCCTCGGCGGCGTCCATGCCCCGATCTCGATCGTACGGATGGCCGTCGGCGACGCCTACGGGGCGAAGGAATGGCGCGAGGGTGAGGACGACGAGGAGGTCGCATTCCGCACGGAGCGCATCGAGCGGAGGATCTGCACCTCGGTCGCCGAGTACGCGTTCAGGCTCGCCGAGAAGACGTCAGGCGCGAAGGTCTTCGGCGGGCCGAAGTACACGGTCAGCCCGACCTACGAAGGGATGCTGAAGGAGGAGATGGACGCAGCGGCCACCCGCCATCCGTCCGTGCCCTACGAGCCGCAGCTGATCGACGCGACCTTTGCGTT
Source organism: Gaiellaceae bacterium (assembly GCA_046262635.1). Classification (GTDB taxonomy): domain Bacteria; phylum Actinomycetota; class Thermoleophilia; order Gaiellales; family Gaiellaceae; genus JBHEMK01. Next base: position 24,885 of record JBHEMK010000147.1, read on the forward strand.
GCTGCTCTCCACCGCAGGCGACGCGCTCGTCATCCCGGCGCTGAATCGTGACGGTGACATCCTCTCCGACCTGGTGCTGCCGCTCTTCGGCTCGATCGCGGGCTCGGAGTCGCTGCTCGTCGCCTTCGGCGAGGATTACGCGCCGACGGCGATCATGGCCGAAGCCGCACACGGCACGGCGCCGTCGCTGACGGGAAAAAACGTCGCGAACCCGATGGCGATGATCCTCGCCGGCGCCGCCCTGCTCTCCAGCGCCGGCGACGAGGCTCAGCGGGTCGGCCGCGCCATCCGCGAGGCCTGCCTCGAAGCGGCCGCCGACGGCGTACGGACTGCCGACCTCGGCGGGCACGCCGGCACGACGGAGTTCACGGACGAGGTGGTCCGCCGGACCCGCTCGAAGCTCGAAGTCTGGGCGGCGCTGTAGGCGCTTGCCGCCAGCGAGCTCGTGCCGGTCAGCTTGGACCGGTTTGCACGCCGGCGCCTGATTCTTCGCGGCGAGGGTCTTGTTCGGCGCTCGTTGAGGAGGAATCCCTGCGGCGCTCCTGGCAGCGCCGCTTCTGGCCGCGGCCGGTTCGTCGAGGATCGTCTCGTGCCTCGACCTGGGAAGTTGTCTGCGGCCGGACCTGATTCCGCTGGGGCCAAGGCGCAGGTCCAAAGGCTATGCTCGCGTGTGCCCCGGGAGAGCTCCATGCCCTGTCGCTGATCATTTTCGGCCTCGTGCTTGCCGGGCGCGGCTGGGTGATCACCTACCTCCAGCCGGACACGCCAATCGCGACGATCCAGGAGGCGCTTCCGGAGGTGGAGCCGCGGCTTGTCGTGATTGCGGCATGACGAGGCAACGTCTTCGCGCGGCGCAGCCTCAGCTGACCGAACTGGCGCGGCACGTCCCCGTTGTCCTTGCCGGAGCCGGCGCAACCGCCGGGTTTGCCCGCGCCACCGGGGCCTCTCTCCTCGAAGGCGATCCGGTCACCGCGGCGGAGCTCGTTGCCGACGGTGGTCGATGAGGTTTCGCGGCCTCGAACAAATCGTGGGGCTCAACGCAGAGTCGCTTGTCATCGGGCACGTTCGAGTCGGTCCAGCAGATTGCGTTCCCGGCGCCGGTCGTCGAGCGCTCAGCGCCGGGGTCGCGGCTGTTGGGCGAGTTGTATTGGCGCGAGGTCGAACGCTCGACGTTCGGGATCGTCCGTGCCCGGCCGGGCGCCGGTGGATTGGACGTCAGACTGCTCGGGGTCGGGCCGGCGCTGCTGCGATTCGGGCAACCTGAGCACGCGGTGAGCTCGAGCAGGCTGCACGGTCTCTATCCGATCCGGGGGTCTGCTCGCCCGCGCCCCGGTGGGCTCGATCTCGTTCACGCAAGCTGGGTCAGAAGCCGTCAAGGTCAGCTCAGCGATCCGGGGCTTCTTTCGGCGCCTCGCTGCGCGCCGACAGCGGCACCGATGGAACGGGCTGCTCTACGGGCAAATCCAGGCGCGGCTGCACGTCGCGCTCGGCCGGCGGTATTTCGCGCGTCTCTGGCGGGACGCCCTCCGCGAACAACCGTGTGCTCGGCGCCACCGGCACCCTCGGTCGACGCTCGGATCGCTGTCCCCGAACATGACGACGGACCGCCACGCGAAGTCGGGCCCGCATGAAGCGGGACAGGCAGCGGGGCAGCGGAGCAGCGCGAGACGTCCGCGGCCCTCGCGGGAACCGAGCGCGGGCAGATCATTCGTCGGCGAGCGACGCGGGTCTGACGTATCACGTTACCGCGAGATGATCGAACCGCGGCACGAATCCGCGACAAGTGCCGATGATCTTCGAGGTACCATCCTGAGCCCGCGGGTCTCGTCGAATTGCCCCGTCCCTGTCAGAGGGCACGCTGGAACGCATCGAGGCCCCGGTCGCTGAAGAGGACGAAGCGCACGAGCTCGAGCGGCGGCGCAAGTGCCTGCCGCACGGTGGCGACCGCGACCGGCGCCGCCAACTCGACCGGGTAGCCATAGACGCCGGTCGAGATCGCCGGAAAGGCAACCGTACGGCACCCGAGCCCTGCCGCGACCTGGAGAGAGCGCCGGTGGCACGATGCGAGCACCTCCGCCTCGCCTCGGTCGCCGCCGTACCAGACCGGCCCGACCGTGTGGATCACATACCGCGCCGCGAGCCTTCCTGGCCCTGTCGCCTTCGCCTCGCCGGGCTCACAGCCGCCGAGGCGCCGGCACTCGGCGAGCAGCTCGGGGCCCGCCGCCCGGTGGATCGCTCCGTCCACTCCGCCGCCTCCGAGCAGACTCGTGTTCGCCGCATTCACAATCGCGTCAACCTCCTGCTCTACGATGTCGCCGCGGACGAGCTCGATCATGCCCGTAGGGTAGAGACACAGCCATTCTGGCGCCCATCGTTCGAAGCGTTCGGAGCGGCCGCTCGCCGAGGCAGGGCTGCTAGGTGAAGGCGCCTTCTGACCGCGAGGCAGGGGCCACCGGCACTCGAAGACGACCCGAGCCAAATCGCCTCGAAGCGCGCCACCAGCGGGACCATCACCATCGCGTCGTGACGGGGTCGAACCGGGGGTACCGCGCGACAGGGTGGCGACGGCGACGCAGCCGATCCTGCGGCTCCGCCGGAGCTACGCCGCCGGTCAGGCCGAGACGAACGAGAGCGTATTGGTCATTTTTCCTCCGGCGGCGGGACGGGCAACCGACGTTCGTCCCGCCGGACGGCAGGCATACGCCGCCGAAGCTCCGCGGCTCGGAAGGAATATCGCCGCCGCTCGGCGCCAGCTGCCCGTGACCCGACCGGCCTCCCTTGGACCGCGAGCGAGGGCGGGGACCGCCAGAGTATGGCCGCGAGACCGTCGGTGAGAGCGGCCGCGAATCCAATCACAGTCGCCGCTCCACGCGCCGCTTGCCGAAGTGAACGAGCACCCAGCCGAGCGCGAGCACGACGATGATCCCCGCCGCCGCGTAGAGCCCGTAGCGGTTGATCGCGCTCGCAGCGGCGTGGCCGGCGTAGTACGCGACGAGGCCCACACCGGTCGCCCACGCAATTCCGCCGGCCGCATTCCAGAAGAAGAATCTCCACCAGGGCATCCGGCCGATCCCCGCGATCCACGCGGCGGTGTAGCGCAGGACGGTGATGAATCGCCCGAAGAAGACGGTCTTGCCGCCGTGCCGCTCAATTAGCTTCTCGGCGCGTGGCAAGACGCGCTCGGCGTAGCTGTTGAGCCAGCTCCAGCGGCGAAAAAGCGCTCGTCCGCCCAGGCGGCCGATCAGCCAGTAGCCGAGGTTGTCGCCGATGATCGCGCCGGCCGCGGCGAGCCCGATCACCCAGCCGATCGAGTAGTCGCCCTTTGAGGCGAGGATGCCGAAGGCGATCAGCGCCGTCTCGCCCGGGAGCGGGATTCCGAACGATTCGAGCATGACGACGACGAAGAGCAGCGGGAGGCCGTGCTGGGTGAAGAAGCTTGTCACCCCGGGAATCTTGCCTGCGAGCGCGTTGCGCGCTCCCGTCGGAGGGACCGCGGCCGCTCTGTCCACATCCGGATCAAGCTGCGCGAGCCGGGCCCGAAGGCCGGCACGAGTTCCTGGCGGCCTCAGCATCGACGACCGCTTCAGACACCCTCGGGAAGAAGCTCGAGCCACCGCGGGTTCACGCGTGAGCTCGACCGGCCTCACATAGACTCGCCCCCGTGCGAGTCGGCGTCCCCCGCGAGACCGCCCCGGGCGAGCGCCGCGTGGCCCTGGTGCCGGAGGCTGTCGGCCGCCTGCGCGCAGCCGGTTTCGAACTCGTCGTCGAGCCGGGTGCCGGCACGTCCGCATCCTTTCCCGACGAGACGTACGCGGAAGCCGGCGCGATCCTGGGCGACCCGTGGGCGGCCGCCGCGGTCGTGAAGGTGGCAAAGCCCTCAGCGGACGAGGCAGAGCGGCTTGAGGAGGGCTCGATTCTCGTCGCCTTTCTGCAGCCGCTGACCGACCACGAGGGGATCGAGCGACTGGCGAAGCGCGGCGTACTCGCGTTCGCGATGGAGTCGATCCCGCGGATCACCCGTGCGCAGCCGATGGACGCGCTTTCCTCGCAGGCCACCGTCGGCGGCTACAAGGCGGCGTTGCTTGCCGCCGACACGCTCCCACGCTTCTTTCCGATGCTGATGACGGCCGCCGGAACGGTGGCCCCCGCCAAGGTGCTCGTGCTTGGCGCCGGAGTGGCAGGACTGCAGGCGATCGCAACGGCACGCCGGCTCGGTGCGGTCGTCACCGGCTTCGACGTCCGCCCGGTCGTGCGCGAGCAGATCGAGAGCCTCGGCGCGACGTGGCTCGACCTCGGCGTCGGCACCGGCGAGACGGAGGGCGGTTACGCACGCGAGCTGACGGCGGAGGAACAGCGCGCGCAGCAGGCTGCACTCGAGGAGCGGATCGCCGGCTTCGACGCGGTGATCACGACCGCCGCCGTCCCGGGCCGACCTGCACCGCGGCTGATCCCCACAGCTGCGGTCGCGTCGATGCGGCCAGGCTCGGTGATCGTCGACCTGGCCGCCGAGTCGGGCGGCAACTGCGAACTGACGGTCCCGGGCGAGATCGCGGTGCGCGAGGGCGTCACCATCGTCGGTCTTGTCAACCTCGCCAGCACGATGCCGACGCATGCCTCGCAGCTCTACGCGCGGAATGTCATGTCGCTCCTGAGCCACCTCGCCCCCGGCGGCGAGCCCAAGCTCGACTGGGACGACGCGATCACCGCCGGCGCGTGCGTGACGCGCGACCAGACGGAGGCACCCGCATGAGTCACGGGACGCTGCTCGTCTTCGAGGTCACGATCCTCGTCCTCGCGATCTTCCTCGGATTCGAGGTGATCTCGAAGGTGCCGACGCTGCTGCACACGCCGCTGATGTCCGGAACCAATGCGATCCATGGGATTGTGATCGTCGGGGCGATGCTCGTTGCCGGCCTCGGGCACAAGGACACGCTGACGACAATCATCGCTCTTGTGGCGGTCATCCTCGGCTCGGCCAACGCGGTCGGCGGGTTTGTCGTCACCGATCGCATGCTCCAAATGTTCAAGAAGCGGGAGCCGCCGAAGCGAGACGATGGGTAGGAACGCGACGAACCTCGCGTACCTGGTCACGATCGTGGCCTTCATCTGGGCTCTACGCGACCTCTCGAACCCGGCGACGGCGCTTCGCGGCAATCGAATCGGCGCGCTTGGGATGCTGGTCGCGATTGTGGTCACATTTTCGCAGAAGGGACTCGTCAGTTACTGGGAGATCGTCGTCGGGATGGTGATCGGCGGCGCCTTCGGGGCAGTTGCCGCGCGCAGGGTGAAGATGACCGCGATGCCGCAGATGGTGGCGCTGTTCAACGGGGTCGGTGGCGGTGCAGCGGCGCTGATCTCGCTCGCCGAGTTCCACCGCCTGGCACCGGCCGCCGGGCATCTGCACGGCGACGTCAGCGCCGCCGTCGTGCTCTCGGCACTGATCGGCTCGGTCTCGTTCGCGGGCTCGATGCTCGCCTTCGCGAAACTCCAGGAGCTCGTCAGGGGCCGCCCGATCACCTACCCGGGCCTGCAGGTCGTGAACGGGCTGCTCTTCGCCGGGATCCTTGCGACAGGGATCGCGATCGTCGCAGGCTCGGAGCGCCAGTGGCTGCTCTGGGCGCTCGTCGGCGGTGCGCTCGTATTCGGCGTCCTCTTCGTCCTTCCGATCGGCGGCGCCGACATGCCCGTGGTGATCTCGCTGCTGAACGCCTTCACCGGCCTCGCCGCGGCCGCGACGGGCTTCGAGCTCGAGAACAACGTCCTGATCGTCAGCGGAATGCTCGTCGGCGCGTCGGGGACCCTGCTGACGCTGCTGATGGGCCGCGCGATGAACCGGTCGATCGCAAACGTGCTCTTCGGGGCCTTCGGACAGGTGACGGCCGCCAACGCGACGGCGATCGCAGGTGCCGATGGGGGTGTGCGATCGGCGACTGCCGAGGACGTCGCGGTGATGCTCGCGTACGCGAACAGGGTCTCGATCGTGCCCGGGTACGGAATGGCGGTCGCACAAGCCCAGCACGACGTGCGGCAGCTCGCCGACCTCCTCGAAGCGAAAGGGGTCGAGGTCTCCTACGCGATCCATCCGGTTGCGGGCCGCATGCCGGGTCACATGAACGTGCTGCTGGCGGAGGCGAACGTGCCGTACCCGCAGCTGAAGGAGATGGGCGAGGCGAATCCGGAGTTCGCCCGCACGGACGTCGCTCTCGTGATCGGCGCGAACGACGTCGTCAATCCGGACGCGCGCAACAACGCCGGCAGCCCGATCTACGGGATGCCGATCCTGAACGTCGACGAGGCGCAGACGGTTGTCGTCCTGAAACGCAGCATGAGCCCGGGCTTCGCCGGCATCGATAATCCGTTGTTCCTGAACCCGAAGACGGTGATGCTGTTCGGGGACGCGAAGGCGTCGATCAACAACCTCGTGCAGGACGTCAAGGCCCTTTAGCTCCAGCTCGAGGCGCTCGAGGAGCCACGCATGAACCTGCAGCTCGCCGGCCTGGATCGTCAGCCGTCCGTCTTCCTGCGGGAGCCGCGCATCCACGGCTGGGCTGCGGGCCGCCAGCCCTCGGGGGATGGGGTGACGGGACCACCGGTCCTGCGCACCCAGGAGCAGCACCGCACCGGAAGCTCCTGCACGTCCCAGCCCAGGGCCATCGAGAACAAGCTGATCGTTCTGCGCAGCCCTCGGCCTTGCTCGATCCGGTCGCTGGTCGGCTCGGGGGGGCGGTCGGCGAACTCGCCCCGTGCAGATGGCTGCGTCAGCGTCGCCGGCCGGCGAGTCGATCTCGTCGGCGATCTGCTCCGGCCCGGTAGCGAACATCACGGGAGGGCCACGGCGACCGCGCCTCCATGAATGCGCAGCGCGCGCCGCGTCCGGGTGTCGCGACGAGGTGCTCGACTAGATCGTCCACCGACCGTTCTCCTGGACGAGCTCTCCGTCGAGGAACAGCCGTCCTCCGGCGCGGAGGTCCTTGACCATGTCCCAGTGGACAACACTCTCGTTTTTCCCGCCGACGACCGGAAAACCGGCGCCGATCGCCAGATGAATCGTGCCGTCCATCTTCTCGTCGAAGAGGGTGTTCTTCACGTATCGCTGGATGGCGGGGTTGCAACCGACGCCCAGCTCGCCGAGCACGCGGGCGCCTGAGTCGGCCTCGAGTTGCGAGAGAAGATACTCCTCGTCGGACTCGGCAGACGCATCGACCACGCGGCCGCCCTCGAAGACGAGTCGGACGCCGCGGCACTCGTGACCGATCGCGACCGCGGGAAACTCGGCAAACTCGATCACACCCTCGGTCACGTCCTCGACCGGGCTGAAAAAGAACTCGCCGCCGGGCATGTTCAGATGGCCGTCGTCGACCATGCCCTCCCTTCCTGCCAGGCCGAGGCGCACATCGGTGCCTGCGCCGACGATGCGCACCTCGCCTGCTTCGTCGAACCGGTCCTTGTACCGCTGCATCCGTGCCGCCTCGGCGTCCCAGTCGAGCAGGCAGGCGCCGTAGACGAAGTCGGTGAACTCGTCGAGGGTCATGCCGGCATCCTCGGCCTGAGCCTCCGTGGGGTAGCGGCAGCCGACCCACGGAATCTCGAACGACAGGCGCCGGGCGGTGAACGGGCGCACCATCTTCGAGAGCAGCCTGTCCCGCTCGTGCGGTAGATCGGCCCCCTCGTGCGTGCGCTCCGGGGCCGAGAGGTGCATCCAAGCGTCACAGCTCTCGTAGGCGCAGCGCTCGATCGGGGCGGGATGCTCCAGCAGCCCGAGTGGCGCCTCTTTCGCCCACTCGAGGTCGACGTCGAACGGGCCGAAACCGATCCGCACGATCGCATATGCGCCGCGGCGGGCGACCCGCCGCGCCACCGCTTCCACGAGCGGCCTCGCGGCTGGTCGCGACTTGACGAGCACCTGCCAGCCGGGCTGGACATCCAGGCAACGGTCGACGAGCAGTCGGGCGTACTCTTCGACTCTTCGATCCTCCATCGCTCGAGACGGTACGCGTTCTGCCGCCGGAGGGTCGCAACCGAGCTCCAGCCTGTCGACCCGCGACGAGGCTCGGCGCGACGGCCGGGATTCCTCGCGGCGCCTACCCGGTTCGCGCGGCACGGCCTGCCTTAGGCTTCCTGGCGCCCGTGATCCCGCTCTTCACCGCCCGAGACGTCTACGAGGCCGTCTCGCCGCAGCGCGCCGTCGAGGCAGTCCACGACGCCTTCGTCGCCTACGCACGGGGCGAGTGGACGATGCCGCCGAAGGTCTATGTGCCCGCCTATCCGGCCGGGGACTTCCGGGCGATGCCAGCCCTCGGTGCCGGCCACGCGCTGCTCAAGTGGATCACCTCGTTCCCGGGCAACCCAGCCAAGGGGATTCCGACCGTGATGGGGGTCGTGCTGCTCTCCTCCGCCGAGGACGGCCGGCTCGTGGCAGCGCTCGACGCGGCTTCGGTGACGGCGCTGCGGACCGGCGCCGCCGCGGTGCTCGCCGCGGAGACGCTGGGCCGCGACGGCGCCGAGAGTGCGGCGGTGATTGGCGCAGGCGTCAACGGCGAGGCAGCTGCACGAACCCTCGTCGCCCGCGGGCACGTCCCGCTGCTCTGGGACGTAAACACAACGCGAGCCGGCGACGTGGCCGAGCGGGTGGGTGCCGGCGTCGCCGAGAGCCGGGAGCAGGCCCTCGCAGCCGACCTGCTCGTGACAGTGACCACGGGAGGTCAGGTGCTGCTCGCCGAGGGCGCTCTCCGCCCGGGACAGCACGTCAGCCTGATGGGCGCGGACGGCCCTGGCAAGGCGGAGATTGCGGTCTCGGAGCTTGCCCGCGTGCACGTGTTCTGCGACGACTGGGAGCAGTCGAGCCACGGAGGCGAGGTCGCAGCGGCGGTCGAGGCGGGTGCGCTCCGACGTGAGGACGTCACCGAGCTCGGA
>JBHEMK010000148.1:0-12567 GCA_046262635.1 Gaiellaceae bacterium
GCCGTCGAGCTGGCCCGCGGGGCGAAGAGATACCCGTGGACGGTGCCCTTTCTCCCGAGCTTCGTCGGCGAGGGCGCGCTCTACGGCCGCCAGATCGTCGCCGCGGGCCCGCGGGCGAAGATCGCCGTCCTCTCCGAGGACAGCGAGTACGGCAGAGAATTGCTGCAGGGCCTGAGGCGGGGGCTCGGCAGACATGCCGGACAGATCGCGGCGACCCAGACCTACGAGGTCACCGATCTCGATCTGCGGCCCCAGATCCAGACGCTCCGGAGCTCGGGCGCGGATACGCTCGCGCTCTTCTCCCTGCCGAAGCAGTCGATCCAGGCGCTCGCCGCGGCCGGGCAGCTCGGGTGGACGCCCGCCGAGTACCTGAGCGGCGTCTCGATCGACCCGATCGTGATGAGGATCGCCAGGCTCAGCGCCGGGCCGCAGACCGGCGAGGGCGCGGTCTCCAGCGCCTACCTATTCGATCCGACGAACCCGGCGAACGCGAGGCTCCCGGGCGTGAAGCTCTACCGCGCGATCCTGAAGCGCTTCCTGCCGAATGCCGATCCGGCCGCCGTCGCGCACCTCTACGGGATGGCGGTCGCCTACGTGATGGTCGAAGCGCTGAAGCGCGCCGGCAAAAACCCGACGCGCGAGAGCCTCCTGCGGGCCGCGAGGCACCTGAACATCGCGCGCAACCCGTTCATGCTCCCCGACATCCGGGTGAAGAACTCGCCCGGGAGCATCTTCCCGATCCGGTCCGCCCACCTCGTCTCTTTCCACGCCGGCTACTGGCGCTTCGGCAAGAAGCTCTATTCGATCAGTGGCTAGCCGGCGAGCGACAACTCCGAGACCTCTTCGACGTCTCATCCTGAACCAGGCCAGCCAGGAGGGACTCCACCGGATGAAGAGGAAGCTCCGACTGACGGCGCTCGCCGTGGCGGTGGCCGTCGCGCTCGCGCTCACGAACTCGGCGCTCGCGGCGTACACGCCGCGGTTCGCCGTCTCTCACAACGGCGGCGCGAAGGTCGGACTCCACCCGACCACGCTCCACGTGACGATCGCCCAGAGCGACTCCCCGACCGCCGCCATTCAGTTCTATGTACCGACCGGCTACGCCGTCCAGTCCGCGGCGCCCGGCTCGACGATCGGCCGGGCGACCGCGGCGGTCTTCGCCCGCGACACCGGCCTGACGCTGCCGCTCGAGGGCCCGGTCACGGCGGACGATCCGGCCAAGCACGCAACGGACGCGTGTTCGCCGGGGATGAACTTCGCCGTCTGGCTGCTCGCGCTCTCGGTCGCGGGCCAGCCCGTGACGATCCCGGTGTACGTCAACCCGACGCCCAGCGCGGCGAGCGCGCTCGGCGCGTATGTGATCAGGGCCTGCCTGCCGCCGCCGGACGTACCAGCGGCGACGCCGGGCCGCGCGCTGCTCGGGGCCCAGCTGCTTGACGTCAGCTTCACCGTGAACAACTTGACGCTGCCGAGCGGCTCGGACACCACCGTCTGGCGGACCCTGTTTACGCCGTACACCCCCGGAGTCGGAACGCCCGACCTCGCCGGGACCGTCGAGGCTCGCTCGTTCGTCCGCTTGCCAGGCGCGATCTCACTTCGCGCCAAGTACGTGAGGAAGACGCACACCTACCGGCTCTCCGGCTCGGTCACCGAGGCCGGCCGGCCCAGCGCCGGCGCGACCGTCCAGATCTTCCGCGGACGCACCGCGAGCAGGCTCGCGAAGGCCTCCTCGACGAAGGTGCAGGAGAGCGGCTCGTACGCGACCGCCGGTCATCTGACACCGAAGAAGACGACGTACTTCCAGACACGGGTCAGGGTCGGTGAGCGGGTCGACGCGGGCGGCTGCGCGCAGACGCTGGCACCGTTCGGAGCCACCCCGCCTCCATGCGTCGGCTCGACCGACGGCGGCTTCGTCGCGGTCAGCACGATCCTCCGGATCAAGCCCTAGTCGCCGCCTCGGGGCCGAAACAGAGGGAGAGAGGGCCGCGGTCGCCCTCTCCCTCTAGTCTCTGCAGCCATGGCGGCGCCCGTCCGGATCGGCACGTGCTCCTGGGCCGACGAGGCTCTCTCGAAGTACTTCTACCCCCGCGGCCTGCCGGCGAAGGAGCGGCTCGGCTACTACGCAGAGCGTTTTGACACCGTCGAGGTGGACTCGACCTACTACCGGCTCCCCTCGGACGCGATGGTCGAGAACTGGGCCACGCGCACGCCGCGGGGCTTCGTCATGCACGTTAAGGCGTTCGGGCTGATGACGCGCCACCCCGTGAAGGCGGATGTGCTGCCGCCCGACCTCCGCGACAGGGTGGAAGTTGACGAGCGCGGCCGGGTGGAGCGGCCCCCGCGGGAGCTGCGGGGTGAGGTCTTCCGCCGCTTCCTCGACTCCCTCGAGCCGCTCCGTTCCCAGGGTAAGCTCGGCGGGATCCTCTTCCAGCTGCCCCCGTACGTCGTCTTCAAGCCGGCGTCGCTCGAGTACCTCGAGTGGGCGGCCGCGCACGTCGGCGACGACGAGATGCTCGTCGAGTTCCGCCATCGCAGCTGGCTCGACGAGTCGAACCGGGCGGAGACGCTCGCCTTCCTCGAGCGGCTCGGCGCCGCGCACGTGATCGTGGACGCCCCCCGCAGCGACACGGCGAAGAACATCGTGCCGACCGTGCTCGCGCTCACGAACCCGACGCTCTACGTCCGCTTCCACGGCCGCAACCTCGGCACGTGGAACAAGCGCGGCGGCAGTGCGGCCGAGCGGTTCGACTACCTCTACGGCGACGAGGAGCTCGGCGAGTGGGTCGAGCCCCTGCGCGAGCTCACCGGCCAGGCCGACCGGGCGTATGCATTCTTCAACAACAATTCGAGCTCCCCGGACCCGCGGAACGAGCTCGGCCGCGTCTCGCAGGCCGCGGCGAATGCGGCACAGCTGAAGCGGCTGCTCGACGCGGCGGACGTTCCCGCTTCGGGCGGCTCCAACTAGACTGGCACCATGGACGTCCTCGCAGTGATCCACGGGGGCAACGCGCGTGCCGGCATCTTCGAAGAAGTCGTCCGGGAACGGGGCCACCGGCTCGACGAGTGGAGCCTCTCCTGGAACGAGCCGCTGCCACGGCCGCTCGACTCCTACGGCGGAGTCCTGGTCTTCGGCGGCGCGATGCACGCCGACCAGGACGACCGGCACCCGTGGCTGCGCGAGGAGAACTTCTTCCTGCAGAGGCTGCTCGACCTCGGCATCCCGACCTTCGGCATCTGCCTCGGCGTCCAGCTGCTCGCCAAGGCGGCCCATTCGTGGATCGCCGCCATGAACGAGCCGGAGGTCGGCTGGTACGAGGTCGAGCTGACCGAGGCGGGCGGCGGCGATCCCGTGCTCGGCCGGCTGCCGCAGCGCTTCGAGGCATTCCAGTGGCACTACTACACCTACGGGCTCCCCGCAGGCGCCGAGGAGCTGGCCTCCAGCGCGCGCTGCACCCAGGGCTTCCGGCTCGGAGAGCGTGTCTGGGGCGTCCAGTTCCATCCCGAGGTGACACTGGCGCAGGTGGAGAGCTGGATCGCCGACCCGGAGGATCCACCCCCGCGCGGCGCGGAGCTGCTGACCGAGACGCTCCCACGGATCGAGCTCTGGAACGAGCTCGGGCGGACGCTCTGCGCCGGGTTCTGCGAGGTGGCCGAGCGCGTTCCCGCCTGAGCCCGCGGGCCCTGCTCTGGATCGCCGTGGTCGTGGTCGGCGCGGTCGCGGTCTTCCAGTTTCGCAGGACCTCCACGCCGAAGCCGGCAGCGACGCTCGACGCCACGGCGATTCCCGTCGCGGTGCAGTACGCCCGGGACGTCGTCTCCGCGGGGCGGTGCGGGGAGGCGAGAAAGCTCGCCCACGGCTCGCTCGGGGATCCATGTCGTGCCTTCGCAGGCCTGCACGGCGACGGCGTCGGCGCGGGCACGGTGCAGGGAGACTGCAGCGCAGTCGCCGTGCGTATCGGCGCCTCCCAGGCCGAACGGCTTGCGCACGCGGGCTGCGTCCGGTTACCGCTGAGCGGCAAGGGCGCGCATGGGCAGCTGAGCGTCTGGCTGCGGAGCAGTGGCAACGAGTGGCAGGTCGTTGCCGCGGTGAGCGTGATCAGCCGGTAGGCGACCACCGGTCTCGACCGCGTGCCGCGTCCCTTCGGGTCGTTCCCCCGACTGCACCCGGGGTCGACTGCCGAGCGCCCCGCGAGGGCCGCTGCGGCCGGCCCGGCGCACTCAGCGCTCGACCGGTAGCTCGTCGTGGCGCGACCACTCGTGCCACGACCCCGCATAGTTGCGTGCCCGGTAACCCGCCGAGCGGAGCGCCAGCGTCGCGACCGCCGAGCGGGAGCCGGAATGGCAGTAGGCGACGAGTTCCGCGCCCGCGGGCAGGCCGACGAGCTCGCGGATCCGCTCCGGCGGCTGCGGCCGGCCGGGCGCGACGTACAACTCCGTGTATTCCAGGTGCCTCGCTCCCGGGATGTGGCCCTGCCGCGGGTCGCACGGCGAGCCCTGCTGGCCGCGGAACTCTTCCCGACGGCGCACGTCGAGGATCGTCAGGCCTGGATCCCGGAGCCGCCGGCCCAGCTCGGCCGGCGTCGGCATCGCGGCCAGGTCGGGCTCGAGCGACGTCCCCCGCACGGGCTCGAGCTCGACCGGCCCCTCCTCGACCGGGCCGGTCCAGGCAGCGAGCCCCCCGAGCAGGATCGCGACCCGGCGGTGGCCAGCCAGCTCGGCGAGCTGCGCGGCCGGCATCGCTCCGACGCCGTCGCCGCGATCGTAGAGGACGAGCCGCTCCTCGCCCGTGATCCCGTGCCGCCGCAGCCGCAGCTGGATCTCCTTCGCAAATCGGCCCAGCGCCTCCGCGTCGGCGGCAGGCATCGGTGACCCGAGCACGAGCGGCCGCGAGCCCGCGATGTGCCCGCGGATGTGCGCGTTCGGCCCGCGCACGTCGCCAACGACGAGGTCGGGGTCGGCCAGGTGCTCCCGCAGCCACTCCACGTCGACGACGCCCGGAAGGTCGGTCACCGCGCGGAAACGAGCTCGGACTCGGCGGCGACCGCCGGCCGCTCGAGCAGGCGATCGAGCCAGTCCGTGAGCGCGCCTCGGCGCCCGAGCTCGGCGCTGCGCCTCGAGCGTCTCTCGTGGGAGCCGAGGCTCGACCGCGCCCGCAGCAGCCACGGCGCGTAGGCGATGTCTGCAAGCCCGTACTTGCGGCCGGTCAGATACGGCTGCGCCACGAGCTCGGCATCGAGCTGGGCGACGGCCCGGTCGAGCCGCTCGCGCGCTCCCGCCTCGCCAGGGCCGAGCGCGTCGTGCGGGTGCGCCAACTCGTCGAAGCGGAAGATCAGCACCCGCGCGAACGACCGTTCTGAGGCGTCGGGCGGCAGCAGTGGAGGCTCGGGGTGGCGCTCCTGCAGGTACTCCATGGTCACGGCCGACTCCGGCAGAGTCGAGCACGATCCGCGCGCGGGCGCAGGAGGGGCAGCCGGCAGTTCGTCGAGCGTCAGCACGAACGGGAGCCTACCCACCCGTGCTCGGCTCCCTCGATGCCGATCGCCGCGGCGAGCGCGCGGAGCAGCTCCTCGGGGGGCGGCAGCCGCTCCGGCGTCGCGGCGGTGACCGCGATTGCCCGGACCCGGGCCGGGTCGGCGCCGGTCAACCGCGCGACGACAGTCGGGTTCGCGCCGAGTGCGACGACGTCACCCGGCGGCAGGGGGCCGTAGTACTCCGGCACGGAGAGATACTCGTCGACGGCGCCGCCGCGGTCGAACAGCGTGTAGCGGACGACGGCGCCCTGCTCGATCCCGATCGCCAGCGTCACCGCCGTGCTCGCGTACGACAGCTCCCGCGCCAGCCGCTGCAGGATCTTCGGATCACGGTCGGAGAGCTCGTCGTAGACGGCCGTCCAGCCCGCCCGCGGCTCCGAGATCTCCGTTCCCTCCGAGCGGCCGAGCCGCGGCAGGAACTTGGCGACGGCACGCTCGACGGCCCCCCGGTCATCGGTCTGGACGTGGATCGAGCCGAACGAGCGGCCTCCTTCCCCCTGCCCGAGCCGCTGCTCGAGCGCTCCGGCGTCGGCAACGAGGATCAGCTCCTCGGGGCGGAAGCCCCAGCGCTCGTAGACCGCCTGAGCAGCGGTGTTCGTTGCGAGCACCTCCAGCCGGACGATCTCCGCCCCTCGGGCGCGCAGCCGCGCTGCGACCTCGTGCACCAGTGCCCGCCCAACACCGTGGCGTCGCGCGCCGGCCCGGACGTAGATGATGTCGAGCAGGCCGACCGCCTCCGAGACCTTGTTCGCGAGCGCGAAGCCGACCGGCTCGCCGTCGCGCTCGGCGAGCAGCGCGATCCCGTCGCGGACGATCTCCTCGATCTCATGCTCCTCCTGCGCCGCGTTGGTGGGGTCGTAGGCGGGCGCCGGGATCTCGCGCTCGAACTCGTGCCAGAGTGCGCGAAGCGTGCCGAGATCGTCGCTGGTCGCCGTGCGGATCACAGGACGCGGTGGCCGGTGAGGAGGTAGTGGGCGGTCAGGTTCTGGAAGGGGTCGAAACGCGCGCCGGCGGCGCGGACGTCCACGTCACCATAGAAGGCGGTCATCGCCTTGCGCAGGCCGAGGTCACCGGCCGGCCAGGCGCGGGGCCTGCCGAGGTGGCGGGCCAGGAACCAGTCGGCGGTCCACTCGCCGAGGCCGCGTACGGCAACGAGCCGCTCCTTCACCTCGCCGTCGGAGAGCGCTGCGAGGACGCCGAGGTCGAGATCCGAGCGCGCCAGCCCGACGACGTACTCCGCTTTCCGCTTCGAGAAGCCGAGCTCGACCAGCTCCTGCTCCTCGGCGGCCGAGACCCGGGCGCGCGTCGGGAAGGCGTAGGCGTGCTCGGCCGGCTGACCGAGCCGCTCGATCAGCCGGTTGCGGATCGCGAAGGCCGAGACGAGTGAGACCTGCTGCGCCGTGATCGAGGTAACGAGCGCCTCGAACGGTTCCGGGACGAGCGGCGGCCGGAAGCCCGCGAGCGCCGGGACGATCCTGGCGAGCACCTCGTCGCCCGCCGCGAAGGCCGCAAAGGAGTCTAGCTCGAACGGACGCCCGAGCAGGGTCCCGACGACCGGCGCGGTCTCCCAGTCAAGCGGCTCGACAGTGACGCCGCCGGGCGCGGCCTCGATCCGGACCTCCCTCCTGGCGACCACGCGGTGCAGCCCGCCTTCGTGCCAGAGGTTCGCGCGATCGGGGCCGAATGCGCGGAAGCGCTCCGTCGAGAGCACGAAGTCGTAGGGCTGCGGCAGGGGCAGGAGGGGCACGTCGCGAACGCTAGTGGCCGGCGCACCCATCCGGGTCGGCCACCGCCAGCCTGCACGCGGTGCCGCCCGATCGGCCGCGGCGGCTCTGTCGTTCGCAGAACGGGTGCGGGTGGGTTGTCCCCTCCGGAACGAATCGGCGAACGACCCGCCCCCGGGTGATTGACGCTCGCAGTTCCTGGCCGCCACCATGCCGTAGGCGTCGAAGACGCGCAGCTTGGCCCCTCGACTGCTGCGAAACCTCATCCTCGCTGGTCTGTCCGCACCCGCCGACCGAGGGGAATCGCGACCGCTGGCCGCACGTTTGCCTCTTCGTGGGATCCCCGGCCCGTCTCGCTGCGCGCGACATCCCGCGTCGCAGCCCTCGGCCTCCGCTGTGACCGGCCCCGCGCTCCCGAGGGAGCGGGCATGACGCGCCGCGGCATGCTGCTCTTTGCTGCGATGTGCCTGATCTGGGGGCTGCCGTACCTCCTGATCCGCGTCGCCGTCCGCGAACTCACGCCCGTGACGCTGGCGTTCGCGCGCACCGGCATTGCGGCGCTGCTCCTGCTTCCGCTCGCGGCGATCCGCGGAGAGCTGCGACCGTTGCTGCGGCGGTGGGCGCCGATCCTCGCGTTCACGATCGTCGAGATCGCCGTTCCGTGGTTCCTTCTCGCCCATGCCGAGACAAAGCTGACGAGCTCGCTGGCGGCCCTGCTCATCGCGGCGGTGCCGCTCGTGGGAGCGCTCCTGACCACGTTCACGGGGGAGCGCGAGCGCCATGGTGCGCGCCGCTGGGCCGGCCTCCTGGTGGGGCTGGCCGGCGTGGTCTCGATCGTCGGTCTCGACGTGCAGGGCGCGGGTGTGCTGCCGCTGTCGGAGGTCGCGATCGTGGCGGTGTGTTACGCGGTCGGGCCAATCGTGCTGGCCCGCTGGCTGACGGACGTGCCGGCGCTCGGCGTGGTCGCCGCATCAATTGCCATCGCCGCGTTGGGCTACCTGCCGATCGCCGCGTTCTCGCTCCCCGCTCGACTGCCCGGATGGAAGGTCGACGCGTCGGTGACCGTGCTCGCAGTCGTCTGCACCGCGCTCGCGTTCGTCCTCTTCTTCCAGCTGATCGCAGAGACCGGCCCGGTGCGGGCGACGGTGTTCACCTACGTCAACCCCGCCGTCGCGGCACTGCTCGGAGTGACCGTGCTCAGCGAGCGATTCACCGCCGGGATGGCGGCCGGCTTCGCGCTCGTGCTCGTCGGGTCCGTGCTGGCGACTTACGCCCCCCGTCCGATCGGCCCCGAGGCGGGATCGGCCCACGGCACCACGGATCCGGCGCCTGCGCGACCGCTTGCCTGACGTGCCGGTGCGCATGCCGCAGGCATTCGACTGGCCTCGTCCCCGCCTCCATCGCCCGCCGCAGGCAAACCGACGACCGGATCTTCGAGGTGTGATGGTCGGGGCGTCCACTGCCCGGATGACGTCGGCAACGCGCTCCGAAGCAGCGGCGTTCAGCCGAGAGCGTCCGCGAAAAACTCGAGCACGAGCTCGTCGAAGGCCGCCGGCTGCTCGAGATTCGGCACGTGCGCAGCACCGGGGATCGTGACGAGCCGCGCTCGGGGGATCTCGCGTGCAAACCTGCCCGCGAGCGCATGCATGTCCTCGACGTCCTCCGAACCGACCAGGACGAGCGTCGGCGCCTGCACCTCGCTCAGACGCGTCGCGAGATCAGGCACGAGCAGGTCATCGCGAAGACGCTGCCAGTGGGGCGCTTGCCGCTCGAGCGCGCGCCGCTGCATGGCGGCAACCGCGGCCCGCACGGGGCTCGACGTCCGCCGCCGATCGGTGCGGCCCGTCGACCCACATGCGCAGGTTGATCTCCGTCGCGGCGTCCAGGTCGCCGCGGGCGACAGCCTCGTCCTCCGCCGCGCCGTAGGCCAGCACGGTCTCTGACCAATCGACGTCGGGCAGACCCGCGCCCACGAGCACGAGGGCGCGCACGAGCTCGGGGCGGGCGAGGGTCAGCTCGAGTGCTACGCGACCGCCGAGCGAGGCGCCGATGATTCCCGCCGAGCGGATGTCGAGCTCGTCCAGCGGGCCGACCACATCCAGTGCATAGCTGTCGGCCAGCATCCCGATCGGGGTGCGCCCGAAGCCCGGGAGGTCGCAGCGCACCAGCCGGTACCGCGGTGCAAACGACCTCCACTGGGGCTCCCACATCTCGCCGTCAGCGATTCCCGCATGGAGGAAGACGATCGCCGGACCGGTGCCCGTGATCTCGTAGTGCAGGGCCACGTGCGAACTCGAGCGGCGGCCGGCGTACCTGACTGGAACCCGCCGTCGATTCCCGGTCGGAGACCGGTCCTCAGAGATGCGAGGTGACTCCGGCGCCGGTTGCGTCGACTGCGCCCGCGACGTCGCCGCGGTTTCCTGCATCCTCATACCACGAGTACGCATAGCGACCGTCGTCGAGCCCGCGCGCGAAGGTCGAGAGCTTCAACGGGTGGAAGGTGTCGCACATCACCGCGAGCTCGTGCGTCTCGTGCATCCCGATCGAGGCCTCCGCGAGGCCGGGCTGCGGCCCGTGCGGCAGCCCCGACGGGTGAAGGGTGATCGAACCGGACTCGACCCCCCTGCGCGAGCCGAACTTGCCGGAGACGTAGTAGATCATCTCCTCCGACTGCAGGTTCGAGTGGTGGTAGGGAATCGGGACGGCCAACGGGTCGAAGTCGAGCTTGCGGGGGCAGAAGGAGCAGATGACGAAATTCGGGCCCTGGAAGGTCTGGTGCGAGGGGGGCGGCTGGTGGATGCGGCCGGTGATCGGCTCGAAGTCGTGGATCGAGAACGCCCACGGATAGAGATACCCATCCCAGCCGACGACGTCGAAGGGGTGGTAATCGAGCACATAGGTCTGGTAGCCGCCCCGGACGCGCACCTTCACGGGAAACTCGCCCTTCTCCCGCACCGTGTTGAGCTGGGTCGGAGGATGGATGTCGCGGTTGTAGTACGGCGCGCCCTCGAGCAGCTGCCCATACGCGTTGCGGTAGCGCCGGGGGATCTCGATCAACCCGGACGTCTCAAAGACGAGGTAGCGCTGCGGGCCTTCCGGTCGGAAGCGGTACGTCGTGCCGCGGGGGACGACGAGGTAATCACCCTCCGCGTAGGGGACGTCGCCGAAGATCGTCTCGAGCGTGCCCGAGCCCTCGTGCACGAAGATCGTCTCGTCGCCCTCGCCGTTGCGGAAGAAGTAGTTCATCGAGCCGGCGGGGCGGCAGAGCGAGATCTCGACGTCGCCGTTCCACATCAGCAGCCGCCGGCCGGTGACCTCGTCGCCCCCGGGCTCGGTGTCGAAGGTCTTGAAGTGCCTGTGCGCGTGCGTGTCTGGCAGCCACTCCTCGCGCTCGATCGGCTCGAAGCTGCCGAGTTCCATCACGCGGCAGGGGGACTGCAGGTGGTAGAGGATCGATTCGTTGCCGGTGAATCCCTCCAGTCCCATCACCTCCTCGGTGAGGAGGGTGCCGTTCTCTCGAAACTGGACGTGCCGCTTGCGCGGAACCTCGCCGAGGCGCTGGTAAAAGGGCATGGCTAGAGGATATCCGCGATCCGGCGACCGATCATCGGCGCGAACTTGAACCCGTGCCCGGAGCAGGCCGAAGCCACGAGGATCCGGCCGTGGCGCTCCAGCACGAACGACTCGTCTGTTGTCGTCGTGTAGAAGCAGGTTTCCGCTGCGACCGGCTCGACGTCGGCTCCCGGGAAGCGTTTCCCCACCCAGGCGGCGACCTTCTCGACGACGTCGGCATCGACCGTGGGCTCGTCGTCGGGGTCGGCCTCGGGCCCGGCCATGTGCGCGCCCGCCTTGAGGCCGTACAACGGATCTCGGACGGCGTAGATCAGGTGGCCGTGCGCGTCGCGATCGACGACGGCGCCGACCGCCGGCTTGTGCCGGAAGTAGGCGAAGGTCTCCCGCGTCTCGCGGACCGGCAGCTCGATCCCGGAGGCGGCCAGCAACTTCCGGGCCCATGGGCCGGCGGCGACGACGACCGCGTCGGCCTCGACGGCCTCGAGCCGCTCCACGCGGCTGCCGGTCTCGACCCGGAGCCCGCGGAGGAACGCGCGCCGCGCCCGGTCTGCGAGGACGATGCCGGCCTCCGGCTGGAGCAGGGCAGTCCAGCCCTCGGGCACTGCGACCCCGAAGCGGCCGGGGTCGACCACGTCGCAGGCGACGCCACAGCACTCGAGCGCCGCGCGGGAGCTGACGGCAAGGTCCTCCACCAGCTCGAGCAGCCCGTCCAACTCGAGCAGCCGGTCGCCGCACTCCCGCTCCAGCCCGCGCCAGCCGGCGAGCGCCTCGCGCGCCAGCTCGACCCACGCGCGCTGCGGGTACGCAAGCCGGAAGATGCGCGAGCGCCCATGGCTCGAGCCGCGCGCGTGCTCGAGCTCGAACTGCTCGAGGATGCGAACCTCGTGGCCGTCGCGCACGAGGGCCCACGCGGCGGCCGCGCCCACGATCCCCGCTCCGACGATCACAACCTTCACCTCGATATCGTGCCGATGTGCCTCGGACGCCGGACGACATGCGCGGGGCGATCATCCGCAACCTGCCGGCCAAGACGGGCCGGAGGATCGAGGAGTGGTCCCGGTTGCTGCGCACGCGGGGGCCCGGGGGCACGCGGAGCGAACGGATGGCGTGGCTCCAGGGGGAGCACGGCCTCGGCCGCGGCCAGGCGGCGATGGTCGCCGACTGGACCGACCGCCCCGAGGTCTTCGAGGAGCCGGATCCAGCCGGGCTCGTCGAGGCCCAGTACGAGGGAAAGGACGGGATCCGCCCGATCTTCGCCCGGCTTGCCTCGATCATCGAGGAGCTCGGCCCGGACGTTGCGGCCGAGCCGCGCAAGACCTACATCGCCTACGCCCGTGGCCGGCAGTTCGCGCTCCTGCAGGCGTCGACCGCGACGCGTCTCGACCTGGGCCTCGTCCTACCCGGAGCGGCCGAGACGGAGCGGCTGCGCGCAGCCGGGTCGTTCGGCTCCGGCCGGACCACGCATCGGGTCTCGCTCGCGCACGAGGACGAGATCGACGCGGAGCTGACGGACTGGCTTCGCGCCGCATACGCGGCCGCCGCAGAGACCTAAGGCTCGGTGTGGACGATCACGTCCGCAATCTCGGGCCGCTCGGCCCGGATCCGCTCCTCGATACCGCTCGCGCGTGCGTGCGCCTCCGCCAGCGGGCAGCCCGGGTCGAGCCCGAGCGTGAGGAACGCGACCAGCCCTTCGATCGTCTCGAGGAAGCGGAGCTCACGCAGGTCGGAGCCGCCGGCCT
>JBHEMK010000149.1:0-8370 GCA_046262635.1 Gaiellaceae bacterium
TCGGTCGCCTTGATCGGCGTGCCGTCGGAATAGGTCAGCCCCTTCCGCAGGGTCAGTGTGTACATTCTCCCGTCCGCCGAGATCTTCGGCAGATCCTGGGCGAGGTTTGGCACGATCGTGGCGCCGTCCGGTCCGCCGACGTGCTTGTAACCGATCAGCGGCAGGTAGACGTTCCATATGATCTGCCAGCCCTCGACCGTGTACGACAGGCCCGGATCGAGGAAGTCGATCCCTGTGTCATAGGCGATCCTGAAGTTGGTGAAAGTCTTTCCCGCCGAGCTCGTAGTGGAACTCGAGGTCGACGCGGTGGTGGTGGTGGTGGTTCCCGCGCCTGCGCTGCTCTTCTTCCCTCCCCCGCCGCAGGCGGTCACGATCAGGGCAATGCCCACGACGAAAGCGCCTGCTGTCAGCAGCCACTTCACCCGATGTCTAAGAGTCAATTCCTTACCTCCCCAGGCTGGTTGCGCAGATCACGGGCCGAGCGACCTCGCCCCTTGCGCGCGTTGCATTCTTACATGACGTACCCCGGTAGAGACCGGTTAGTGACGCGCTGTCAGGAATGCCTTACAGCCTGACCAGTCGACGCCGCCGAGACCGCAGCTGCTCCGCCTCCACCTCCTCGACGACGCCGTGGACTCCGTCGCGCTCGGTCGCGTGGAGGATGCGGCCGCCCCCGAGCCAGAACGCCACGTGGTCAGCGGCCTCCTCGCCGTAGGTGATCAGGTCGCCCGGACGGAGCTCGGCCTCGGCCAGCTCGAGGCCAGCCTCCTCCTGCTGGGCGGCGTCCCGGGGCACAAGCAGGCCGAGGCGGCGATGCGCCATGTGCACGAGCCCCGAGCAGTCGATCCCGTCGCGGGTCATTCCGCCCCAGAGATAGGGTGATCCGAGGTACGTTCGCGCCTCGGCGACGGGGTCGCCCCCGCGCTCCCCGAGCCAGTTCGGGTCGACGTCACCGCCGAGCGCGCCGGCTAGCAGCCAGCCCGGGTAGTCGTAGGCGGTGCGGATGCGGACCCAGCCCTCCCGTTCCCCCTCGACCGCAAGGGGCTCGCCAGGGAGCGCCTGCGTCACCTGCTCGGCTTCGTCGGCCGGCTGCGCCCGGACGGGCGTCGGCTCGAGCACCGTCCGCACGACCAGGCTGATAGGGCCGGCTGTTCCAGGCAGGCCTGCGGCCGCACCGACCCTTGCTCGTTGCACCCGGAGTCCCTTCCCACTCCGTAACGGTCGCGAACATCCGCGCTCCGTTCGGTTCCGGAGATGCCTTAAGCGAACATATGTTCGTCTATGCTTTGGCCATGCAACTCCGCTTGGACGCCGCCGACAGGTTGGTCGAGCTCGTCGAGGAGCAGCGAGGCCCTGTTGTCGCGGAGGAGGCGGCGCGGCGGCTCTTCGCCCTGCAGCGGGCACCAGCCGGACTCGCCCGCTCACTGCTCGCAGAGGCGGTGGATGCCGATGCGCGGCTGCGCTGGCGCGGCGACGCAGTTGCGCTCGCCGCACCGCTTGGCGCAGGGCTCCCGCTCGAGACGGCCACATACGTGGTCGTCGATCTCGAGACGACGGGGTTGCGGCCGGGCACAGCTCGCATCTGCGAGATCGGTGCCGTCCGTGTTCGCGCGCTCGAGCTCGATGCCGACTTCGAGACGCTCGTGAACCCCGGCATGCCGCTCGGGCGGGGCGTCGAGGCGCTGACCGGGCTGAGCGATCGCCAGCTGCGGGCGGCTCCGCGGGTGGAGCTTGCCGTGCGGCGGTTTCTCGGCTTCGCCGGCGACGCCGTCCTCGTCGCGCACAACGCCCGCTTCGACCTCGCCTTCCTCGACCGCGAGACCGAGCGGCTGACAGGGCGCCGGATCGCAGCGCCGGTGATCGACACGGTCGCGCTCGCCCGGCGCCTGCTCGCCGGCCGCGTCCCGCGCGCGAGCCTTGCGCAGCTCTCCCATTTCTTCGGAACGGCGGTGCGTCCCTGCCATCGCGCGCTGCCGGACGCGCAGGCGACAGCGGAGGTCCTGCTCGCACTGCTCGGGCTGGCGCAGGAGCGCGGGGCGCGGACGGTCGCGGACGTCGTCGAGCTGGGGGCGACTCGGAAGCGCCGCGTCTACGGGAAACGGCACCTCGCCTTCGGCGCGCCGACCCGTCCGGGGATCTACGAGTTCCGCGATCGCAACGGTCAGGTTCTCTACGTCGGCCGCGCGCGCAATCTCCGCGCGCGGCTCCGCTCGTACTTCCGATCGGAGCGCCAGCGGCCGGCGGTCGAGGCGGCGCTCGGCGCCTGCGAGCGGATCGAATGGCGCGTGCTCGGCTCCGAGCTGGAGGCTGCAATCGAGGAGCTGCGCCTGATCCGGGAGCTGCGGCCCCCGGGCAACGCCCACGTCTCCCGCCCTGACCGCTACGTCTGGCTGAAGCGACGCGGCGACGGTCTCGTCGCGTCGTCCTCGGCGACCGAACTTGGTCCGATTCGCGCGCGCCGCCGCGCCCAGCTCGCGGCGCGCGCGCTGGCGGGAGCAAGCGACGACGAGCTCGCGCGGCCAGCGCTCGCGCTCCCACGCCTGCGGCAGACGCTGCGCGGCCTGGCGGAGTCGCTTCGATACGAGGACGCGGCCCGACTCCGGGACCGGGTGGATGCCCTCGAGTGGGTCTGCCGCGAGCTCGACCGACAGGCGAGCCTGCGGGCACTCGCGCGCTGCCTCGTCGTACCGGCGATCGAGCCCGGGTTCTGCCGGGCCCTCTTCGTCGCCGGAGGGCGTATCGCCTCGGTGCGGACGCTCCCGCCGGGAGAGGGGGCCCACCTGGAGATCGAGGCCGGCCTCGCCGCGGCCCGCCGCGCCGCCCCTGCGGCCGAGCCGGGCGACCTCGACGAGCTCCAGCTCATCGGAGCCTTTCTCCGCCGCCCGCCGCCGGAGCTCAGGATCGTCCCGCTCGAGAAGGACGCGATCCTCCGGGCGGCATCCCGGCTGGCCACGGCCCGGTGCGGGCAGACGGGGCACGCCGAGAAACGCACGGCGCCGGCGCGCTCAGCCCCTGCGCCCCGCGCGGCCGGGCCTCGACTCTTCGACGCGTAGCCTCCGGACGTTCTCCGGGGCCGGCTCGGTCGCGGTGGCTGGGGCCGGAAGTGCGAGCCCGGCCTCGGGGCCGCTACCGCAAGCCAGGGCGCGGTCTGTGCGGAACCGCTATGCGGCGAGTGAGATCAGGTCTCGGAGCGCGCCGAGGCGGGCCAGCGCCTGGCCTTCGAGCTGCCGGACGCGTTCGCGTGTCAGGTCGAGCTCATGACCGATCGCCTCGAGCGTCCACGGCTCGCCCTCGAAGCCGAACCGCAACTCGAGGATCCGCCGCTCGCGTTCCGGCAGCGCGTCGAGCGCCTTGCGCACGCCCTGGCGCCGAAGCGACTCCTCGGCCTCCTCGAACGGATCGGCGGCTTCCCGGTCGGCGAAGAGGTCGCCGAGCTCGCCCTCGTCGTCCGCACCGACCGTCTGGTTCAGCGACACCGAGGCCAGCGCGGCGCCGAGCGCCTCGTCGACGTGCTGCATCGGCAGGCCGGTCGCCTCCGCCAGCTCCTCCTTCGTTGCCTCGCGGCCGAGCTCGACCTCCAACCGGCGGGCGGCCCGGGAGAGCTTCTGCTGGCGCTCGACGACGTGAACGGGTACCCGGATCGTCCGCGCGTGATTCGCGACGGCACGCTGCACCGACTGCCGGATCCACCACGTCGCGTACGTCGAGAACTTGTAGCCGCGCCGCCAGTCGAACTTCTCGACCGCGCGGTTCAGTCCGAGCGTGCCCTCCTGGATCAGATCCAGGAACGGGACGCCGAGTCCGCGGTAGCCCTTCGCAATCGACACGACGAGACGGAGGTTTGACTCGATCATCCGTCGCTTGGCGACCGGGTCGCCGCGCTCGATCGCCTTGGCCAGCGTGACCTCCTCGGCTGCCGTCAGCAGCTTGTGGCGACCGACATCGGCCAGGAAGAGCTGCAGACTGTCGGCGGCGCCGGACATCGCCACGGTCACCTGGGCCGGTTCGGGAGTCTTCTCCTTCTCGGGCTCGGCCTCGGCTGCCGGCTCGCCGATCTCGAGGCCGATCCGCTCCAGCTCTCGCGAAAGCTCCTCGACCTCGTCGTCGTTCAGTTCATGCTCAAGTGCGAACGCCTCGAGCTCCGTCGGCTCGATCCACCCACGCTCCTCCGCACCCGCAACGAGCGAGCGCGCCTGTTCGGTCTCGAGCAAGTCATGCAGCTGGTTGTGCGTCAAGAGGGTCTACTCAGTCCTTTCGGGTCCTACTTCGTCGTCGTCTCCAAGCCTTCGCACTGTAGGAAGAAACTCCTCGTCTTTCCAGGACCAACCGACCCTCCTGGGTCACTCGGTCCCTCGAACGCATGCACCCTGCGGCTTATTCCGCGGCCGCGGGCTCCTTGGTTTGCGCGCGAACCGGGAAATCGAACTCGATCTTCCCCTCGTCGGTTAGGACGAGGCGGGCCCGGAAAGGTTTGCCCGCCTTGGAGCGGAAGCCGGAGAGCACTTCGCGAGTCTTCCCCTCCTCGATCAGCTGGCGCGCCACCTCGGGCGTGAGTGTCCGGCTGGCGACGCGTTTCCAGACAACGAAGCCGCAGCCGGGCTCCTCGCGGCTCTTCCAGCTCGTGCAGCCGTAGGCGCGCGAATTTTCCCGAATGATCTCGCCGGTGACCGCGCCGCAGCGCGGGCAGGGGCCCAGCTCCGCGCGCTCCGGACGGAGCTGCTCCTTGTCGAGCGCCTCGATCTGGCCGACGATCTCGCCGGCGAACCTCTCGATCTCCTGCATGAACGCGGAGCGGTCACCTCGGCCGTGCTCGATGTCCGAGAGCTTCTTCTCCCAGTCTCCGGTCAGCTCGGGGGAGGTGATCTTGTGCTCCTCGAGCATCGTGATCACCTGCAGCCCCTTTGGCGTCGGTTGGAGGTCGCGGCCGACCCGCTCGATGTACTCCCGGCGGATGAGCGTCTCGATCGTCTCGGCGCGCGTCGCCGGAGTGCCAAGCCCTGAGTCCTTCATCGCCTCGCGTAGCTCCTCGTCGTCGATCAGCTTGCCGGCGGTCTCCATCCCGGAGAGAAGCGTTGCCTCCGTGTAGCGGGGCGGCGGCTTTGTTGCCTTGTCCTCGATCTCGGTTGCGACGCACGTGACCGACTGCCCCTCGGTCAGCTCGGGCAGCTCGGCGCCCTCCCCCTCGTCCTCCTCGCTCTGGCGCTCGGAGTCGGCCTCGAGCCCGTAGACGCCGCGCCAGCCGGCCTCGAGCGTGATCTTGCCGCGGGTGCGGAAGCTCTCGCCCTCGACCTCGGTGACGATCGTCGTGCGCGCGTAGCGCGCGGGCGGATGAAACACGGCGAGGAACCGGCGCGCGA
Organism: Gaiellaceae bacterium; assembly: GCA_046262635.1. Classification (GTDB taxonomy): domain Bacteria; phylum Actinomycetota; class Thermoleophilia; order Gaiellales; family Gaiellaceae; genus JBHEMK01. The sequence continues at coordinate 5,358 of JBHEMK010000149.1, forward strand.
TCAGGTCGAAGACGCGGCGCTCGTCCGGGCTGAACCCGTCGACTTCGTGCGGGACGTCGGTGGGGATGATCGCGTGGTGGTCGTCGACCTTGGCGTCGTTGATCACCCGCTGCAGCGGCAGCTGGTCGAGCCGCATCACATAGGTCGCGCCCACGCGGTAGTCGGAGATCTCCTGCAGCGTCGACGCGACGATCTTCAGCTGCGGCACCATGTCCCCGGAGAGGTAGCGGGACGAGGTTCGTGGATACGTGATCGCCTTCTTGCTCTCGTAGAGCGACTGCGCAGCCTGGAGCGTGCGGCGCGCGGAGAAGCCGAAGCGGCGGTTTGCGTCACGCTGCAGCGAGGTCAGGTCGTACAGGAGCGGCGCCCGCTCGCTCTGCTCCTTGCGGTCAACCTTGGTGACCGTTCCCTCGACGCCAGAGCACTTTGCGACGATCTCGTCGGCGCGCTCGAGCGGCTTGAAGATCCGCGTCTCGTCCCCCTCGAACCAGAGACCCTCGTACTTCGGCAGGAACGAGGCGTGGACAAGCCGGTAGGGCTCAGAGACGAAGGCCTGGATCTCGCGCTCGCGCTTGACCATCATCGCGAGCGTCGGGGTCTGGACGCGGCCGAGCGAGACGACCCCGCCGACCCAGGCGCGGCCGCGGATCGTGGCCGCGCGGGTCGCGTTCATCCCGACGAGCCAGTCAGCCTCGGAGCGCGACCGTGCAGCTGCCTCGAGCTGGGCGAGCTGGTCGCCGGGGCGAAGCTTCTCGAACCCCTCGCGGATCGCCGTCTTCGTCATCGACGAGATCCAGAGGCGCTGGACGGGCTTCGGCTCGACCGGCTTCTTCCTCTTCTTCGTTGACGGCGACACCGCGTGGTCCTGCAGGAAGACGGACTCGTAGATGTACGCGAAGATCAGCTCGCCCTCGCGGCCGGCGTCGCAGGCGTTGACGATCCTGTCGACATCCTCCCGGAGCATCAGTTTCTCGATCTCCTTGAGCTGCTTCTTCGACTTCGCGTCGCGCGGGACGAGCCTGAACGCGTCGACGACGATCGGCAGGTCGGCCATCCGCCACTTCTTCCACTTCTCGTCGTAGTCCTCGGGCTCGGCGAGCTGGACGAGGTGGCCGACGGCCCAGGTGATCACGTACTCGTCGGACTCGAGAAAGGCATCGTGTTTCTCGAAGCTCCCGGGCAGCGCGGACGCGAGGTCGCGGCCGACCGACGGCTTCTCTGCGACGACGAGAGTCTTGGACATGCGGGCCACGGTAGCGAACCCGTCGTCCGGCGCCGCGGTTCGCGGACTTCCGGCACATCCCCTCGGTTCAGCGAGAAGCGTTCCGGTGGCCAGTCGATGACGAGCGCCCGGCCGATGATCCAGCTCCGGCCGACCGTTTGCGGGCCGCGCGAGTCGCAGGGGAGCGTCCGCTCGTCGCCGGGCACGAAGTAGCGCGTGGAGGGATCCGCGGCCACATGCGAGCCTGGTCGTCGCGGGGGCCCGCCTGCCGGTGCCACCTTTCGATGCCGACCCTCGATGAAGATCCGCCAGCCTCGCTCCGAGCTGGCCTCAGACGGTGATCGTCAGCAGCCGACCGGCGGCCTGACGCGAGAGAGGGTCAGCGGTCGAGCGGAGCCTGCGTGCCGCGAAGGTGCCTGATACTCCCGCCGGTGCGGACGAGCCTGACCTACAACGTGATCGCCGTTCTCAGCGCGCCGGTCCTCTACGGCCTCTTCAGGCTGCGCGTGTCCGGCAGGGCGAACCTGCCCGCGGGCGGACTCGTGCTGGCGGCAAACCACGTCTCGAACTTCGACCCGTGGCCGCTCGGGATGCCACTTTGGCCGGGTCGGTGCCTGCGGTTCATGGCCAAGGCCGAGCTCTACTGGTGGCCGCTCCGGTTCGTGCTCGACTTCGGCGGCGCGTTCCCCGTGCGGCGCGGCGAGTCGGACGCCGGGGCCATCGAGACCGCGATCCGGCTCTGCCGCGCGGGCCACGCCGTGGTGATCTTTCCCGAGGGGACGCGGCGGGGCAAAGGCCGGCGCAAGAACGTGGAGGCAAGGCCCCGGAGCGGGGCGGCAAGGGTCGCGCTCGAGGCCGGCGTTCCGCTCGTGCCGGCCGCCCTCGGCGGGACGGACCGCCTTTCCCGGCTGGGCCCGCTCCGGGTCGCCTACGGTGAGCCGCTCGCGCTCGACGACCTGCGCGGACTCGACCGCCACGAGGCGGCTGCTGAGGCCACCGGGCGTCTGATGGAGCGGATCGTCGAGCTCGAGGCGACACTGTGACCCCCGGCTGCCCGATACTCTCGCCCGTGAAGCCGACGCCGGTCTACAACGTGCTCGGAGTGATCGGCAGGCCCCTCCTGTACGGAATCTTCCGCCTGCGGACGACCGGCCAGAAGAACGTGCCCGACGGGGGCTGCGTGATCGCCTCGAACCACCTGTCGAACCTCGATCCATGGCCGCTCGGGGTGCCGCTCTGGCCACGACTCTTTCTCCGTTTCATGGCCAAGGCCGAGCTCTACTGGTGGCCGATGCGCCTCTTCCTCGACGCTGTCGGCGCCTTCCGGGTCCGGAGGGGGCAGGCGGACACCGAGGCGATCGAGACAGCCATCCGGCTCTGTCACGAGGGAAATGTCGTCGTCATGTTCCCGGAGGGAACGAGACGCCGGAAGGGACTGCGAAAGACGCGCCAGCCGCGCCCGCGCTCCGGCGCCGCCCGGATCGCCCTCACCGCCCGGGTGCCGCTCGTCCCGGCGGCCCTCAAGGGGACCGACCGGCTGTCGCGGCTCGGGCCGATGCGCGTCGCCTACGGGCCGCCGATCGAGCTCGAAGACCTGCGCGGGCTCGACATCCGCCGCGCCTCGCAGGAGGCAACCGACCGGCTGATGGCACGGATCGCCGAGCTCGAGGCCACACTCTGAGCATGCTGCTGGCGGTGGACGGCGACTCGTTCGCGCACCGGGGCTACCACGCGCTGCCGAAGACGATCAGCCGCGCCGGCGGCCTGCCGGCGGGAGCGCTCGTTGGCTTT
>JBHEMK010000150.1:0-27286 GCA_046262635.1 Gaiellaceae bacterium
AAGTAGTCGTTCGACGGACCGCCGCCGGGTGACGTCCGGTACATGTAATGGAGCCGAATATCCACGAACACGGGGATCGCGCCAAGGAGCAGCTGGGTACCGACTCCACCGTTCACGCCGGGCTGGGTCGCCGGGATGTCGAGCTTGTAGGTGGCGTGCTCGCACGGACCGGCGATCTCGCACGTCGGATATCGGGTCGCAACCCGGTGTGAACCGTACACCCCGGCTCCCGCGACCGCCGGCCACACCCAGCCGGCTCCTGCATCCGGCAGCCCACCGCGCCGCTCGGCGCGCGCGGCCACCCGCGCCTAGATCCGCGGGCCGAGGACCACCAGCACCACACCCAGGCCGATCAGCACTGGCACCACCGCGTCGAACGCCGAGGAGGGCAGGCCGAGGAGGAGCACGGCGCCCACGATCCCGCCGATCAGGGAGGCGGTGCCGAGCCGGAACAGGCGCGGTCTCTGCCCGGCCAGCTCCCGCCGGTAGCCCCAGGCGCCGGAGAGCGAGCCCGGGACCAGGCCGATGGTGTTGGAGACGTTGGCGGTCACCGGCGGCACCCCGAACGCGAGGAGGGTCGGGAACGTGATCAGCGTCCCCGACCCCACCACCGTGTTGATCGTTCCGGCGGCCACGCCCGCGACGAGATCAACAACCAGCTTCGCGGCGTCCTCGACGAAGCGACCGGCAAATGGGGGATCCGGGTCAATCGCGTCGAGATCAAGGCAATCGATCCGCCCGCCTCGATCAAGGACACGATGGAGAAGCAGATGCGCGCCGACCGTGAGAAGCGCGCCGTCATCCTCACGGCCGAGGGCGTGAAGCAGTCGCAGATCCTGACGGCGGAGGGCGAAAAGCAGTCGGCCATTCTGAAGGCCGAGGGCCGCCGCCAGGCGATGATCCTCGAGGCCCAGGGCCAGGCGCAGGCGATCGCGACGGTCTTTGCGGCCATCCACGAGGGAAAGCCCGACCCGCAGCTCCTGGCCTACCAGTACCTCCAGGTGCTGCCGCAGATCGCCCAGGGTGACGCGAACAAGGTCTGGGTGATCCCGAGCGAGGTCACCTCGGCCCTCGCCGGGCTGAGCCAGATCGTCCAGAACGGAGCGGCCGCCGTTGCGGCGAAGGCCTCGGCGAGCTAGACCAGGCTGACCGTCTTCTCGGAGCCTCCGGCGCGGTAGTCCGGGCCGAGCGCCTCCTCGAGCTTGCGCTCGAGCTCGCCGGTCTCCGCGAGCTCCTGCGTGATGTCGGCGCCGCCGATCAGCTCGCCGTTGACGAACACCTGCGGGATGGTCGGCCAGCCGTGGAGCTGCTGGAGCTCCAGGCGGATCGCGGGATCGGCCAGGACGTCCACCGTCGTCACCGGTGCCCCGGCGGTCCGGAGCGCAGCAAGCGCCCGGTCGGAATTGCCGCACATCACGAACTGCGGCGTGCCCTTCATGAACAGCGCCACCGGCTCGTGCTCGATCACGTCCTTGATCCGTTCGCGCAGCTCGTCGCTCATGCGGTCCCCCTGGTCTTGATGCGGAGTTCATGGATTGTGCCGTCCCGGAGCGGCTCTGCGAGCGCCTCGTTGACGAGTCGGTGCTGGTCGAGCAGCGGCAGGCCGTCGAAGCGCGGGCTCCTGACGATCACCTGGAAGTGGTCGCCGCCGCCGGTGCGGTCCTCGACGCGCAATTCAGCCGCGTCGGGAAACGCGCCGCGCAGAAGCTCCTCGAGCCGGACGGTCGCCACGGACCCATGCTAGCCCCGCGTAGTCTTCCTGCGTGGAGGAACTCGGGCTCTTTCCGCTCGGGATCGTGCTCGTGCCGACCGAGCGCGTGCCGCTTCACATCTTCGAGCCGCGGTACCGGGAGTTGATCGGCGAGTGCCTCGAAAGCGGCTCGGAGTTCGGGCTGGTCTTCGCCGACGACGAGGGCATTCGCGACGTCGGGACGCGTGCGCGCGTTGCCGAGCTGCTCGAGGAGTTCGACGACGGGCGCCTGAACGTCCTGGTCGAAGGCGGCGAGCGCTTCCAGCTGGTCGAGCTGACGAGCGGGCGCTCCTTCCGCACCGGCCGCGTCGAACGGCTCGAAGACCGGCCGGACCCCGCCGGAGCCCACGACGTGACGCTTGCGCTGGCCGCCTTCCGCGCGCTGGCGGCGATCGTCGAGGCAGAGCCCGACGAGCCGGATCCGCAGTCGCGGCAATTCGCGTTCGAGCTGGCGGCGCGCATCGAGCTCGCCGACGGCGCGAAGCAGCGTCTGCTCGAGCTCCGCTCCGAGCGGGAACGGGTGCGGCTCGTGGCCGCGTTGATCGAGGACGCCGGCCGCGCGATCGTCGCGCAGCAGGCGCTGCAGGAGCGTTCGAGCCGGAACGGCTCGCGGTCGCCCTAGCGCCTACATCGTCACTCGCCGGTGCGCGAGGTACTCGAGCAGGTCGCTGCGGGTCAGCACGCCCACGGGCCGGCCCGAGCGGGCGACGACGACGGCATTCGTCCCGCCGGTGAGGGTGGCGAAGACCTCGTCGACGGACTGGTCGATGTCGATCGTCGCGAGCGGTGGCTGCATCGCCGCGGCCACGTCCTCGTGCAGCGCGTCCGGATTCTTGAACACCCGATCGAGCAGGTCGCGGTCCTGCAGCGAGCCGACCACATCCGTGAGCGAGTCCAGCTCGCCGTCACGGATCACGGGCAGCTGAGAGATCGAGTACTGCTGCATCACGTCGATCGCCTCGCCGACCTTCTGGTGCGATGAGATCGTCACGAGGGCCGGCAACTCCTCGGCATGCTTCGCGCGGAGGATTTCCTCGACCGTCGGGAGAGGCGCCTGCCGCTCGACGAAGCCGTGCTCGATCATCCAGTTGTCGTCGTAGAACTTCGAGAGGTAGTTGCGGCCGGAGTCCGGGATCATCGTCAGCACGCGGGCGGCCGGGCCGAGCCGCGCGGCCACCTGCATCGCCGCGAACACCGAGGTGCCGCCGGAGCCGCCGGCGAGAATGCCCTCCTCGCGCGCCAGCCGCCGGGCGGTGAGGAACGAGTCGCGGTCGGAGACGCGGAGCCACTCGTCCACCACGTCCGGGTTCATCGTCCGCGGCCAGGTGTCCTTGCCGATCCCTTCGACGAGGTAGGGGTGCAGGGTGGCAGCGCTCGCCGCGGTGTAGATCGAGCCCTCCGGGTCGGCACCGACGATCAGCACCTCCGGCTTGTGTTCCTTGAAGTAGCGCCCGACGCCGGAGATCGTCCCGCCCGTACCGACGGAGATGACGAGGGCATCGAGCCTGCCGCCGGTCTGCTGCATGATCTCGGGCCCCGTCTGCTCGTAGTGGGCGTTCGGGTTCGCCATGTTCGAGTACTGGTCGGGCTTGAAGCCGCCGGGAATCTCCTCCGCGAGCCGATCAGAGACGGAGTAGTAGCTCTCGGGCGAGTCGTGCTCGACGGCGGTCGGGGTGATCACGACCTCGGCGCCGTAGGCCCGCAGGAGCGCGACCTTCTCCTGGCTCATCTTGTCCGGCATCACGAAGATGCAGCGGTAACCCTTGATCGCCGCGGCGATCGCCAGGCCGACGCCGGTGTTGCCGGAGGTCGGCTCGACGATCGTCCCGCCCGGCCTCAGCTTCCCTTCGCGCTCCGCCCGCTCGATCATCGGCAGTCCGATCCGGTCCTTGATCGAGCCGCCCGGGTTCAGGTATTCGAGCTTGACGAGCAGCTCGGCGCCGCCCGGTTGGGAGAGTGTCTGCAGCCGCACGATCGGGCTGCCGCCGACGAGCTCGAGGACGGTCGGGTACGCGCGCTCCATGGCCGCGCGGAAGCTTAGTCCCTACATCGGCACCTGGACCGCTTCCCCACTCGGCACCTTCGCGGGCCCGATCAGCGCCAGCGCGGCGACGGCGCCTGCCGCGGCGATGCCCGCGAGCACCCAAAAGCCGAGCGCGAAGCCGCTCGTCAGCGCCTCGGGCCGCGTGTGGCCGCTCTGCAGGAGCGACCTCGCGTGCGTCGCGAACACGGTCGAGACGAGCGCCACGCCGAGCGCGCCGCCGATCTGCTGAGAGGTGTTGATCAGACCCGAGGCCAGCCCGGCCTCGCGCGCGGGCACTCCCGCGAGCGCCGCGATCGACATGGGGATGAAGGCGAAGGCCATCCCGAACCCGACGAGCAGGTAGCCGCCGAGCAGGCCGCCCGCATAGGAGCCCGTCGGCGAGATCTGCGTGTACCAGACCATCCCGGCCGTGATCAGCGCCATCCCGACGACGAGTACCGGTCTCGGGCCGAGGCGCGTCACGAGGGCCTGCGACCCACCGGCGACGATCACGACCGTGCCGGCAGTCGCCAGGAAGGTGACGCCGGTCCGGAGTGGCGAGTACCCGAGCACCTGCTGGACGTACAGCGTCAGGAGGAAGAAGTTGGAGAAGACGACCGAGCCGAGGAGGAGGCCGACGACGTTCGCGCCGGTGAGCGTGCGATTGCGGAAGATGTGCAGCGGCGCGAGCGGTGCGGGCGCCCGTCGCTCGTAGGCGACGAAGAAGACGAGCAGGCCGGCCGCGGCGAGCAGGACGAGGATCGTCTGCGCCGAGCCCCAGCCGACATCCGGCGCTTTCGAGATCCCGTAGACGAGTAGCGCGAGTCCGGAGGTGACCGAGATCGCACCAGCGGCATCGAATCGCTTCGTCACCGTCTCGATCCGGCTCTCGTGGACGATCGGCCGTGTCAGCGCGAGCACGACGGCCCCCACGGGAACGTTGACGAAGAAGATCCACTCCCAGCCCAGGTACTTCGTCAGGATCCCGCCGAAGAGGACGCCCGCCGCCGCGCCGCCGCCTCCCATCGCGCCCCAGATCCCCAGGGCCTTGTTGCGCTCCGAGCCCTCGTCGAAAGTCGTCGTGATGATCGAGAGCGTCGCGGGCGAGATGATCGCACCGCCGAGACCTTGGACCGCGCGCGCGGCGATCAGCACTCCGATCGAGCTCGCGAGCCCGCAGGCGAGTGACGCCGCGGAGAAGAGGGCGACGCCGACCATGAACATCCGCCGACGCCCGAGCAGGTCCGCGGCGCGGCCGCCTAGGAGCAGGAAGCCGCCGAAGGTGATTGCGTAGGCCGTGATCACCCACTGCAGGGTCCGGTCCGAGACCTGCAGCGAGCGGGCGATCGACGGAAGCGCGACGTTGACGATCGAGACGTCGAGGATCGTCATGAAGAAGGCAACACAGACGAGTGCGAGCGCCTGCCAGCGCCGGGGATCGGGGGCCGTCGTGCTCATGGAGTCTCCTTGGGCTTGGACGGCCCCGCGCGAGCGGGCTCGTCCGGATCGTCATCGGGTCGGGGGCGTCGCCAGCGTCGGCGAAGTACTACCAAGGATGACGGGGCCGAGGCGCCGGGGAAGCAGGACCCGGGCGAATGGGCGCCTCACACCGGGGCGCTCCGGTCACCAAGGCCCGATCCGGACCGGCCCCGGCCCGCGAAAGCGGTCGCGGCCGGTCAGCGAGGAGTCGGGTGTCGCCCCTCGGCGGGCCTGGTCAGTGGCGGAAGTGACGGCGATGGGTGAAGACCATCACCGCGCCGGCCTGCTCGACCGCGTCGACGACGTCCTGGTCGCGCTTGGAGCCGCCCGGCTGCACGATCGCAGTCACACCGGCCTCGAGTGCAAGCCGCGGCCCGTCGGGGAACGGGAAGAAGGCGTCGGAGGCGATCGTCGCGCCCTCGACGTCGTGGCGGTGCGCGTGCGCCTTCTCGAGGGCGATCCGGACGGCGTCGACCCGGCTCATCTGCCCGGCGCCGATCCCGATCGTCGCGAGTCCCTTGGCGAGGACGATCGCGTTCGAGGTCACATGCTTGCAGACCCGCCAGGCGAAGATCAGATCGCCCCACTGTGGCTCGGTCGGCGCGCCGCAGACGGTGCTCCAACCCTCGCGGTCCTCGATCTCCCAGTCACCGTCCTGCACGAGCAGGCCCCCGAGCACGGCCTTGTAGCTGCGCTCGGTCGGGTCACCCGCGCGCCGCTCGTGATCCAGGAGTATGCGCGTGCCGGGCTTCTCCCGCAGGGCGGCGAGCGCTCCGTCGTCGAAGCCGGGCGCAAACAGCACCTCGACGAACTGACCGGCGAGCTTGCGCCCAAGTTCGGCCCCGACGGGGCGGGTGAGGACGACGACGCCGCCGTACGCCGCGGTCGGGTCCGAGGCGAGCGCAAGGTCGTAGGCCGCCTCGATCGTCGCGGCAATGCCGACGCCGCAGGGATTCGCGTGCTTGACGATCACGCAGACCGGCAGCGTGAATTCGCGCGCGAGCAGCCGGCCGGCGCCGAGGTCGTTGAGGTTGTTGAATGACAGCTCCTTGCCGTGCAGCTGCTCGACGCGCGAGAGCAGGTGGCGGCGGGCGCCGACCTCCGCGTAGTAGGCGGCTCGCTGGTGCGGATTCTCGCCGTAGGAGAGTTCGGTCACCTTCGTCAGCGGCAGGACGATCGTCTCCGCGAAGATCTCGCGCTCACCGAACCAGGCCGCGATCGCGGCCTCGTACGCGGCCGTCGTCGCGAACGCCTCGGCCGCGAGCTCGCGGCGCGTCTCGAGCGAGAGCCCGCCCTGGCGGCGCAGCTCGTCGAGCACGAACCCGTAGCGGTCAGCCCGGCAGAGCGGGGCGACGTGCACGAAGTTCTTGGCCGCGCCGCGCAGGAGGGAGGGACCGCCGATGTCGATCATCTCCACCGCCTCCTCCTCGGTCACTCCCCGTCGCCCGGCGATCTCTGCGAAGGGGTAGAGGTTCACACAGACGAGGTCGAACGGCGTGATCTCGTGCTCCTCGAGCGCCGCGAGGTCGTCGTCGCGGTCGCGCCGGGCCAGGATCGCCGCGTGGATTTGCGGGTGAAGCGTCTTGACCCGGCCGCCCAGCATCTCGGGCACATCCGTCAGCCACTCCACCCGCTCGACCCTGAGGCCGAGCTCCTCCAGGTAGGCGGCGGTGCCGCCGCTCGCAACGAGGTCGAAGCCGAGCTGATCGAGACCGCGCGCGAAGAGATCGAGGCCCGTCTTGTCGTAGACGGAAATCAGTGCGCGGATAGCTCTCTCACCACCTTCGGCAGCAGTCGGTGCTCGACCGCGCGGATCCGGTCGACCAGCGTGTCGCGAGGCTCGACCGCCACGGGCTCCTGCACGATCACGGGCCCCGTGTCGAGGCCGGCGTCGACGTGGTGGACGCTGACGCCGGTCGTCGGGACTCCGGCCTCGAGCGCGTCGTCGATTGCGCGCGCCCCGGGAAACTCCGGCAGCAGCGAAGGATGGACGTTGACGATCTGGCCGGGAAAGCGCTCGAGGAAGGCCTCGGTGAGACGGTGCATGTAGCCGGCCAGCACGACGAAGTTGACGCCGTGTGCGGTGAGCCAGTCGGCCATCGCGATGTCGCGCGCCTCGCGGTCGGCATAGCTCTCGAGCGCGAAGACGCCTGTCTTCGCCCCGAACGCCTCGGCACGCGCAAGCGCGCGGGCTTCCGGTCGATTGGACGCGACTGCCACGACGGGAAGGCCCTCGTCGAGGAGCGCCTGCAGGTTTGTCCCGCGGCCGGAGACAAGGACGCCGATCATCTCCAGCTGACTCCGTGTCCGGGTTCGAGCCAGCCGATCACGCGGTCGTCGGCAGCTGCGTCGCCCGCCGGCACGACCGCGCAGTAGCCGATCCCGAGATTGAAGACACGCCGCTGCTCCTCTTCCGCGACGCCACGCGCAGCGAGCCAGCGGAACACCGGGTGGCGCGGCCACGAGTGCGGGTCGATCGTCGCGCCGACGCCGTCGGGCAGCACGCGTGCCAGGTTGCCCGCGATTCCTCCGCCCGTCACGTGCACGAGCGCACGGACGTCGGCGCGGTCTCGCAGGTCCCGCACCTCCTCGAGGTAGAGCCTCGTCGGCCGAAGCACCAGCTCGGGGTCGAAATCCTGCTCAGTGCCAAGCAGCCTCCGGACGAGCGAGAAGCCGTTAGCGTGCAGGCCGGCGGAGAGGAAACCGAGGACGAGATCGCCCGGGCGGCAGCGGGAACCGTCCACCAGACGCTTCCGCTCGACGATTCCGACGCAGGTGCCGGCGAAGTCGAGCTCATCCTCGCGGTAGATCCCGGGCAGCTCGGCCGTCTCGCCGCCAATCAGCGCACAACCTGCCGCCCTGCAGACCTCCGCCGCGCCCTCGACGAGCTCGACGACCTGCTCCTCGTCGATCCGGTTTGCCGCCACGTAGTCGAGCAGGAACAGCGGCTCCGCGCCGGTCGTGAGCACGTCGTTGACGCAGTGTGCGGCGAGGTCCGCCCCGGCCCACCGCAGCTTCCCGGCACGGCGTGCGAGCACGAGCTTCGAGCCGACGCCGTCGGTGGAGGCGACGAGCAGCCGTCGGCCGTCCAGCGCGTACAGTCCCGCGAAGGCGCCGAACGCCCCGTCGGCCGCCGCCGTGCGGGTGGAGTCGATCGCCGAGCGTAGCCGTTCGACGATCGTGCGGGCGGTCTCCAACGAGACCCCGGCGGCCTCGTACGTCGGCACGTCCTCGGTCAAGGCGAGGAGTCTACGACCGCTGCCGGTTGGACGGGCGGGCTAGAGGAAGAGCTCGCCGGACAGCTCCGGCCGGCCCTGGGGCCCGCCCGCGACAAACTTGACGAGCGTCGGGCCGACCCGGACGCCCGTGCGCTCGACCTCGAGACCGAGGATCGCCGCGAGCGCCTCCGCCTTCACCTCCGGCTCGTCGGCCTTCAGGTGAAGCTCGCCCAGGCTCAGCTCGTCCTCACGCTCCAGCAGCTCGTCGATCCAGTCGCGCGGCGGGTGCAGCTCGAGCCGGTAGCCGGCATTCGTTGAGACGAAGGTGCGGCGGCCGCCGTGCTCCTGCACTCGCAGCTCGGCCCCGGCCGCCCGCGCGACAGCAGCCTCGAACTCATCGTCGTCGAGCACGAGCCCGAGGTGGTCGACGCGGGGCAGCGGCCACTGTCCCGGCTGGACGACGACGTTGACCGCGCCGCGCTCGAGCTCGCTGAGCCGGAGCTTGAAGCCGACGGCATCGAGCTCCGACCAGGACACCCCGGGCTCGTACGAGGTGAGGTCTTCGCCGGTCCGACCGTGGCGCGCGACCAGGTCGAAGCCGAGCTTGCCGATGTAACGCGCCTCGACCTCCCGGACCTTGCTCGTGACGAGGTGGTAGTGAAAGAGGCGCACAGGGGGCGATTGTAGGGTCGCCGGCAGGAGTCCCGGGGTGGACGGCGAAGCGCACATGCCGGTCGTGCGACCCGCCGGCATCCATCACATCGACCTGGTCGTCTCCTCGATCGAGCGAAGCCTGTCCTTTTACCGCGAGCTGCTCGGGCCCCTCGGCTGGCACCGGGTCAGCGAGGTCGAAGGCGAGCGGGGCGAGACGATCTGGTACCTGAGCGGGGCAGGGTGCGCGCTCGGGCTACGGGCGGCGCAGAGCGACTCGCCGCCGTACGACCGCTACCGCGTGGGGTTCCACCATCTCTGCCTGGAGGCCGCCTCGCGCGCCGCCGTCGATGAGCGGGCCGACTGGCTGATCGAATATGGCGCCGAGATCGAGACCGGGCCCCAGGAGTACGCGTACATCCCCGGGTACTACGCAGTGTTTTTTTATGACCCCGACGGAATGAAGCTGGAGATCGTCCACGTTCCCGGCCAAGCAGCCTGAGGAAAAGGAGCCCGAGTGTCCACGATGCCTCCCGAGCAGCCGGCCGGCACCCCGCCGCCGCCTCCCGTCCACGCCGCGGGGTACCCCGGTCTCGGCGGCGGTGTCCAGACCGGCGCCGTCCTGCCGATTCCCGGCAACGCCGAGTTCCTGCTCTACGTCGTCGTCGAGATCGTGCTCGCGATCGTCGCCGCCGTGGCCAACGACTTCGACTCGCACGGCTGGGCGATCGCGACCACCTGGATCACGGCCGCCTACCTGATCTCGCGCGGCATCGCGAAGGCGAGCCGCGTGCTCGAGCAGTAGGGGAGGCGTCCCCGGAACCGGCTCGAGACTACGCGGGCGCCGGCTCGAAGCGGAGCTTCGCGGCGCCTTCGGGGATCCGGGTCGGGTATTCGCGCGTGAGGCAGGCGCGGCAGAACTGCTCGGCCGGCCGCAGCGTCGACTCCTGGAGACCCTCGAGCGAGATGTACGCGAGCGAGGTCGCGCCGAGGTGCTCGCGTACCTCCTCGACCGTCCGCGAGTTGGCGATCAGCTCAGCGGGGTCGGCCAGGTCGATCCCGTAGAAGCACTGGCCGACGACCGGCGGCGACGAGATCCGCACGTGCACCTCGGTCGCGCCCGCGTCGAAGAGCATCTGGACGATCTGCCGCGTCGTGTTCCCACGGACGATCGAGTCGTCGACGACGACGACGCGCTTCCCACGGACCTCCGCGAGCGGATTGAACTTCAGCCTGATTCCCTGCTCGCGGAGCGCCTGGTCGGGCTGGATGAACGTGCGGCCCACGTAGCGGTTCTTGATCACGCCCTCGCTGAACGGGATGCGCAGCGCCCGCGCGAACCCGATCGCAGCGGGCGTGCCCGAGTCGGGGATCGGCAGGACGAGGTCGACGTCCGCCGGCGACTCCTCGGCGAGCCGCTCGCCCATCCGTACGCGCGCGCCATGCACTTCGATCCCCGAGAGCCGCGAATCCGGACGGGCCAGGTAGAAGAACTCGAAGACGCAGAGCGTGCCGCCGCCCACCTGTTCCACGGCCTGCGTCGCCTGGACCCCGTCGTCGTCGAACAGGACCAGCTCGCCGGGCGCGATCTCCCGCTCGAAGCGGGCGCCGACGAGGTCCAGCGCACAGGTCTCTGACGCGACCACCCAGTCCTCGCCGATGCGGCCGAGGCAAAGCGGGCGGAAGCCGTGTGGATCGCGGAAGGCGAGGAGCTTTCCCTCAGAGAGCGCCACCACCGAGAATGCGCCCTCGAGCCGGGCCATCGCGCTCGTGACCGCCTCGGCGATGGGCGTCGCGTCGTTTGCGATCAGCGCCGCGATCACCTCGCTGTCTGAGGTCGAATGCAGCGTGACCTCGCGCTCGTGCAGCTCGGCGCGCAGGGCAGCCGCGTTGACGAGGTTGCCGTTGTGGCCGAGGGCGATCGTGCGGACGCGCCCGTGCTCGACGAGCGGCTGGGCGTTCGACCACTGCGAGGAGCCGGTGGTCGAGTAGCGGGTGTGGCCGATCGCGAGCTGGCCGCGCAGGCCGCTCAGCTTCTGCTCGTCGAACACCTGCGTGACGAGCCCGAGATCGCGCATCCCCGTCAGGCGCCCTCCGTCGGAGACGGCGACGCCCGCCGCTTCCTGGCCTCGGTGCTGGAGTGCGAAGAGCCCGAAATAGGTCAGGCGCGAGACGTCGCGGTCGGGTGCGCGGACACCGAAGATCCCGCACACGGCTAGCCGACCACGCCGATCCGCCTCAGGCCCTTCGAGCCGAGCTTCGAGACGTCGGCCGGGGCGCAGGCGATGATCGCCGCGCCGCCCACCGGGTCGCCGCAGGGGTCGACTGCTGCGGCGACGCCGCTCCAGTCGGCGGCCTCGGCGAGCGCAGACTCGAGCCCGCCCTCCGAGACGTCGTGGGCGAGCGAGAGCAGCGGCGCTGCTCTCCAGAGGAAGCGGACGAGCGCCGCCTCGGCGGCGAAGTCGAGGTCGCCGGGAGCGGCTGCGAGCAACACGACGTCGCCGGGGTGCCAGCCCGACGGTACGAGGCGCACATCCGGGAGGAGGCCGACGCAGCCCACGACCGGCGTCGGGGGGATCGGCCGCCCCTCGGTCTCGTTGTAGAGCGAGACGTTGCCCGAGACGATCGGGATCCCGAGCGCCTCGGCGGCTAGGGCCAACGCCTCGACCGACCGCTCGAGCTCCCAGCCGATCTCCGCCTTCTCCGGGTTCCCGAAGTTGAGGCAGTCGGTCAGTGCGAGCGGCTCGCCGCCGGCGCACGCGACGTTCCGCGCCGCTCCGAAGACCGCCAGCGCCCCGGCGCGCCAGGGATCGCGTTCACCGATCGGCGGCCCGTCGAGCGAGACCGCGATCCCGCGCAGCGACGGCCGGAGCCGCAGCACCGCCGCGTCGAGCCCGGGCCGGCGAACGGTCCGCGAGCCGACGATGTGGTCGAACTGCTCGTAGATCGTCGCAGCGTTCGGCTGCGGCCCGACCGGGCGCGCAGGGCGGGGTTCGGTCGGACGCGGCTCCAGCTCGAGTTCGTAGCGGGGGCACTCCTCCGTCAGCAGCCGGGCAGGAATATCCGCGACGAGAGCGCCGTCGGCGAGGGCGCGCAGGCGGGCGTTGTCCGTGACCTCGCCGATCGTCGTGCAGCGAAGCTCCCAGCGGGCGCACACGCGCTCGACCGACTCCAGCATCTGGGGCCGGACGATCGCGACCATCCGCTCCTGGGACTCGGAGATCATGATCTCCCACGGCTCCATCCCGTCCTCGCGCAGGGGCACGCGGTCGAGGTGGACATCGATGCCGCACTCCGAGGCCATCTCGGCGAGCGAGGAGGCGAGCCCGGCGGCGCCGCAGTCCTGCAGCGACTCGACGAGGCCCGACTCGACGAGCTCGACCGAGCCCTCGATCAGCTTCTTCCCGGTGAAGGGGTCACCGACCTGGACCGACGGACGCTTGTCGGTGCCGTCTTCGCCGAGCTCCTGGCTCGCGAGGACGGAGGCGCCGCCGATGCCGTCGCGCCCGGTGGTTGCGCCGTAGAGGACGACGAGGTTGCCGGGGCCGGCGGCCTTCGCGGTCGTTAGCCGCTCGCTCGGGAGGATCCCCACGCACATCGCGTTGACGAGGCAGTTGTCGCGGTAGGCGGCGTCGAAGACGGCCGCGCCGCCGACGGTCGGAACCCCGACCGAATTGCCGTAATGGCCGATCCCCGCCACCGCCTGCCGGAACTGCTGGCCGGGCCCGCCGAACCAGAGCCCGTCGAGCAGCGCGATCGGCCGAGCGCCCATCGCGACGATGTCCCTCAGGATCCCACCGACGCCGGTGGCGGCGCCCTGGAACGGCTCGACCGCCGAGGGATGGTTGTGGCTCTCGACTTTGAGGGCGACGGCCAGGCCTTCGCCGAGGTCGACCACGCCCGCATTCTCGCCGGGACCCTGGAGCACCCGCTCGCCGGCGGCTGGCAGCCGCTTCAAGAGCGGAGCCGAGTGCTTGTAGCCGCAGTGCTCCGACCAGAGCAGCGAGAAGACGGCGAGCTCGAAGTCGTTCGGGTCGCGCTCGAGCAGCTCGCCGATACGGTCGAGCTCCCAGTCGGTCAGACCGAGGGCCCGGTGGAGCGGCTGTTCTGCGACTGACGTCAGGGATCCGAGTGTAGCCACGGGTCCCGACGGCCCCGGCAGGGGAAACGGCGGGCCGAGCGGCGATCCGGCGAAACATCAGGATCCGCGCCCGCGTTACACGCAGGCGTGAGCCGACGGCACCTGCTGATGCTGCTGGCCGTGTCCGCGCTCTGGGCCGCGCCCTTCATGTTCATCAAGATCGGTGTCCGCGAGCTCGCGGCGACGGCGCTGATCTGCGTGCGACTGGGGATCGGGCGCTGACCATCCTGCCTGTCGCGCTCGTTGGCATCGGGCCGCGGCAGGCGCCAGGGAGCTGGGTGTCTTCCTCCGGCCCCTGCTCCCCGCCGCGCTCGTCAACTCGACGCTGCCGATCACGGCCCTCGCCTGGGCGGAGACGCGGATCGACTTGGGGGCTTGCGGCGGTTCTCCAGGCGGCCGCTCCCCTCTTCACCGCCCTGCTCGCACTCCGCTTCAGCCGCGGCGACCGGGTAGGCGGCGGGCGCCTCGTCGGCCTGCTCGTCGCGGGCGTCGCGCTGCTCGTCGGCGTGCAGCCGAGCGGTGAACTGTTTGCCGCGATCGCCGCACTGCAGGCCCCGTCCCGCTTCCCGAGCTGGGACGTCTCGGTGCTCTTCTCGCGCTCGGATTGGCGGTACTGGCGTCGCGTACGTCCTGTACTTCGCGGTCCTCACCGGTGCGGGCGCCTCGTAGGGGATCCTCGTCACCTACCTGACGCCGGCGGTCGCCCTGTTCTACGGCGCGGTCTTCCTGGCCGAGCCCGTCACGGCGACCGCGGGCGGGGGCCTCGTGCTCATCCTCGGCGGCGTCGGCTCGGCAGCGGAACGCTCCGTTCCCTGCGCCGGCGAACTTCCGTCGCCCGTGGGTAGGTTCCCGAGGTGACGCGCTCGTACTGGATGTTGCTGCTCCTGCTCTCCGCCGTCTGGGGCGCCTCCTATCTCTTCATCAAGGAGGCGGTGCAGGAGATCGCCCCGGCGACGACGATGGCGATCCGGCTGCTCGTTGCCACGGTGATCCTGCACGGGTTCCTGTTCGCGGCTCGCGGTGTCCGCCGCTCCGTCAAGGAGCTCGCCGCGGCCTGGCAGCCCGGACTCGTCCTCGGCGTCGTCAACGGCGCCGTCCCGTTCACGCTGATCGGCTGGGGCGAGCGGCACGTCGACTCAGGAGTCGCCGCGATCGCCAACGCGTCGGTGCCGATCTTCAACGTGCTCTTCGCCTGGAATCTCCTGCCCCGCGAGCGCGTGACGGGCGCACGGCTCGGCGGGGTTCTGCTCGGCCTCGTCGGGGTTGCCATCTTGACGGGCTTTCATCCTCGGGGCGACTCGCTCGCGGTCGAGGGCACGCTTGCGGTCGTGCTCGCATCGGCCTCCTACGCCCTCGCCGGGATCTACGGTCAGGGACGGGTGGCGAGCATCCCGGGGCCAGTGCTGGCCGCGTCCTCCACCTTCTTCGGCTTCATCGTGCTCGTCCCGGTCGCGGCGTTCCAGCTGCCGGCGTCGATGCCGGGGTGGAAGGCGACGGTCTCCGTGCTGGCGCTTGCCGTCCTCGGCACTGCGGTCGCGCAGCTCATCCTCTTCCGGATGCTGCTCCTGCACGGCTCGGCCCGGCTGAGCCTCGTCACCTACCTGCTCCCTGCGACCGCGCTCGTCTACGGCGCGCTGCTGCTGCACGAACACCTGAGCGTCTCCATGCTCGCCGGGCTCGCGCTGATCCTCGGCGGCGTCGCGTTCGGCTCCGGCTCGTTGCGCTGGTTCCGGCGGCCTCCCGTCGCGCAGTCCCCGTGAGCGCCGTCTCGCTCCGCCGGGCGCGGCCCGGCGACCTGGATTTCCTGCTCGAGCTCTTCAACGACCCGGAGGTCGAGCGCTTCATGAGTGTGCGCTCGGCCCGGGAGCGAGGGGCGCTGCTCGCCGAAATCGAGCGTTCGGAGCAGGAGCCGGAGGCCTACGGCAGGCTCGTGATCGAGCTCGACGGCGAGCCCGCGGGCTCGCTCGCGTTCGAGGTGGCCAACGGGCGCAGCCGAATCGCGCGGCTCGGGGGCCTCGCCGTGCATCCGCGGGCGCGGCGCAGGGGCGTCGGGCACGAGGCAGCCCGGCAGCTCCAGCGTCACCTGCTGCTCGAGCTCGGCTTCCACCGGCTCGAGCTCGAGGTTTACGGCTTCAACGAGCAGGCGCAGCGGCACGCCGAGCGGGCCGGCTACATCCGGGAGGGCGTGAAGCGCCGCGCCTACGACCGCCACGGCAACTGGGCCGACGGCGTCCTCTACGCGTTGCTCTCGGAGGATCTGCTGCTGGCCGAGCACATCGATCGGTTCAACGCGGGCGTTCGCAGCGGCGACTTCGGCCCGATGCTGGAGCTCTTTGCCGAGGACGCGGAGCTTCGCTTCGAGGGAGTTCCGCTGGGCCCGTACGTCGGCCGCCCGGCGATCGCGAAGGCGTACGTCGAGCGTCCGCCCGACGGCCAGATCGAGCTGCTCGAGACCAGGGAGGAGAACGCGGAGCTCGTGGCGCGCTTCGCCTGGGCACGCGACCGGAGCACGGGGACGATGCGGCTCGCGCGCCTCGGCGATCTGATCTCGCGCCTTGTCATCTCCTTCGGCGAGCAGCCGTCGTACGATGCCGTCATGACGCGCTACCTCCACACCATGTACCGGATCACCGATCCCGAGAGCAGCCGCGCCTTCTACGAGGCGCTCGGGCTCGAGTTCCGCAACGAGATGGACATCGTCCGCGGCGGTCAGCGAGAGGCGACGAACTACTTCTTCGGCGTGCCGGGCCAGCCGGAGGAGCTCGAGCTGACCTTCAACCACGATGGCCGCACCTACGACCTCGGCACCGGCTACGGGCACATCGCGATCGGCGTCGACGACCTCGACGGCACACTCGCCCGATTGAAGGAAACGGGCATCGAGCCGGAACGCGAGCCCTACACCGTCAGCGAGGGCGGCAGCCGTCTCTGCTTCGTTCGCGACCCCGACGGCTACCGGATCGAGCTCATCGACCGACGCGAAAACTAGCCCGCAAAGATCTGATTAGGGCGCGAAGCCGCGTCGGCGGCTTCGACCGGTGCGTGCCCGGCACGTCGTCGACCACACGTGGCAACGAGAGTCAGCCTCCGTCACAGTTCCTCCCGGGGCAGGCCGTCGAAGGCGCGGCCGTGACGCGGATTCAGCCCGCGGCGGCTGCAGGCACGGGAAGGGCCAAAGCTTCGACCTCGTCGGCAGGCGATGTCTTCCGCGCGGCGTGGTGTCGGGAGGGCCTGTTGCCTTCTTCAGCGAGGAAGCGGGCACGCCCCCTCGGGCCCGGTTCTTGCCCGTCACCACGGCCGCACCGAGCTGCCCGGCGAGCCGCTGCTGGATCGCCCAGGCGACCGAATTGGTGATCCGTCGTGCCTCCCGCTCCGCTCTCGTTGGGGTCGCCGCCTGGTGGCCTCGTGCCGAGGTCTACGCCGCGGTCTTCTCGAGCCGGCGCACGCGCTCTGCGAGGGTCGCGAGCAGCGCCGCGGTGATCTGCGGTTCCTGCTTGATCAGCTTCGCAAAGGCCGGCCGCCCGAGGCGCATCGTCAGGACCTCGGTGACGGCTTGGACGTCTGCCGAGCGTGGGGCCCGGTCGAGCAGGGCCATCTCGCCGAAGAAGTCACCGGCTCGGAGCTTCACAGGGCGGCCGGAGCGCGGGCGCGCCTGAGCCGTTCCGTCGAGGATCACGTGGAAGGCGTCGGCTGGCTCGCCGGCGCGGATGATCGAGGATCCCGCCTCGAACCTGCGCACGGCTGCCAGGTCGGCCACGCGCCGCACGTGCCTCTTGGAAAGGCTCTGGAACAGCGGCACCTGCTCCAGCACGCTTACCCACTCCTTGCCCATCTGGCCGGACGAGCTCGCACGAGCGCTGAGGGCGGCTTGCGAGACGAGCGCCGCTCCGATCCCGACCCGGGTCATCCTCGCAACAATAACGTCAACGGCCGGGCGTCCTGATCGTGGCACTGCGACACCCAGCTGTCACCACGCGCCGCAAGCCGTGACCTGCTTCGCGGCAAACGGCGTCCGGTCCCTCTCTCCTCCCTGGACGGCGCTGAACGGGCGGACCGGCGGCTTCTGCAGGCGCGCCCGTTGCCGGCGGGCGTTCGTCGGATCTGCATCGTGCGCGCCGAGCGCAAGCGGCAGCGGCTTGGCGAGATTCTGCACGCTGATTCGACTCGATCCGCGAACGTCACGAACTCGGCACGAAGGGGCCACGCACGGGTGGCGCCTTCGCTCGTACCGTTCGCGTCGATGACGAAGACGACGACCCCGTGGGGCAAGGCGGACCTCGTCGAGGAGCTGACTTTGCCGCAGCGGGCGGGGGAGAAGCGCTTCGCGTCGGTCGTGCAGCTGCTCGAGACGGAGCGCGGGGAGCGGCTCGTCCGCTTCGCGTACTCGACCGGCGGCACCGCGCGGCGAGGACCCGTAACGCTCCGCGCGCAGGACATCACACGGCTGCGAGCCGCGCTCGCGCAGCACCCGGGGCTGGCGGAGGCCTTTTCGATCTAGACCGCCGCCAGCGCCCGCTCGCGAGCCGCATCCACGAGCGACGCGAGCAAGAGCGATCCGTCGGCCGACCCGAGCAGTGGGTCGACGGCGTGCTCCGGATGCGGCATCAGCCCCAGCACGTTGCCGCGGCCGTTGACGACGCCCGCGATGTCGTCGATCGAGCCGTTGCAGGGCCCCTCGTAGCGGAGCACGACCTGCCTCTCGGGCAACCCGGCCGGGCGGATGTAGCAGCCCTCGCCGTGCTTGACCGGGATGACGAGCCGCTGCCCGCCGGCGCAGCGCGTCGTGAAGGGCGTGTCGGTGCGCTCGACCCGGAGCGGGACGTCTCGGCAGATGAAGGAGAGCGAGTCGTTGGGGCGCAGCGCGCCGGGCAGCAGCCCCGCCTCGCAGAGAATCTGGAAGCCGTTGCAGATCCC
This sequence comes from Gaiellaceae bacterium, assembly GCA_046262635.1. Lineage (GTDB taxonomy): Bacteria > Actinomycetota > Thermoleophilia > Gaiellales > Gaiellaceae > JBHEMK01. Next base: position 18,177 of record JBHEMK010000150.1, read on the forward strand.
GAGCACGAGACCGCCCTCGGCCGCGAACTCGGCGACCGCTCCCATCGCGGGTGCAAAGCGGGCGATCGCGCCGGAGCGCAGGTAGTCGCCGTACGAGAAGCCGCCCGGGAGCACCACGGCGTCCAGATCCGGCAGCTCGGTCTCCGCGTGCGAGACCATCACCGTCTCGGCGTCGAGCGCCCCGAGCGCCCACGCCGCGTCTCGGTCGTCAGTCGAGCCCGGAAAGACGAGCACACCGATCCGCGGCTGCGGCGAGCTCACTCGAAGACCGCGATCTCGTAGGACTCGATCAGCGGGTTGGCGAGCAGCTGCTCGCACATCTTCTCGACCTCGGCCCGGGCTGCAGCCGGGTCGGTCGCCGCGACCTCGAGGTCGACGACGCGTCCAACCCGGGCGTCCCGCACCGAGAAGCCGAGCTGTTCGAGCGCACTCTCGACCGCCTGGCCCTGGGGATCGAGGATGCCATCTTTTGGCCGGACGAGCACCGTCGCCTTCATTGCGCGGCTCGCGGGCCGCGCGGCAGTGTGCTCGGGGCCGGTCAGCGCAGCACCACGCCGGGCTCGGCGAGGTAGTGGTCGAACGAGATACCGGTGAGGCGCTCGAACGCCTCGACGTAGCGGGCGCGTGTCCCGGCGACGACGGTCTCCGGAAGCTCGGGGCCGGGATAGGCCTTGTCCCACCCGAGCGATTCGCAGAAGTCGCGGACGAACTGCTTGTCGAACGACGACGGCGTGCTGCCGGGCGCGTACTCGTCGGCCGGCCAGAACCGGGAGGAGTCGGGCGTGAACGCCTCGTCGCCGAGCACGAGGCGGCCCTCGTCGTCGAGCCCGAACTCCAGTTTCGTGTCCGCGAGGATGATGCCGCGCTCGCGGGCCCAGCGGGAGGCGAAGAGGTAGAGTTCGATCGCCGTCTCCTCGACCTCGGCGAAGCGCTCGCCGCCGACGAGGCCCGCGGCCTCGTCGCGCGTGATGTTTTGGTCGTGCCCCTCCTGCGCCTTCGTCGAAGGCGTGAAGATCGGCGTCGGCAGCTGCGCCGACTCGACGAGGCCGTCCGGCAATCGGTGGCCGCAGACCTCGCCGGTCGCGACGTAGTCCTTCCAGCCGGAGCCCGAGAGGAACCCGCGCACGACGCACTCGATCGGCAGCATCTCGAGCCGGCGGCACTCGGTCGAGCGGCCGTCATCGCGGAGGGCGAGCAGATGGTGCGGGCACAGCTCGTGCGCGCGCGCGAACCAGAAAGCGGAGAGGCCGGCCAAGACGCGCCCCTTGTCCGGAATCGGCGTGGGCAGCACGACGTCGAAGGTGGAGATGCGGTCGCTTGCGACGAGCAGCAGCCGGTCGTCGCCCAGTGCATAGATCTCCCGGACCTTGCCGCTCGCGACGTGGACGGCGTCAGGCATGAACGGGCTCCTCCCTCTGCTCGAGCACGCTCAGGCGCGCGAGAACGGTGTCGACGTGGCGGGTGTAGGCGAAGAGATCGAAGACCGCGTCGAGGTCGATCCGGCCGGCGATCTCGCCGTCGGCGCGGACGAGCGCCTCGAAATCGGTCTCCTCGTCCCAGGCTTGCATGGCGTTGCGCTGGACGAGGCGGTACGCGTCGTCGCGGGGGAGCCCGGACTCGACGAGCGCGAGCAGGACGCGCTGGCTGAAGAAGAGCCCGTGGCCCGCGTCGAGATTCCGGCGCATCCGCTCGGGCCGGACGGCGAGCCCCTCGACGAGCCAGGCGAAGCGGTCGAGCATGTAGTCAAGCGCGAGGAAGGCGTCGGGGATGACGACCCGCTCCGCGGAGGAGTGGGAGATGTCGCGCTCGTGCCAGAGCGCGACGTTCTCGAGGCCGACGAGGGCTGCGCCGCGCAGGACGCGCGCCAGGCCGCAGATCCGCTCGGCGACGACCGGATTGCGCTTGTGCGGCATCGCCGACGAGCCCTTCTGGCCGCGGCCGAATGGCTCTTGCACCTCGGCGACCTCCGTGCGCGCCAGGTGCCGGATCTCGAGCGCGAACTTGTCGAGCGACGAGGCGAGCACCGCGAGGGCGGCCAGGAGCTCGGCGTGGCGGTCGCGCTGGAGGATCTGCGTCGAGACAGGGGCCGGCTCGAGCCCGAGCTGCTCGCAGGCGAGCCGCTCCAGCTCAGGATCGGTCGCGGCATAGTTCCCGACGGCGCCCGAGAACTTGCCCACGCGCACCCCCTCCAGGGCGTCCGCGACCCGGCGGCGCCCGCGGTCGAGCTCGAAGCACCAGCCTGCGAGTTTGAGGCCGAAGGTTGTCGGCTCTGCGTGGACACCGTGCGTGCGCCCGATGCAGATCGTGCCCTTGTGCTCGCGGGCACGTGCACTGCACGCGGCGAGGGCGCGTTCGATTCCCGCCAGGATCAGCTCTCCGGCCCGCCGGAGCTGGAGCGAGAGCGCCGTGTCGACGACGTCGGACGAGGTGAGGCCGTAGTGGAACCAGCGGCCCTCCTCGCCGAGTTGCTCGGCGACGGCATCGACGAAGGCGGCGGTGTCGTGGTGCAGGGTCGCCTCCAGCTCGCCGACCCGCTCGGGCGTGGGCGGCGCGGCCTGCCCGCGGATCGAAGCGGCAGCGTCGGCCGGGACGGCCCCGAGCTCGGCCCACGCGTCGAGGGCGGCGAGCTCGACCTCGAGCCAGGTCTCGAGCTTGCCCTCGTCCGACCAGATCCTGGCCATGGCTGGGCGCGAGTAGCGTGCGATCACCCGTGCCAGTCTAGAGAGAGCCCAGGAGGACGCCGCGAACGGCGGTCACGCACCGAGGATGCGCGCGGCGAGCACCGCGGCGTTCTTCGCGTTGTCAACGCCGACCGCGGCGACGGGGATGCCCGGCGGCATCTGGGTGATTGCGAGCAGGGCGTCGAGCCCGTCCAGGACGCTGAGGCTGGATCGCAGCGGCACGCCGATCACCGGGAGGTCCGTCTGTGCGGCCACGGCGCCGGGCAGCGCCGCCGAGAGACCGGCGCCGCAGATCAGCACCCGCAGGCCGCGGTCGCGCGCAGTGCGGGCGTACTCGGCGACCGCGTCCGGACTTCGATGAGCCGAGCGCACGTCGAACTCGTAGGCGATCCCGCGCGAGTCGAGCTCGGCCAAGGCGCCCTGCATCCGCTCGCGGTCCGACTCGGAGCCAACGAGGATGCCGACGAGCGGCTCAGGCATGGACGAGACCCGCGATGTCGCGACGATACCGCGCCCCCGCGAACGAGATCCGCTCGACCGCGGCGTACGCACCGGCCCGCGCTGCCGTGACGGTGTCGCCGAGCCCGGTGACGGTCAGCACGCGGCCGCCGTTCGTGACGAGCCGCCCGCCCCGCAGCGCCGTGCCGGCGTGGCAGACGAGCGCGCCCGTCGCCTCGGCCTCGGCGACGCCGTCGATCGGCGTGCCGGTGTCGCCGCTGCCGGGGTAGCTCCCGGCCGCGAGGACGACCGTCACAGCCGCACGCTCGGAGGCCGCGAGCTCGATCCCGCGGAGGCTGCCGGTGGCGCACGCATGGAGCGCAGCCAGCAGGTCGCCGTCGAGGCGCGGCAGGATCGACTGCGTCTCCGGATCGCCGAAGCGGCAGTTGAACTCGAGCACCCGCGGGCCCGACGCGGTCAACATCATCCCGGCGTAGAGGAGGCCGCTGAACGGCACGCCGCGCCGCGCGAGCTCGCGGACGACGGGGCGGTGGACCGTCTCGACGATCTCCTCGACGAGTGCGGCGTTCGCCGCCGGTACCGGGGAAAAGGCGCCCATCCCGCCGGTGTTCGGGCCGGTGTCGCCCTCGCCGATCCGCTTGAAGTCCTGGGCCGGGGCGAGCGGAAGCACGTGCTCGCCGTCGACGAGTGCGAAGACCGAGAGCTCCTCGCCCTCGAGCAGCTCCTCGATCACGAGCGGGCCGTCGAAGGCGGCTGCGGCGCGCAGACCGGCGTCGAGCTCCTCCTGCGTCCGGCAGACGAAGACACCCTTGCCCGCGGCGAGTCCGTCGGCTTTGACGACGCACGGCGGGCGAACGACTGCGTGCGCTCCGGCGGCGGCCACCCCGGCCGCGCTCATCACCTCCTTGGCGAAGGTCTTCGAGCCCTCGAGCCGCGCTGCCGCGCCGCTCGGGCCGAAGACGAGGACGCCGTTGCGGCGGAGCTCATCGGCGACCCCGGCGACGAGCGGCCCTTCTGGGCCGACGACGACGAGGTCGATCCCGAGCTCGAGCGAGAGGCCGAGCAGGCCCTCGGCGTCGGCGGCGCCCACCGGATGGCACGGCCCGAAGGCCGCGATTCCGGGATTCCCCGGGGCGGCGTGCAGCTCACCGAGGGCTGCGCTCTGGGCGAGCTTCCACGCGAGCGCGTGCTCGCGTCCTCCGGACCCAACGACGAGCACCTTCACGCGGCGATCGTATGCGAGGGGTCGGCGGGTTTGAGGCTTCGCCGGGCTGTGCATGAGGACGGCGTGCGCGAACCGGGACTGGACCGGCACGATTGGGAGAGCGAGATGCAGTCGCTCGAGGAGGAGCTGGCCGAGAACCCGGCGGAGTCGCTGCCGGAGCTCGACGCCCTGCTCGCGCGCATGCTCGGGGAGACCGGCTACGACCTTGCCGACCCGGTGATCCGCGAGGGCGACGAGCGCGAGGTCGTCTCGGAGTTTCTCGCCGCACACGAGATCACCGAGGCGTTCGAGCGCGGCTTCGAGGGCATCACGCCCGGCGACGTCGCCGCTGCGATCAACGGCTACCGCGCCCTCTTCGACTTCATCGTTGCCGCGCACGGCACCGGCGGGATCGAGGCCTCGACGTAGTCTTCAGCGCGTGGTAGGTCAGCACGCGCCCCCGCACAGCGCAGCCGCCGTCGAGGTGCTGCGCCTGCCCGAGGGCCACGCCGAGCTCGACCACGTCGCGGTCGAGGAGCCGCTCGAGATCCGGATCAACGGCGCGGCGGTCGCGGTAACGATGCGGACGCCGGGCCACGACCAGGAGCTGGCCCTCGGCTTCTGCCTCTCCGAGGGTCTCCGCCCGACCTCGGCTGCGCTGCCCGGCGACCTGGCGGCGAACACGGTCGAGGTCGAGGCGCCGGGTTTCGACCCCGCCCGGCTGCAGCGGAGCTTCTACACGACCTCCTCCTGTGGTGTCTGCGGCAAGGGTGCTCTCGAGGCGGTCTCGGTCGATGCGCCCCGCGTCGCGAGCGGGCTGCGGCTCTCGGCGGCACTCGCGGCGCAGCTGCCCGAGCGGCTGCGCGGCTCGCAGGCCGCGTTCGCGGCGACCGGGGGGCTGCACGCCACCGGTCTCTTCGACGCCGCGGGCGAGCTGCTCTGCTCGCGCGAGGACGTCGGCCGCCACAACGCGATGGACAAGGTGATCGGCTGGGCCTCTGGCGCCGGCCTCCTGCCGCTCGCCGCGGGGATTCTCTGTGTCAGCGGTCGCCTCTCCTTCGAGCTCGTCCAGAAGGCCGCCGTTGCGGGCTGCCCGATCCTCGTCGCCGTCGGCGCCCCTTCGAGCCTCGCGGTCGAGCTCGCCGCCGACCGCGGCGTCACCCTGTGCGGCTTCGTTCGCGACGGGCGGCTGAACGCGTATTCCGAGCCTTGGCGCCTCGGAGCCTGACGGGGATCCTCCTCGTCGGCGGCGCGAGCCGCCGATTCGGCTCCCCGAAGGCGCTTGCTCGGCTGGACGGAGAGACGCTTGCCGAGCGGGCCTGGCGCCTGCTCGGTGAGGCCTGCGACGAGCGACTCGCCGTCGGCAAGCCTGCGGACGGCCTCGAGCTGCCGTTCGCGTTGGTCGACGACGGCACCGAGGTGCGCGCGCCGATCGCCGGCATCGTGGCGGGACTGCGCGCGGCCCGGCACGACCTCTCCGTCGTGATTCCGGTCGACTGCCCGTTGCTGCAGGCCGGCGATCTCCACGCTCTCGCAGAGGCGTGCGCGGACGTGGCGATTCCGCAGACGGGCCCGCTCCCGGGCGCCTACCGCCGGACGGCGCTCCCGGCGCTCGAGCGACGACTCGCCGCGGGCGAGCTCGGGCTGCGTGCCGCCCTAGCCGGGCTCGATCTCCGCAGAGTCGACCTGCCGCAGGCCCGGCTTCTGAACGTCAACGCGTTGAGCGACCTCCCGGCAGACTGATGCATCCTTGCCGAATCATCCTCCTAAACGCCCGCGCCCGGCCGCGTCGTTCGGAGCGAGTGGGACAGTCCGGTGCTCGAATTCGCTCAGCCGCGCGCGACTGTCTCGAGGCTTTGCAGCGAGAGGACGCGCTCGCGCTCGGCGCCCGTGCCGACCAGGGAGATCTCGACCTCGAGCTCGTGCTCGACGTACTCGACGTAGGTGCGCGCCGCCGGGGGCAGGCCATCGATGTCGGCGACCGCGTCGAGCGGCTCCAGCCAGCCGGGGAGCGTCTCGTACACCGGCCGGGCGTGGTGAAAGTCGCTCTGGTGGGCCGGGAAGTCAGACGTGTCCGTCCCGTCGGGCAGGACGTAGCGCGTGCAGACGGGAATCTCGGCAAAGTCGGAGAGCACGTCGACCTTCGTCAAGGCGAGTGACGTGATCCCGTTCAGCCGCACCGCGTAGCGGAGCGCGACGAGGTCGAGCCAGCCGCAGCGCCGCTCGCGGCCCGTCACCGTCCCGAATTCGCGCCCGAGCTTCCGGACGCGCTCCTGGTCGGAACCCTCGACCTCGGTCGGAAACGGCCCCTCGCCGACGCGGGTCACGTACGCCTTCGCGACGCCGATCACCCGGTCGATCCGATTCGGGCCGATGCCGACCCCGGTCGCCGCGTTCGCCGCGACTGTCGAGGACGAGGTCACGAACGGATACGTCCCGTGGTCGAGGTCGAGGAGCGTCCCCTGGGCGCCCTCGAGCAGCACGGTCCGGCCGTCGCGCAGCGCCCGGTCGACGAGCAGCGAGGTGTCGCCGATGTACGGGCGGATTCGCTGCGCGTACTCCTCCAGTCGGGCGGCCAGCTCCTCGAGCTCGAGCGGCTCGGCGCCGTAGACCCGTTCGAGCCAGAGGTTCTTCTCGGCGAGCGCCGTCTCGATCTTCTGGCGCAGGATCTTCGGGTCGAGCAGATCCTGAACGCGGATCCCGAGCCGCATCGCCTTGTCCGCGTAGCAGGGCCCGATCCCGCGCTTCGTCGTACCGATCTGGAGCTTGCCCAGCCGCCGCTCGCTGGCGCCGTCGATCGCGACGTGCCAAGGCATGATGAGGTGCGCTTCACCCGAGACGTGGACGTCGCTCGCGGAGCAGCCGCGCGACTCGAGGTCGTCCACCTCGTCGAGGAAGACCTCCGGGTCGACGACGCAGCCCGCGCCGATCACGCACGTCTTGCCGGCCACGACCCCGCTCGGGATCTGGCGGATCTTGAACGTCTCGCCCGCGGCGATGATCGTGTGGCCGGCGTTCGGCCCGCCCTGGTAGCGGCAGACGACATCGCAGTGCTGGGCGAGCAGGTCGACGATCTTCCCCTTGCCCTCGTCGCCCCACTGCGCGCCGACGATCACGGTCGCGGGCACAGATCCGAGTGTAGGGAAGGGCGGCGCTAGGCCGCCGCGATCCCGCCCGCGCCGTGCTCCTGCTCGGGCTCGCGCTCGATCTGCACCTGGTGGCCACGCCGGCAGAGGAAGCGGCCGGAGTCGAGGTCGAGATCAAGCCGCCCGGCGAAGGTCGAGCCGCTCCAGCCCGCGATCTCGTCGAGCTCGGCGCACACCTCGCAGACGGCGCTGAACGACGTGGCGCGGGCGGAGATCCTGACGATCTGGTCTTCCCGGAGGCGGCGGCCGGCCATCACCCGGACGCCAGGTCGGCGAACTTCGCGTAGCGCTTGAGGAACGAGAGCCTGACGCCGTCCGTCGGCCCGTTGCGGTGCTTCGCGAGGATCAGCTCGGCGAGGCCCTGCTGGTCGGACTCCTCGTTGTAGTACTCGTCGCGGTAGACGAAGAGGACGAGGTCGGCGTCCTGCTCGATCGAGCCCGACTCGCGCAGGTCGGAGAGGATCGGCCGCTTGTCGGTCCGCTGCTCCACCGCGCGGGAGAGCTGTGAGAGCGCCATGATCGGCACGTCGAGGTCGCGGGCCAGCACCTTCAGCTGGCGGGAGATCTGCGAGACCTCCTGGACGCGGTTCTCGACGGCGCCGCTGGAGCTCATCAGCTGCAGGTAGTCGACGACGATCAGGCCGAGATCGGGATGGCGGGACTTCAGCCGGCGCGCCTTGGACCGGATCTCCATCATGTTGATCGAGCCCGTGTCGTCGACGTAGATCGGCGCCTTCGCGAGCTTGTCGCAGGCGGCGGTCAGCCGCGGCCAGTCGTCCGGGGCGAGCTTGCCGGTGCGCAGGCGCTGCGACTCGACCTTCGCCTCACTGCACATCAGGCGCTGCGTCACCTCCGACTTCGACATCTCGAGCGTGAAGAGCGCGACCGGCGTCTGCTGGCGGACGCCGAGGTTCGCGGCCATGCAGAGCGCGAGGGCCGACTTGCCCATGCTCGGGCGGGCGGCGACGATGATCAGGTTCCCCGGCTGGAACCCGGAGGTGAGCCGGTCGAGCTCGCGGAAGCCCGAGGCTGTGCCGGTGACGTCGGCTCCCGCTTCATAGAGCGCCGTGATCCGCTCGAACGACTCCTTCAGAAGCGATTCGATGTGGCTGAACTCGGTCGTCACCCGCTGCTGGGAGAGATCGAAGATGACGCCCTCGGCCCGGTCGACGAGGTCGACCGCCTCGCCGGGTCGCTCCCAGCCGAGCCGCGCGATCTCGCCGCCGGCGCGGATCAGCCCCCGCAGTGTGGCCATCTCGCGGACGATGCGGGCGTAGTGCGCCGCATTCGCCGTCGCCGGCACGAGCGCTGCGAGCTCGTGAACGCGGACGCGGCCGCCGACCCCCTCGAGCTCGCTCCGCTCCTCGAGCTCGTCGACGAGGGTGATCGCGTCGACAGGCTCGCCCTTGCCGTAGAGGTCGCGTGCGGCCTGGAAGATCTTCCCGTGGCTCTCGCGGTAGAAGTCGCGCGGCGAGAGGACCTCGCTGACCGCCCCGATCGCACCTGGGGAAAGCATCATCGCACCGAGAACCGATTCCTCGGCATCGAGATCTTGCGGTGGGACCGGGGCGGTTGGCGGAGCGGGGGCGGTTTGGAGCACGGCCGAAAGTCTCACGCGTG
>JBHEMK010000151.1:0-4799 GCA_046262635.1 Gaiellaceae bacterium
ACACCGATCCCGTCTACATCGTCGATGACGTCATCCACTACTGCGTCGCGAACATGCCGGGAGGCGTGCCGATCACCTCGACGAAGGCGCTCACGAACGCGACACTGCCCTATGTCGAGGCGGTCGCCGACCATGGGCTCACCGAGGCCGTCGCGCGCGATCCCGCGCTCGCCCACGGCGTCAACGTCCTCGACGGCAAGATCACCTACGAGGCCGTCGCCGAGGCGCACAACCTCGACTACTCGCCGCTTCAGGCCGTCCTGCCGCTTTCGCAGCTCTAGCCGGCACCGGGCGGCTTCGCGTCGTCGGCCTTCCGCGGCGAGATCTTGACGACGAGCCAGGTGATCGCCGCGGCGATGCCGATGACGGCGCCGAGATAGACCACGAAGAGGATCAGCCCGAGAACATTGTCCATCGGCGCCTAGAATAACCACATGCCTCGCGCGTGCGTCATCGTCCTCGACGCCGTCGGCGCAGGGGCGCTGCCGGACGCCGAGGCCTACGGGGACGAGGGAGCGGACACGCTCGGCAACGTCGCCCGAGCTGTCGGAGGCCTCGATCTACCCCATCTCGAAGCGCTCGGCCTCGGCAACGTCGAGCCGCTCGAGGGCTGCCCTCCGCAGCCGGGAGCACCGGCGGTCGCCGGCCGGCTGATCGAGCGCTCGAAGGGCAAGGACACCACCACAGGTCACTGGGAACTGATGGGCGTCGTCACCGCGACGCCGTTTCCGACCTACCCGCACGGCTTCCCACACGACGTGATCGATCCATTCATGCACAGGACCGGCCGCGGGGTGATCGGCAACAGGCCCGCCTCGGGGACGGAGATCATCCAGGAGCTCGGCGAGGAACACGAGCGCACCGGCAAGTGGATCGTGTACACCTCTGCAGACTCGGTCTTCCAGATCGCCGCACACGAGGCGACGATTTCGCTCGACGAGCTCTGCGAGGCCTGCAAGATTGCCCGGGAGATCCTCACCGGCAAGCACGCCGTCGGGCGGGTGATCGCCCGGCCGTTCGAGGGCGAGCCCGGAAATTACCAGCGCACGCCGAACCGGCATGACTTCTCGCTCGAGCCGCGACGTCCGAACTACCTGAGCCTCGTGCGCGAGGCCGGCCACAAGGTCTACGGCGTCGGCAAGATCAACGACATCTTCGCGGGCTGCGATATCGACGAGTCGCATCCGACCAGGTCCAACACGGAGGGGATCCAGGTGACCGAGCGGCTCCTGCACGAGATCGACGATGGCTTCGTCTTCACGAACCTCGTCGAGACCGACATGCTCTGGGGTCACCGGAACGACCCGGTCAACTTCCACCGGTGCCTTCAGGACTTCGACCGCCGGCTGCCCGACCTGCTCGATGCGCTGCGGGCTGAGGACGTGCTCATCATCACGTCCGACCACGGCTGCGACCCGACGACGCCCTCGACCGACCACTCGCGCGAGCACGCGATGCTGCTCGTCTACGTGGCCGGCAAGAACGCGGAAGGCGAGACCCATCAGGGCGAGTTCGCCGACGTAGGCGCGACTGTGAACGCATGGCTGCGGGGGAAGGCGCCCGCACGCGGGATTCCCGGCCAGCCGATTCTCGCTCCGTGATCTCGCCATGATCCGCCCCGCGGAGCTGATCCAGCGGAAGCGCGACGGCGAAGAGCTCTCCAGTCGGGAGATCGCCGAGCTCGTTCTCGGCTATACGAGCGGTGACATCCCGGACTACCAGCTGGCCGCGTTCTGCATGGCAATCTATTTCCGCGGCCTCTCGGCGGCCGAGACGTTCGCGCTCACCGACGCGATGGTGCAGAGCGGCGAGACGCTTGACCTGGGGGCTGCGCTCGGGCGGCGCGTCGTCGACAAGCACTCGACCGGAGGCGTGGGCGACAAGGCGTCGATCGCGATCGGGCCGATCGTCGCCGCCTGCGGCGTGCCGTTCGGGAAGATGAGCGGCCGCGGGCTGGGCCACACCGGCGGGACGCTCGACAAGCTCGAGTCGATCCCCGGCTTTCGCGTCGAGCTCTCGACCGACGAGTTCGTCGAGCAGCTGAAATCGGTCGGCCTCGCGATCGTGGGTCAGACGGCTGACCTCGTCCCTGCAGACAAGAAGCTCTACGCGCTTCGCGACGTGACCGCGACCGTCGACAACGTCTCGCTGATCGCTGCGAGCATCATGTCGAAGAAGCTCGCGGCCGGAGCCGACGCAATCGTGCTCGATGTCAAGGTCGGCGGCGGCGCCTTCATGAAGACGCTCGCGGATGCGGAGGTGCTCGGCGAGACGATGCTCTCGCTCGGGCGCCGGGCAGGCAAGGAGGTCGTCTGCCTCCTGACCGACATGGATCAGCCGCTCGGGCGGGCAGTCGGCAATGCCCTCGAGATCCGGGAGGCCGTCGAGACGCTCCGTGGAGCCGGCCCGCCCGACTTCACCGAGCTCGTCCTCTCCGGAGCGGCCCACCTGCTCGCGCTCTCCGACCTCGAGCTCGACGAGGCCGAGGCACGCCGCCGGGCCTTGGAGGCGCTGGAGAGCGGCTCGGCCTTCGACGCCTACGAGCGCTGGATCCGGGCGCAGGAGGGCGACCCCGCGCTCGAGGCCCTCCGGTCGGCGGCGATCGTGCGCGAGGTCACCGCCCCGCGAGACGGCTACGTCGAACGGCTCGCGGCGCTCCCCGTCGGGCTCGCAGCCCTGCGCCTCGGCGCCGGCAGGAACACCAAGGACGATTCGATCGACCACGCCGTCGGCGTCGTTTGCCGGGCGAAGCGCGGGGACGCCGTTGCCGCCGGCGGTCAGCTGGCCGAGATCCACGCCCGGGACGAATTTTCGGCGGGGGAGGCCGCGGAGACCGTGCTCGGGGCGTATACGTTCGCCGACGCGCCGCCCCGCCTGGGCTCGATCGTGCTCGAGACCCTGGCGTAGAGGGCGCCCGCCACGTCACATCGGCTCCTGGCTAGGCTGGCCGGGTGCCCGAACTCCCCGAGGTCGAGACCGTCCGCCGCCAGCTGGAGCCGGCGCTCGTCGGCCGGCGCTTCGAGGGCGTCGAGATCCTCGACCGGCGGCTCGTCCGTCCGTTCGAGCCGCCGGAGGTCGCCGCCGAGATCGAGGGAGAGCGAGTCGCAGCAGTCGATCGGCGCGGCAAGTATCTGATCCTCGGGTTCGAGAGCGGTCGTGTTCTCCTCGTTCACCTCCGGATGACGGGCAGCCTGCGCCATCTGCCGGGCGGAGCGCTCGAGGCCGACCCCCACCGCCGCGCCGTTATCAGATTGGACGACGGTTCCCACCTCGCCTATCGGGACGTCCGGCGCTTCGGTACGTGGGCACTCGTCGAACCGGGCGAGCTCGGCCCCTACCTGGCGGCGCGCCTCGGAAGCGAGCCGCTGGAGCGCGGGTTCACGACGGCACTGCTCCGCGGGCGCCTCGAGGGACGCAGGGCGCCGGTCAAGGCGGCGCTGCTCGACCAGCGAACGCTCGCCGGCATGGGGAATATCTACGCGGACGAGGCTCTGTGGCGCGCCCGGATTGATCCGCTCCGGCCGGCGGCCGATCTCGACGAGAACGAGCTGGAGCGGCTGACGAAGGCGATCAAGGCGGCACTGAGAGCGGGGATCGCGCGCCAGGGCGCGACACTGCGTGACTACGTCCGGCCGGACGGGGGCGCCGGTTCGATGCAGCGCGAGCTGAAGGTCTACGGCCGAACCGGCGAGCCGTGCGAGCGCTGCGGTGCGCCGATCCAGAAGATCCGCTCCGGCGGCCGCGGCACCTGGTTTTGCCCGGACTGCCAGGGAGACGGGGCGCGACGAGGCTAGGCCGCGATCAGGTCGTCGAGACGCCCGTCGCGGTCAAGGCGCGAGAGTTCCGTGTAGCCGCCGATCGGCTTGCCGTCGATGAGGATCTGCGGCACCGTCCAGCCGCCAGTCTCGTCGAACAGCCTCTGGCGGAATGCGACGTCGTTGTCGAGATTGACCTCCTCGTAGGAGAGGCCCTTCGCTTCGAGGAGTGCCTTGCTGCGGACGCAGTAGCCGCACCACCGCGTCGTATACATCCGGATGCGTGTCATCCGGCGTTTAAACGATCAAAGCCGGGAAATCGTTCCGGGGCCGCCTCTAGACTGAAGCCCGCCATGGCCGGACGCTCCTACAAGACCGAAGCCGTTGTTCTGCGCTCGTTTCGGCTCGGCGAGGCGGACCGCGTCCTCCACCTCTATACGAGCGAGCGCGGCCGAGTCGGTGCGGTCGCGAAAGGCATCCGCAAGACGAAGTCACGCTTCGGCGCGCGACTCGAGCCGCTCTCGTATGTCGAGGCACTGCTCCACCGCGGCTCGAGCGACCTCCACACGATTACCGGAGTCGAGCTCGTCCGTTCGCACCACACGACCCGGGAGGACTCCGGCCGTCTCGCGGTCGGCCTGATCGGCGCCGAGGCGATGCTGCGGCTCTTCAGCGAGGAGGAGGCAAACACGCGGGCTTTTCAGGCGCTGACCCGCTTTCTCGACGTTCTCGACGTGACCGAGCGCGCGGCTGCGCACCGCCCCGAACTCGACCCGCTCGCGCTCTCGTTTCAGCTCAAGCTGCTCTGGCTGGCCGGCTACCTGCCGCACCTGACGAGCTGCGCCGAGTGCGGCGTCGAGGATGCGGTCCTCGTCGCCTACTCGCCGCGCGCCGGAGGCGCCGTCTGCCGCGCGTGCGCCGCGGTGACCCAGGCGTACGGCCTCTCGCCGGCGGGCAGCGCCGGGATCCGAGAGCTGCTGCGCCGCCCACTCGCCGAGGCGTACGCGGTCGGGCTCGCCGAGCGCTCGGCGCGGGATGTACTCA
>JBHEMK010000152.1:0-21287 GCA_046262635.1 Gaiellaceae bacterium
CGGATCTGCGCCGGCGTCTCGACGGGTCGTTGAGTCCCGCCGTGTGCTCCGGCAGGCGGAGACCCGCTCAGAGCGCCTTCGCGGCGCAGTCGGCGATTCGACGAAAGGGATTCGCAGCTCCATCTCGTCGTGGACAGCCAGGAGAGCACGGAGGTCGATCGAGTCTCGATCGCGCCAAGCCCGACTGTTCCACCAGTTCTCGTTCACGGCATGCTGGCGGAGTCGCATCCCGTTGCGCGTGAAGCGCTGAAGCCACGGCAAACCGGAGGATTCCCGCGCGAGCGCCATTGTTGCCCCGACGACATGGGCTGACGATGCACCTGACGATGCACCTGACGCTCGTCTTCTTCCAGGCCAACTCTTTGGCATTCGCGACGTCATCTCGCGATACGGGCGTGCTCATGGTGGACACGGCACTCGAGCAGAGGGTGGGCCCCGGTCCTGCGACCCGCGGCCCGTGGCTGCGCGCGAGCGCACGCTTTGGTCGCCAGCGCATCGCAGTCGCCGCCCTCGCCCTGCTCGTCGTCCTGTTCGGTGCCGGTGCACTCGCAGGCGTGATCGCGCCGTACAGCTTCAGCGCGATCAACGTCAACCAGCTCAGCCGTCCGCCCTCGGCCCACCACTTCTTCGGAACCGACCTGCTCGGGCGTGACCACTTCAGCCGCACGCTCTATGCGGTCCGGACGTCCGAGACTGTTGCCCTCTCGGTTGCCGCCGCCGGCACGCTGATCGGGATCGTGATCGTTGCGCTTGGAGGCTACTACGGCCGCTGGCTCGACGCCGTGCTGATGCGCGTTGTGGACTTCACGGTCGCACTGCCCGTGCTCGCCGTGCTCTCCACCGCGATCGTTTTCTTCGGTGCGCCCACGCCGCGCAAGATCGGAACGGTCCTCGCCGTTGTCCTCTGGACGTCGGTAGCGCGCGTCGTGCGTGCAAGCTTCAACTCGCTGCGGGAGCGCCGAGTACGTCGAAGCCGCGCGCGCCGCCGGCGCCTCGGATCTGCGGATCATCGTCGCACATCTGCTTCCGAACGCGATCGGCGCGATCATCGCCCGCCGCGACGCTGATGGTTGGCAAGGCGATCCTGCTCGACGCGACGATGGAGTTCCTCGACTACGGCTACGACGCCGGCGTGATCCCCTCGCTCGGGAACCTCGTCGCCGACACGACCAAGTACGGACTTGAGAAGGGGAGCACCTACTGGTGGCTCTACGTGCCGCCCGCACTCGTGATCATCGTGATCCTGATTTGCGTCAACGTCGTCGGTGACAGCCTTGACGAGGCGCTGAATCCCAGCGGGGGCGCTGGGCGAACCTGAGCCTCAAGCAACGCGGGCGCGCGGATCGAGCGCGGCGCAGACGACTTCCCCGAGCAGCCCGGAGACGACAACTGCGACTGCCGTAACCGTCAGCAGTGCCTCGAGCTGCAATGGGTCGCCCTGGTTGAGGGTGAAGAGGAAAAACGATCCGAGTCCGTTCAGGCGGAACCGACGTCCGCGACAAGCGATGCACTGAAGAGGTTGCCGAAGTCGAGCGTCAGAACAGCGACGAACGGGATCAGGGAGTTGCGCAACGCGTGGTGGATCGTCAACCGCCGCTCCGTGAGTCCCTTCGCGCGCGCGGTCACGGTGTAGGGCGCGGCCAGGGCGACGAGCATCGAGGAGCGCACGTAGCGGCTGTATGCCCCGATGAACGTGAAGGAGATCGCGACGATCGGCAGCGTCATGTGCCGCAGCCATCCGCCGGGCCCGGAACGTGGTTCGGGCGGCCCATAGATCGCAAAAGGGTTGGACGCCGCCACCGGCCCGAGGTCGGAGAGGAGCCGCTGCACGATCAGCCCGACGAGGAAGACTGGCAACGACCACGTCAGGTACGCGACGCCGCGCAGTCCGAAGTCGAGTCCGCTCCCGGGGCCGCCGCGCTGAAAGGGTGCCGATCGCGAGGCTGCACAGCGCGATCACGACCAGCGAGCCTGCCGCCAGCTCCGCGGTCTGGAAGAGGCTCGTCCAGATCGGCGGCCAGATCGGCGAATTTGTGAGCACGGTGTGGCCGGCTTCGCCGCCGGTCACCATCCCTTTGATCCAGATCCAGTACCGGTGGATGACGGAGTCGTCGAGATGCGCCCGCCCGGCGATCCTTGCCCGCTCCTGCGCATAGTTCTTGTCGAGAATCAGTGACCAGAGCGGGTTGACCTTCGACGCAACGACCCAGAACGACAGAAACGAGATGCCCGCCAGGACAGCGAACCCGAGAATCACGCGCCGGACGAGATACCTGACCACCCGGCGCAGATCCTATGTCGCCGGTCGACGGCCCTGGGCACGTGGCCGACGCGAAGAGCCAGCGCCGGCCAGTGTGGTGCAGCCGTTGCGGCCTCAGGTCCCAGGACGAATCGGCAACCGCAGCGGCTTGGGTCGACCTCTCCGCTCGCGACGCTGTCGAGGTTCCACAGGCTACGCTCGGTCAGTGATCCGCCTGCTCGCGGTGTTCGCAACGCTCCTGGCAGCCACTGCAGCGTCGGCTCCTGGGCGACCGCCGGTTGCATTTCCCCGCGATCACTATGGTCACGCGCGTTCGGACATCGAGTGGTGGTACTTCACCGCCTTCGTCCACGACGCCTCGGGCACGCCATACAGCGTCTTCTTCACCCTCTTCGCGAGCCGGGGGTCCCTGATTCCGGTCAGCCAGGTCGTCAACCTGAGCACGGGGGCCGTCGTCGGCCACACCGAGGGCCTCGCTGGGGGGCAGCCCGGGGCTCGCTCGCTCGACGTGAAGACGGCCGGAACGCGGCTCCGCTATCAGCCAAAGTCCAACCGCTGGTTCTTCTCTGCCGCGGCTCCAGCCTTTGCCGTCTCACTCGTCCAGCACCCGCTGAAGCCGTACGCGCTCCACGGTCGGCGCGGCCTGATCGACCAATCGGCCGCGGGCACGTCGCACTACTACTCATCAACACGCATGAACGCCGCCGGCATGCTCCGGGTTGGAACGGCGACGATGGCGATCCACGGTCAGAGCTGGTTCGACCACCAGTGGGGCAACTATCGGGACGACCCCCGGGCCTTCAACTGGGACTGGTTTTCGTGCCGATTCGACGACGACACCGAACTCATGCTTTACCAGTTTCTCGACCCCGCGACGGGTCAGCCTCTTGCCGCTTTCCGCAGTGGCACCTACGTCGACGCGGCGGGGCAGACCTTTCGGGTGAGGACCTCGAACGCAATTGCCGGGACGCCGTCACTCAAGGACTCGGGCCACACCTGGCCACTCGACTGGACACTCGACGTCACCTCACCCTCGCTGACCGAGACGCTCACGTCGCTGCTCCCCGATGAGCTGGTGCGCAACACCGTCCTGCCCACCTTTTGGGAAGGCCCAGCGACCGCTACCGGCACGAAACCGGGGAGCTGCTTCGTCGAGATCTCCTATCGCGAGTGAACCCCCTTTCGTCCCGCGAGTTGCACGCGCAGCCGGCACGAGCCGAGCAGTGTCGAGCGAGTGATCCCCTTTCCACCACCGCCGTCTCGACTGCGAGCCGCGCGGAATCCGGCAGGGCGACGCCGCTCGCCTGACACCGACCCATCGCTGCTTGCATCGACGCGAAACGGGAAATCATCGCGTCGGGAGGATCCTCGAGACGCGATCGCCGCGATCCATGGGTTGTGGCTGACGCTGCTCGAGCCGCTATGCGCCGTAAGGCCTGACCGCGCCGACGTAGCCGAGCATGTAGGCGGGCTCCGAGAGGCTCGAGATCTTGACGGCGTCGCCGGTGTGGGGCGCCTGGATAAACTGACCACCGCCGATGTAGATCCCCTCGTGTTGGGGACCGTTCGCGGACGGCTCGAAAAAGACGAGGTCGCCGGGTTGGAGTTCGTTGACGGCGACCGGTATGCCTTCGTTGTACTGGGCGCCGGTGTAGTGCGTGAGATGGATGCCGAGCTGTGCGTAGACGAACATCGCGAAGCCCGAGCAGTCGAAGCCGGTCAACGGGCTCGCTCCGCCCCAGACGTACGGGACACCGACGAACCGCTCGGCGATCGCGACGGCTTGCGCGCCCGTTGAGTTCGTACCGAAGAAGGGCACGGGCTCAGCGACGTCAAGCGCCGGGTTCGGCGCGCCGGCGCTGAAGCCGAGGATCGCGAGCGGCGCGGCTACCGTGGCACGCCCGGGCGTCCGGTGCCGCGCGCGGGCTGGGAGCGCCGGCAGTCCCACCACGACCTGTGTTCCGACGGGCACTCCGAATCCCGGCTCGCCGATGGTGAGCCTCAATCCGACCCGACCGACGACCGTGCCGGTCGTGGCCGCCTGCGCGGTGATCAGGTACGTTCCGGGACCGAGCGGGACGAGACCGTTGACCCGTCCCGGCACGACTCGTCCGGCGACGACGAGCCCCGTTACGGTCGGCATCCCCACGCTCGGGACGAGGATCGCCCCGATCTGGATGACGCCGCCGAGCATCGACACGTCGTCGAGTTCGACCCCCGCCGCGCTCAGCGAGCCACGACCGACATGGAGGACGGATCCGCTCGCCGGATAGTCGAAGCTGCCGGGCCCAGACGAGGCGATCACGGTACCACCGGGGCCCAGAACCTCGATCGCCGGCGACGCTAACGCCGCCGGCGCAACAGTCAGCGCGACGGCCGAAGCCGCCAGGAACCGACGCAGCATGCCCGGAGAATAGCTCGCCGGACCTGCGGAGCGGCTAGCCCGCCTTGACGAAGTTCGCGATCTCGAAGAACTGCGGGGGCGGCGAGCTGCTCATGTCCGTCCCCATGACCTCCTGAACCGCCGGCGCCACTTTTTCTTGCCCGAAGCGCTCGAAGTCCTCCTTCGACTCCCAGATGTCGTAGACGTACCAGCCGTCTTGAGTCGGTCCCGCGCTATGAACGAGCAGGCCGCTCGGCGCGTCGGCTGGATCCACCGAGGATCGCCCGAACATCTTCTCGTTGACCTGTTCGTATTGCTCCTGCTTCAGGCCCGGCATCATCATCAACACGCCGACAGCCACATTGACCTCCTCGATCGGGACCCCGCGGTTTGATTCTGTCAGGTTGCGCTCGCCAAGAGCGACGTTCCGGGCCGCGGTGCAACCCAGTGCCCAGGCAGCCCGGGCGGGCACGGTCCGCCAGTCGAGCGGATCCCACCTCAGTGACCTGTCGGCCGCCTCTTGACGACCCCTGTGGTCGGACGGGGTTCGCGACCTGCTCGATCGCGTTCGAGTGGTTTCGACCGCTCTCTCGAGCGGCCGGGGGCCCGTCGACGGGAGGGAGAGCCGCGCTCGGCCGGGCTGGATCGATCCACGTCCCGAATCGTCGCGCCCGAGCAGGGCGATCACCTCTTGGCCGCCCACGTCGGCACCAGCAGACGACAAGGCGGCGCGGTGGCTGTTTCCTGATTACGACGCTTGGATGATCCGGCCCGTCGATCGCGTGGCTCGTCGGATCGACGGATCCAGGCAAACGAGTGGGGCGGGCGCTACATCGAGGATTTCGCACGGCAGATCCCGCCCCGAGATCTCGTGGCGTGGCCACGTGTCCCGTGGTCTCCCGCCGGGAGCCGTTGCGTGCAGAACGGTAGCTCGGCGAGTTGCAGGCTCGGCGATACCCGCGCGAGACCGTGCGAGCGTGTGTCGGAGCTCGCCGTGCCGAGAGCCGCGGAGGCCGTTTCGGCGCGCGCCTCGCTGCTGCCTTGCTCCTGGGGGCAGCGGGCTGCTCATCGTCGCCGACCGGTCTGGGCGCACGCGGTGGGCGTCGTCTGCTTCTCCGGGTTCATCGTTGCCGGCTACCCGCACCGCGGCTCTGGAGGACTCGGTTCGAGAATCGAGGGGCCGAACCCGACACGTAAGCTCGCGCCCGTGCATCTGCGCCGGATCGAGGCCACACGCTACGTGACGCCGCTGCGGGAGGGCGGATCACTGCCCGCGCTCGTCGAGGCGAGCGACGAGGGCCTCTACGTCCTCAAGTTCCGAGGTGCCGGCCAGGGATCCAAGGCGCTCGTTGCCGAGGTGATCACCGGGGAGCTCGCCCGGGCGCTCGGTTTCGCCGTGCCCGAGCTGGCGCTCGTGTACCTGGACGGCGCGCTCGGACAGGCGGAGCCGGATCCGGAGATCCAGGATCTGCTGGCCGCGAGCGTGGGGCTCAATCTCGGCGTCGATTTCCTGCCCGGCGCGCTGCCGTTCAGCCCCGCCGCGGGTCCGGCGCCCGAGCCCAACCTGGCCGCGGAAATCGTCTGGCTCGACGCGCTCGTGACGAACGTCGACCGCTCGGCCAAGAACACGAACATGCTGCTCTGGCACGGGCGGCTGTGGTTGATCGACCACGGCGCCTCGCTCTACTTCCACCACGCCACGGCGCGCGTGGAGGGCCACGAGCGGACACCGTTTGCCGCGATCGCCGAGCACGTCCTGCTCCCCTTCGCGGGCCCGATCGCCGAGGCCGATGCGCGGCTCGCGGCCCGGGCGACGCCCGCAGTGCTGGAGGAGGTCGCCGCCGCCGTCCCGGTCGAGTGGCTGAACGGGGATGATCCGCAGGTGTACGTGGACTATCTCCTCGGCAGGCTCGCGGAGCCGCGATGGTTCGTCCAGGAGGCGGAGCGGATGCGTGAGCGGCGGTAGCCCCTTCTCGTACGCCCTTTACCGTGTCGTTCCGAGCGTCGAGCGCGGGGAGCGGATGAACGTCGGCGTCGTCGTCTTCAGCCGTCCTCTGCGCTACCTCGCGGCACTGGCGGCGCTCGACGATCGGCGGCTCGCAGCGCTCTGGCCCGAACTTGATCCGGACTGGGTCCGCCCGCACCTTGATGCGATCGAGCGGGTAGCGGCCGGCGACGCCGACGCCGGGCCGATCGCGCGGCTGGACGAGACGGCACGGTTCCACTGGCTCGTTTCGCCGTCGAGCACGATCATCCAGCCGTCCGCGGTGCATACGGGGCTCTGCCGCGAGCCATCTGAGCAGCTCGACAGGCTGTTCCGTCTGCTCGTGAGCGCGCCCCCAGGATCGGCTCAGCGCTCTTCCTCGCGATCCTCCCGGTAGAGCTCGTAGGCGGCCGAGTACTCCATCGTCCGTGCAACCTCCGAGATGAAGCTTTCCTCGTAGCCGGCACGTCGCAGCAGGTGAAAGCCGAGCTCCATCCCTGCAGCGATGCCGCCGGCGGTGATGACGCGTCCCGCGTCGACGACGCGTGCCCGGCTGATCCGGCAGGCCGGCGCGATCTCGGCGAGCCGGTCGATCGGCACCTTGCCGAGCGCGGAGGACTCGAGCCGGTCGGGTTCCTTGCGGTTCGTCGCGGGCAACCCGTCGAGCAGTCCCATCCGGCCGTAGATCCACGAGCCGGTGCAGACACTCGTCAACAGGCACGTCTCTGGTAGTGCACGCACGTAATCGTGCAGGCGGCGGTTATGCAGCTCCTGGCGGGTGCCGAAGCCGCCAGGCACGAGGAAGGCATCGATTGCCGGATCGTCGGCGAAGGAGTAGTTCGGCAGGACGGTGAACCCAGCCTGAGTCTGCACGGGACGCATCGCGTCTGCGATCAGGAATGCGTCAAGCTCGGGGTCGAAGCGGCGGGCGACCGAGAAAACGCCGTACGGGGCGGCGAAGTCGACGATCTCGGCGTCCTTGAAGACGTAGACACCGAGACGGAAGCCTGCGGTCTGGAAGATCATCGGCAGCTCCTGTCCGGAGGGTCGGTCTCTGAGCGTATCGGGGCCGCTGGTACTCTGACCGACGATCGCGGTGTCCCGGCCCTTCCCGCGGCCGACCGATCCGACCATGCGTGACCGAGGCCTCGCAGTCGAGTTGCTAGCTGCCCATCCTCTGCATTCCGGCGCCCGCCGGCACGATGCGCGTGAACGTGACGAGGCCGACTCCGCCGAGCGAGATTGCCTGCGACCGCGATGCCGAGCGAGGCGAAGAACTGGTCGAGATCGATCTCAGCGCTGAAGGGCATGCCGAACATCGTCTCGACGGAGCCGACGATCGCATGGTTGAAGCCGCCGAGTGCGATCAGGAATCCGACGAGCCATGCCATGGCGATGCGCGCGCCAGTCGAGCCGGCTGCTCCCTCGAGGAACCACGTCATCAATGTCATCAGCGCCTCCGCGACGAAGCGGCTGAGAAACGAGCTGAGTAGGGTCGCCTCGGCGATGTGCGGGGCGAGGTTGACGAGCGGCCGGCCCGAGCGTTCCGGCCCAGAGCTCGCCGAGCTTGAGCCAGCCGCGCACCGTGTTCTCGAGCCCGGCGATCGGCACCAGGAAGTTCTCGGTGAAGAGCTCCGACCTGCCGACGAAGACGAAGACGAACCCGAGGCCGAAGGCGAGCGCTCCGGCCACCCGGCCGACATCGTCGCCGAAGCGAGGTGAGAACGCGGCGGACGCGAGCCCGAGTGGGATCACGCCGAAGGCGACGTCGAAGCCGCCACGAGGGCCGTCGACGCGAGTTCGAGCGGCGGGCGTGAAGGACGCCGCCGGCGCTCCGTCTGCATCCGCTGGTAGATCTCGTCCGGGTCGGGTGCAGCCTGCCGTCGGCTTCTCGTCCGCGGCTAGCGAGGGCACGCGATTCAGGAGCTGCCGAGCTCGACGAGCTCTCGCAGCACGTGGTAGGCGCTCGCCTGGGCCTCTTGGATGCGCGGGATGTGCTCGGAGTACGTGACGACGACATGGTCGGCGAGCGCCTCCGCGGCGATGCGGCCGCCGTCGTAACCGACGAAGGCGATCGTGCTGAGGCCCCTCCGTCGCGCCTCGGCGAGCGCCTCGACGATGTCGGCGGAGTTTCCGCTAGTCGAGAGCGCGACGGCAACGTCTCCCGGGCGGCCGTAGGCGATGATCTGGCGCTGGAAGAGAACCTCCGGCCCGATGTCGTTCGCGAGCGCGGTCAGGATCGCCGGGTCCTCGGTGAGATCCAGCGCTCGCCTGGGCGCCCAGCCCTGGGGCGCACCCCGGAAGTCGGCCACGACGTCCATGGCGTCGGTCGCCGAGCCTCCGTTGCCGAAGGCGAGCAGCTTCCCACCCAGGTCGAACGCGCGCCGCAGCTCGGCCGCCGCCGCTCCGAGAGTTTCGCGCCCGTCCTCGAGCGTGCGGGCACGAAGCTCGCCGATCTCGCTCGCCTTCATCAGCACCGAGCGGCAGACGTCGTCAACCACTGCCTCGAGGTCACCGCCGCCGCCCTCGAGGAAGGGGTAGAGGAAGCTCGATGCGCCCGCGCCCCGGGTCGAGCCGCCCAGATGGTCGAAGAAGACGTGGACGAGCTCCCAGACGAGGTGGTACAGGGTCTCGGCGAGCTCCTGGCGCACGAACGGGTCGTCGCCAGGAGCTTCGAACTCCCACTCGGCGCCCGCGCTCGCGAAGGCGATCGTGAGGCACCCGCGCTCGCGTGTGAGCGCGACCGCAGCCCGGTCGCCGTCGAAGGCGATCACCATGTCGTCCTGCTCGGCGAGCAGGTCGAGCACCGCCGCCGTCCCGCCGCTCTCCGGGGCGATCGCAAGCGCAGGAAGCGCCCGCTTGCCGACGATCACGGGGTGGACGAATTCGACGGCGACGTGGTGTGCGTCCGACCGGCCCTGCGGCGAGGAGGCGACGGCGAGGAGCCGCCCGTCGCGGACGAAGCGCTCCGCCATGACGCGGCAGAGTCGGGCAATCCGCTCGGCCTCCTCGGTAAAGAAGCGCTCGTTGGCAGTGCTGCGCCGCTCGAGCAGTCGATCCACGTGCCCGGCGGAAGCGGTCACGGTCACGCCAGCGCGGCCTCCCGCGAGGCACTCCGGATCAGCCATTCGCGCCATGCTCCGACGCCTTCGCCCGTGCGTGCACTGACGAGCAGGCGGGGGACGGCGGGATGCACCGCGTCGAGGTTTGCGATGAAGCGCTCGAGGTCGAAGTCGAGATGGGGGAGGAGGTCGATCTTGTTCACGAGCACGAGATCGCACGCCCGGAACATCAGCGGGTACTTCAGCGGCTTGTCCTCGCCCTCGGTCACCGACGAGGCCATGACGCGAAGGTGCTCGCCGACGCGGAACTCGGCGGGGCAGACGAGGTTGCCGACGTTCTCGATCACGAGCAGGTCGATCGTCTCCAGGGGCACGGATGGGAGCGCTGAGCGCACCATGTTCGCGTCGAGGTGGCACTCGCCGCCGAAGCCGGGGTCGGTATTGATCTGCGTGACGGGAACGTGGAGTGACGCAAGCCGATCCGCGTCCAGACTCCCCTGGACATCACCCTCGAGCACGCCGACCCGCAGGCCGCCGAGGTCGGAGACGACCCGCTCCAGGAGCGACGTCTTGCCGGCCCCCGGCGCGCTCATCAGGTTGACGACCGCGACTCCGTGACGGTCGAAGTCTTCCCGGTTCGCACGTGCGATCGTGTCGTTGGCATCGAGGATTCCCTCGACGATCCGTACCTTCGTCCGGTGCACGCCTTTTTCCCCTTCCTACATCTTCTCGATTTTCAGGTACCGCCTTAGCGGGCCGCGCTGCAAGACGAGTACCGCGACGAACCCGCTTGCCAGCAGCGCGAGCAGCCCTCGGCCGACGTTCATGTGTCTCCACCGCCTTTCGGTCGTTCGGTCAGCAACAACTCTTCCACGAGTGCACGGACGGCGGGCAGCGCCTGCTCGACTGCCGCCTGCACCGGCGCACTCAGCTCGTGCAGCACGTCGTCGCCCGCGTCGGGATCCGCGAGGTGCGCCGGCTGGCAGGCGAGAACGAGCGTGCGGCTTGGAGTTCCCCCGAGGTCCCGCGCGAGCCGCAGCACGCGCACCGGGTCCATGGCGTGCGTGTCGATGTCCGCGCCGTCGTCGTCGGACGGCGGCTCGATCACCGCAAGTGTCCCGGGCGCCTCACCGAGCTGCGCCGCGTCGATCAGCAACGCCGACTCGTAGCCGCTCGCGAGCGCGTAGGCGAGGTCGAAGCCGCGGATACCGTAGTCGACGACGTCGACCCCCTCTGGCATCGGGCCGTCGGCGAGTCTCGTGGCGACTTGGCAGCCGAAGCCGTCGTCCCCGAGGAAGATGTTGCCGATTCCGGCCACGAGGACGCGCGACAGCGGCTCGACCTCCTCGGGTGCGAAGAACAGGCGGTGGCCGGGGCGCGCCGGGCCCAGGTCGCGCCCGGGATCGTCATGGGGCGAGACCGCGAGTCGGATACCGCCCTCCATCAGCTCCTCGATGCTCTCGACGACGGCTGTGCGCCCGTCCAGCGCCGCCGAGAGGACGTCACGCCGGTCGGCCGGGTGCAGGCGCACGCGCGTGCCCCGCCGCACCTCCACCCCGTCAACGGTGACGCTCTCCGGCCCGGGTCGCTCGAGCTCCTCCCAGATCTCCACAATCACGGCCCTTCCACGGGCCGGAGTTCGCGGATGACGCCGTGCAGCTGCGCCATCGCCTCCGGCGTCATCGCCTCGGTCCGCTCAAGGATCTCGCGTGCCCGCGGGTCGCCCGCGCGCAGTTCCCGCTTCTCGTCGTCCGTGAGACCGAGGATGTTCAGGACCAGCAACTGGTCGATCTCACCGCCGTCGAAGAAGTCGCCGGGGCTCTCCGGGGCGACGCGTGCGTAGTCGGACAGGATGATCGGCGCAGCCAGCATCGTCCGACGTTCCCCTTCCGCGCCGACGAGCACCGGCCAGAGGCCCTCGCTTCGCAGCGCAGCCGTCGCCGCCCGGAGCGGCTCGGGCGGGTCGACCGACGAGATGAAATCGCCCTCCCGGGCAAAGAGGACGGCATGGGCCGAGAGGAGCGTACGGCGGGCAGCGCTGTCCCGGTCGGTGCCGGGCCAGGCGCTGTCGTTGGCGATGCGGACGCGGACGCGATACAGCCGTCGGTCGAGAGGCTCGACGCGCGCCTCCACGTGACCTTCGAGCGACTGCCAGCTTCGTATGAGCGCGCCGCCCTCGACGGTCTCGACGGCGCGTCCCTCCCGTACCGCGATCGCGGCGCGTCTCGCCCGGCCCGACCGTACGGCGCGCAGCTCGACCGTCCGCTCGGTCGTCTCGTCCCAGGTCAGATACCCCGCGATCTGGTCGACCGGTTCGAGCCCTTTGCCCCGTGCGGCCTGCCGGCGAACCACGTGGAGGAACCGCACGTCCACATCGAGCACCGGTGAGGCGTCCTCGACCAGGCACTCGACCTGCACGACGGATCGATCGGAGCTCGACCGGGCGTAGACGTCCGGATAGATGCCGCCGAACGTCCAGCGCTGCCGGTTTTTGATCGAGGAGCGCCGGTAGGGCCACAGCACGTGCCCCTCGTACAGCACGGCGTCGGCGAGCTCGCGCACGACCTGCGTCATTCGCGCCCTGCCAACAGGTCTGCGAGCGTCGCCTCCCAGCTCGGTAGCGCGTGCGACGCACGATAGGACCAAAGCTCGTCGAACGCGTCGCGTTGAAGACGCAGCCACGCGCTGCCGGGAAAGGCGGTTTCGATCGCCTCCCGCCACACTGCGACCGGGAGCGACGCACGCACCTCGTGCTCCCACGAGACCGGTGCTGCCTGGAGCCTCCCGTCCGCGGCCTCGTAGAAGAGCGTTCCGCTGAAGAGCAGCTCGACCGGCACGTCGCCGCACTCGAGCGCATTCAGGTACTTCGCCGCGACGACCTCGAAGTCGTACGTTGCCGGAATGTGCAGCGCGACGTAGGTCTGTCCCGCAAACCGCGGCACCGTCACGGAGACGTTCGTCCACATCAGGCTTCGAAGCGTCTGGCCCCACCGCTCGCGCCCGCCGAAGAGCTCGAGCAGCCGTTCCTCATCGCCCGGCTCGTAGCTGCGGCGCGTTGCGTCGATGCGCAGCTGGACGTTGAGCGCGACCGAGCGGACCTCGCGTGCGGCCGCGTCCAGGTGGAGCCGGAAGCAGATGATCGGAACGACGGCATGCACGACCGCGGTGACTTCCTCGACCGCGAACTCGAGCTCCGGGGCCGAAGACGCTGCGGCCGGAATCACGGCGGCGAGAGGTTCGGCATCCGGGGATCGATCGGCCCGTGCTTGTCCGGATTGATCCCGGTCGAGCGCGCCGCGGTGGAGCGGCCGTTCTTGAGATGACCGCCAGACTTCTCGTAGTTCCCCGGCGTGTTGCCCTGTTTCACGCCCTCGACGTGCGTTGCGGTGTCGTGCTTCACGTCAGGCTTTCCCAGCTTGATGTTCGCCATCATGTTCCCTCCTGCGCCCGCTCTTGCAGGCGGTCGAAGAACGCATCGATCTCGCACCACACCTCGGCTCCGCCGGCGAAGCCCTTCCAGTGGGTCCGCATCACCCCGGCGAGTGCATAGCAGTCGTCAATCGGGACCAGGAAGTGCTCCCGCCGACCGCCGGCCCGGTTGACGAGCAGCGCCTCCACGTCGTCTTCAAGCCCGAGCAGCACCGGGTTGGCCGCCTCGAGCTCCTGCCAGGCCTCGAGCTCGAGCAGGGACTCGGTGGCTCCCATCGCGCCCGGATAGACGGCCGCGACGCGGCCGGCGCTGCTCGAGCGGAAGAAGAACGCGAGGTCGACCGGGATCCGGAGCGCCGCCCAATGCCCGTCGTCGAGCCGGAAGCCGTCGAGGCGGAGGCGGCGCTCCGGCACGAGCCGGTAGTGACCGCCGCCCGCGCCGCGGCGATCGAGCAGGAGCGCGCAGCCCCGGCACGCGCAGAGGAGGGAGCGCGCATGGACATCGACGACGTGCCGGTGCTCGGCCGCGATCGGCTCGGCGCAGAGCTCGCACCGCTCGACCTGCTCCGCGGGCCCTTCGGAACGCGGAGCGGCGGGCCCTGGGGAACGCGGAGCCGCGAGCCGGCGAAGGCGTGACGCCGTGATGCTCATCGAGCAAGCTCCGGCAGGCAGGGACCAGGCGGGGCGGCGAGGGTTCCGATCTGGAGGAGCTCCGGCTCCCGTTGCTCGAGGCCCTCTGCCTCGACCCCCTCGAGCTCGGGCGCCGCCCGCAGGATGGCGGTCTCGATCGAGTGCTGCAGTGTCACCGCCGAGGATGGACAACCGTCGCAGGTGCCGTTCAGGCGCAGCCGTGCGACCCCGTCTTCAACGCCGAGCAGTTCGACATCCCCGCCGTGGGAGCCGAGATACGGCCGCACCTCCTCGAGCGCACGGGCGACGCGCGTCTCGAGATCGACAGGATGCAGGTCGTGAAGGAGCAAGAGGTGCGAGAGGAGCTCGTCTGCCTCGAGCTCCTCCGAGATGCCGCCTAGTTCGACAACGCGCCGCAGCCCCTCGCCGTAGAGCTCGACGAGCGCCTGGAGCGCCGCCAGCGCCCGCGGGTCGTCGTCGATTCCGTCGAGGAGCCGCTCCACCCGAGCGACCTGTTCCCGTACGTCGCGGTCTTGCATCAGTGGTTGCTTCCGAACATGGGAGAGTGCACTCGCTTGATCGTCTTGCCGCCCCCGAGGTACATGTGGACGCCGCACGGCAGGCACGGGTCGAAGCTCCGTACGGCGCGCATGATGTCGACGCCGCGGAAGTTCTCCTGGTCGTTCTCCTCGAAGATCGGCATGTTGCTGACCGCGTCCTCGTAGGGGCCGAGAACGCCGTTCGAATCGGTCGGGCTCCCGTTCCAGGGCGTCGGCGGGTAGGGGTGGTAGTTGGCGATCTTCTTGTCGCGGATCACGAGATGGTGCGAGAGAACGCCACGCACGGCCTCGTGGAAGCCGCAGCCGATCGATTCGTCCGGAACCTCGAAGTCGTTGAACGTCTTCGTGTTTCCCTGCCGCACCTCCGCCAGACCCCGCTCGACGAAGCCGAACGCCATCGCGGCCGAATACGCGATGAAGTACGCGCGGGCACGGTTCCGCTCAATCGCGTTCGACCACTGCGGGATCCGCCAGGTCAGCGTCGCCTCGCCGGACGAGGCCGTCTTCGGCAGGTGGATCTGCACCGTGCCGTCTCCTGGCGCCTTGACGTACGGCTCGTCGACGATCCCGGCGAGCGCCGTCGAGTAGAGCCGGGCGAAGGCTCCGCCGCCGGTATCGAGGGCGAGGTCGTCGCCGGTCCGGTTGTCGTGCCAGCGAGGGCTCATCACCCAGCTGTACTTGCCGTGCTCCAGGTCGCGCTTCTGCGGCTTGGGGAGTGTCGTCT
This sequence comes from Gaiellaceae bacterium, assembly GCA_046262635.1. Lineage (GTDB taxonomy): Bacteria > Actinomycetota > Thermoleophilia > Gaiellales > Gaiellaceae > JBHEMK01. Next base: position 15,033 of record JBHEMK010000152.1, read on the forward strand.
GGTTCCACGGGTGCCGCCGGTCAACGGGGTTTCCGAGCGGATCCTTCGCGACGAACATCTCCTCGTTCTGCCAGTCGTCGTAGTAGGAGCTGCCGAGCAGGATCCTGATGCCGAGGTTGATGTCGACGAGGTCGGTCGTGACTAGCTCGCCGTCGATGACGATGCCGGGAGTCACCTTCATCGCCCGGCCCCAGTCGGTCATGTGCTCGTAGCGGTAGTCGCACTCGATCGGGTCCTGGAACGCCCCCCAGCAGCCGAGCAGGACGCGCCGCCGGCCCACCTCCTCGTACCCCGGAAGCGCCTCGTAGAAGAAGTCGAACAGGTCGTCGTTCAGGGGGACGGCCTTCTTGATCCAGTCGGTCACCCTGACGAGGCGCGACAGATAGTCCGTGAAGACCTGAGGCGTCGCCACGGTGCCGGTGCCGCCGGGATACATCGTCGACGGATGGACGTGCCGGCCCTCCATGAGGCAGAACATCTCGCGCGCGACCCGGCTCTGCTGGAGCGATTGGACGTAGAGCTCGCCGACGAACGGATTGAAGGCACGCATGATGTCTGCCACCGTTCGGTAGCCGTGGAGCTCGGAGTGGGGCGCCGCTGTCGTCTCGGCCTGCGCGAGCATCTTCGGGTTGGTGTCCTTGACCATCTGCTCGCAGTAGTCGCCGAACACGAGGTTGTCCTGGAAGATCGCGTGGTCGAAGATGTACTCTGCCGCCTCGCCGAGGTTGAAAATACATTCCGCCAGCGGCGTCATCCTGATCCCGTACGCCATGTTCTGGGCGTAGATCGAGCAGACGGTGTGGTTGTCGCCGCAGATCCCGCAGATACGGCTCGTAATGAAGCCGGCGTCACGGGGATCCTTGCCCTTCATGAACACGCTGTAGCCGCGGAACATCGACGAGGTGCTCTTGCACGACGCGACCTCGCGGTTGTCGAAGTCGATCTTCGTGTAGATGCCGAGATTTCCGATGATTCGCGTGATCGGGTCCCACGACATGTCGACGAGGTTGCGCTGATCAGGCTGCACCCGCTCTCTCGTGGTGGCCATCAGCCCTCCTTCCTGTTGCCCCAGCGGGGTTCGTAGCCTGTCGTCAGCGCCGGCCCGTTATGCCGCCACTTCGGTTCCTTGTTGGCCGTGAGGTTCGTGAGGCTGCGCATCTTGCGGATCAACATGCCATAGGGGCCGACGAGTGCGCCGGACACGGTCGCCCCCGGCGGCTCGTCCATGAACGGCATGAACTTGTCGGGAAAACCCGGCATCGTGCAGCCGATGCAGATACCACCGACGTTCGGGCACCCGCCGATCCCGGACATCCAGCCGCGCTTGGTGACGTTGCAGTTGACGACGGGCCCCCAGCAGCCGATCTTCACCTGGCACTTCGGCGAGTTGTAGTCGTGCGCGAAGTCGCCCTGCTCGTAATAGCCGGCGCGGTCACATCCCTCGTGCACCGTCTTGCCGAACAGCCACTGCGGCCGCAAGTGCTCGTCGAGCGGGATCACCGGCGCGAGCCCCGCCGCCTGGTAGAGCACCCAGGTGAGCGTCTCCATGAAGTTGTCCGGCTGGACCGGGCAGCCCGGAACGTTCACGATCGGCAGGCCGCCTGCCGAGCGGAAGTCCCAACCGAGGTAGTCCGCGAGCCCCATGCAGCCGGTGGGGTTGCCGGCCATCGCGTGGATGCCGCCGTAGGTCGCGCAGGTCCCGCAGGCGACGACCGCCCACGCCTTTTGCGGCAGCCGGTCGAGCCACCAGCTCAGCGTCAGCGGTTCTCCCGTCGCCCGGTCGTTGCCGAACGAGGTCCAGTAGCCGTCGCCGTTGATCTTCTCGTTCGGGACGGAGCCCTCGAGGACGAAGATGAAGGGCGCCCCGAGGGTCCCGTCGACCGCCGCGAAGAACGGCTCCAGGAACTCGTCCCCGCCGAGCGTGGGGGAGAGCACCTTGTTGTGCAGGTTGACCTTCGGCAGCCCAGGAATGTTCCCGAGGAGAACATCCTCGATCGTGGGCTGCATCGCCGCCGTGACCGAGACGCTGTCTCCGTCGCAGCTCATCCCCTCCGAGCACCAGAGGATGTGGACCTCATCGACCCCGGGTGCAGCCTCGATCTCCCCGTGGCCCGGAAACGCTGTGCTTGCTTCCACCGTCTACCTCCTCGCGACCAAGACGGGCGCGTGTTCGATCTCCAGTGACTCAACCTGACATTCCTCGCCGCCGACGACCTCGACGGCGGAGCTGCCGCAGCGCCCGCAGGCGAGCGGGAATCGTTCGACCTCGGTCTCGAGCTCGCACGCCCCGCAGGCGACGCGCGCCGGCACGTCCTCGATCTCGAGCAGTGCGCCCTCGACCGGCGTCCCCTCCGCGGTGAGCTCGAAGGCAAACGCCAGGGCGTCGGGAACGACCTGCCGCAGGCGGCCGATCTTGAGCTCGACCTTGACGACGGTGCCTCCGCGCGCGTTGTCGCAGCAGATCTCGACGACGGCGCCGGCGATCGAGAGTTCGTGCACGCTAGTCCTCGGTCCGCGAGGACCGCGGCTCTTGCGTTTGTGCCTGGTGCTGCTTCATCGGCTCCTCTCCTCCGTCAGCAGATCCTTGGCAGTGGGTCGCCCACGAGCATGTCCATCACTCTTCGGCCACCGAAGGCCGTCTCGACCAGCACGAGGCCCGGCGGGTCGGTCTTGACCTCGCCGATCTCCGCTGCTCCCGCGCAGCCGGGCACCGCGGCCAGTGCGGCGAGAGCCTCGTCGACGCCTTCGGGCGCGACGAAGGCGACGAGGCGTCCCTCGTTCGCGACGTACATCGGGTCGATCCCGAGGATCTCGCAGGCGCCGGCGACCGCCGGCTGCACCGGGACGGCGGCCTCCCGGATGACGACGGCGACCCCGGAGGCGCGGGCGAGCTCGTTCACGACCGAGGCGACGCCGCCGCGGGTCGCGTCGCGCAGGCAGCGCAGCCAGGGGCCGGCCGCCTCGAGCAGCGCGTCCACTGCGGGCCAGAGCGGGCAGGTGTCCGACCCGACCGCCGCGGCGAGCTCGAACTCTCCGCGGGCGAGCATGACGGCGGTCCCATGCTCACCGATCGATCCGGAGACGAGGATCCGGTCGCCTGGCCGCAGCGCCGAGGGCGAAAGCCGGGCGCGCGGGTCGAACCGGCCGACCCCCGTCGTGCAAACGTACATCGAGTCGCACCGGCCCCGCTCGACCACCTTCGTGTCGCCGGCGACGACGAGCACGTCCGCCGCGGCGGCCGTCTTCGCGATCGCGTCGACCTCCGCCCGGAGCTCCTCGGCCGCGAGCCCTTCCTCGAGCACGAGCGAGAGCGCCAGAGCGAGCGGCCGCGCACCTGCGACGGCGAGGTCGTTGACGGTGCCGTTGACGGCCAGCTCGCCGATCGAGCCGCCCGGGAAGCGGATCGGCTTGACGACGAACGTGTCCGTTGTCAACGCGAGCCCCTCGACGGCGCCCGCGTCGGCGAGCTCGCTCAACCCAAAGGCGGGGGCAAGCAGCCCCTCGATCAGCGTCTGGGTTGCCTTGCCCCCGGCGCCGTGGGCCATCGTGATGCGCTCGTCGCGGAAGCGCAGGGGCTTCGAGCGGACGCGCTCGATCATCGCCAGAGCGTGTTCTTCGGCGCTGCTCACACGACCTCCCGCTCACGCGCGAAGCGGCCGTAGTTGTAGTAGGCGGCGCAGGCGCCCTCGGAGGACACCATGCACGTTCCGATCGGCCGCTCCGGTGTGCAGGCGGTGCCGAAGACCTTGCACTCCCACGGCCGGATCACGCCCTTCAGAACCTCGCCGCACTGGCACGCCTTCGGATCCGCGACCCGGACACCCGGCACCGCGAACCGGACCTCCGCGTCGAGCTCGGCATACGCCCTGCTCAGCTTCAGGCCGCTGTGCGAGATGAAGCCGAGCCCGCGCCATTCGAAGTGGGGGCGCAGCTCGAAGACCTCCTCGAGCACGCGCAGCGCCTGAGGGTTGCCGTCGTAGGGAACGACGCGCTTATACTGGTTCTCGACCTCGCACCGTCCCTCGACGAGCTGGCGCAGGACCATGTGCACCGACTGGAGCAGGTCGAGCGGCTCGAACCCGGAGACGACGATCGGCTTGCGGTAGTCGGACGGGATGAACTCGAACGGGCGCGCACCGACGACCGTGCAGACGTGGCCGGGGCCGATGAACCCGTCGAGCCGCAGGTCCGGGGACTCGAGCAGGGCCCGCAGCGGCGGCACGATTGTCACGTGGTTGCAGAAGCAGGAGAAGTTCTCGATCGCCTCGGCCTTGGCGCGCATCAGCGTCAGCGCGGTCGACGGCGCCGTGGTCTCGAAACCGACGGCGAAGAAGACCACTTGCCGATGGGGGTTCTCGCGCGCGATCCGCAACGCGTCGAGCGGCGAGTAAACCATCCGGACGTCCGCCCCCTCGGCCTTCGCCTCGAGGAGCGTTCCCCGACTACCGGGGACGCGCATCATGTCGCCAAAGCAGGTGAAGACGACGCCCTCCTCGTGCGCCACGGCGATCGCATCGTCCACGCGGCCCATCGGGATCACGCAGACGGGGCAGCCCGGCCCGTGGACGAGCTCGACGTTCTCGGGCAGCAGATCGTCGACGCCGTACTTGTAGATTGTGTGCGTGTGGCCGCCGCAGACCTCCATCACCTTGTAGTGGCGGCCCGGTTCGACGGTCGCCAGGACCTCGGTCGCCAACGCACGCCCGAGCTCGGCGTCCCGGAACTCGTCGACGAACCTCACGCGAGCCTTCCGAGCGCCACGCCGGCGTGGACGAGCAACGACTCGCCGGCCGCGGGTCTCTCCACGAGGTCGATCATCACCTCGACCGGAGCTCCGTCCTCGCCGACGCAGAGGGCGAGCCCGCCGGGACGCAGATCGAGCACCCGCATCGGGATCCCCTCGTCCGAGCACGTGATGCAGTGCCCGTCGTCGGCGCAGCTCACTCGATCACGCTTGCCTTCAGCTCCTCGAGCTCCTGGTCAAACGCGTTCCCCATCGCCTGGAGCAGGCCGAGCGTGGCGTGTGCCTCATCCTCGTCGACCTTCGACATCGCAAAACCGACGTGGATCAGCACCCAGTCGCCGGGGCACGCACCGACTCCGTCTCCGTCGAGGAGCCCGACGTTGACGTTCCGGACGACTCCGGCGACCTCGACCCGGGCGAGCCGGTTCGGCGCGTCCACGATCTCGATCACCTGGCCTGGAATCGCCAGACACATCAGCTCGTGACCGCTCCCCAGCCGACCGTGAGGGCCCGCTTCCACCGATGCGCCTCCCGGAGCCCGAGCCGACCCATGCCGGGCTGCTGCCCGCGACCGGGCATGCCCAAACGCGTCGAGGCGACACCGCTGCGGCTGCCGTGACTAGGGCCGATAATCATGCGGTCGAGCCCGAACATCCCCCTCCAGTCTTCTCGGCTGCGGAACCTCGCCGACGATCATGACGCCCGCCGTGCGCAAGCGCAACAATCAGCGGGTGATCGATCGCGAACGCCGCCGCTTTCGGGTGCACGGCATCGTCCAGGGAGTCGGCTTCAGGCCGTTCGTCTACGGCCTCGCACGGCGGCACGGGCTCGCCGGATTCGTTCTCAACGACGGCGAGGGCGTCGTGATCGAGGCCGAGGGCCCCACTCTCGCACTCGATGCTCTCGCCGCCGCGCTGCGCGAGGAGGCGCCCGTGCTCGCCCGCGTGGACGCGGTCGCCATGGAGCGCCTCCCGCCGAGCGGCGCGGCCGGCTTCGCGATCGAGCCGAGCGCGGCCACCGGACGCAGCGCGCTGATTCCACCGGACGTGGCGACCTGCGACGACTGCCTGCGCGAGCTCTTCGACCCGGCAGATCGACGCTATCGCTATCCGTTCGTCAACTGCACGCACTGCGGACCGCGCTTCACGATTGTTCGGGCGGTTCCCTACGACCGGCCGAACACAACAATGGCCGGCTTTGCGCTCTGCGCAGACTGCCGCCGCGAATACGAGGATCCCGCCGACCGCCGCTTCCACGCCGAGCCGGTCTGCTGCCCGGCCTGCGGGCCTCAACTCTCGCTGCCGCTTGACGAAGCTGCGCACCGTCTCAAGGCGGGCGAGATCCTCGCCGTGAAGGGTCTCGGCGGCTGGCACCTCGCCTGCGACGCGGGGAACGAGGAGTCGGTGGCTCGTCTCCGCGCGCGCAAGCACCGTGAGGAGAAGCCGTTCGCGCTGATGACGCAGACCCCGGAGCGCCTGGCCGAGATCGATGCGGCCGAGCTCGAGTTGCTC